>CAITRH010000650.1 GCA_903894755.1 uncultured delta proteobacterium
GCCGCGAGCTACGGCGGTGAGGATGGAGCACATCCCGTCTCTGGATGCTGCTTCGCCCAGTCGGCAAAGTCCCGGTACAACGCAACCAGCACGCGATGTCCCATGAGCGCCCCTCCTGGCTCGTTGAAGTGCACGAAGTCTCCCTGGGTCAGCTTTGCCGCGTGCCGTTCTCCTCCGCGATCTTGCGCTGCTCTTTGCACACGTCGACCAGCCACGACACCGTCGTCGGCGGACTCCTCGACCCAAGAAAGTCCGGTGGCGTCATGATCAGCAACGGCACTCCGGGAAGCGCCTCGCGGTGCCTTGCGATCACCTGCTTCATGCACGCCCCAAGGGTCATCGCCTGGAACGTGTTGGACCCGATGTGAAAGATCACCAGGTCGTACTTGCGATGCGCAAGCACCGCCTTGTTGATCACCGGCGCGTCCCGCAGCATGCACAAGCAGTTGAGCGACCCCACCCCGAGCCCGTCCAACTGCACACTCGGGGGCTCTCGCTGCAGCACCACGCCGAAAATCCGTACGCGCTTGGTACTTCGAGCCAGTAGCGCAAACTTGTGCGGCCCATCCGCCACGCTGAGCTCCATGGCCAAGAGCTTCGAGAGAAGTCCCTGCACACGAAAGCGCTCCTCGCACACGTCGAGTTGCACCGCAATGGGACCTATCACGCACAAGGGGAGCTTGCGCGGCTCCACCCCAACGAAATCGAAGAGCCCCCGGGGATGCAGCAAGTAACCCCCTTGCGTTTCCTCAACTGGACCAGAACCCCGAGCCCCTGCCCTCCGCGCACGTCCCAGAGGTGGACCTTGCGGTCCTGCCCTTCACGCATGTCCCAGAAGGTGGACCTTGCGGTCCGAGGAGGCTGCGAGGACCACCTTGCCGTCCGGGGAAAAGACCACGGCCCCCACAGCGCCGTCCACCGAAGGAAATGCCGCCACGACTGCACCGCTCGACTCCCACACGCCGAGATTTCCCGTTTCGGAACCAAAGGCCAAGAGCCCGCCGTCCCGAGAAAAGCTGATGGAGGAAGTGCCGCCATAACCGTCCCCCAGCGCTCGAAGGGGCACTCCACTGTGTGCGTCGAACAGCCTCACCGTATCCATTGCAGCGGAGGCGAGGAGCTGCCCATCGGGAGAAAAGGCCACCGCCTGCACTGGAACGTCGTGCTTATCCAACGCCTGGACCTCCTGCCCTCGTGGCTGCCACAAGCGCAGGGTCCCATCGCTGGAGCCCACGGCAACCCGCCCGTCCGGAGCGAACGCCACGGAAAGCACTGAGGTTGCATCGCGAAGCCCACCCAGCGTGACCAGCGCCTTGCCCGTGGCCAGCGTGACCAGCGCCTTGCCCGTGGCCAGCTCCCAACTGCGCGCCGTGCCATCGGCTCCACCGCTGACCAACATGTCCCCCGTGCGCGAAAACGCCAGCGCCTCCACCGAACCCCGATGCCCCTGCAGCGAAGGACGCTGTCTGCCGCTCCCTAGCTCCCATAGGGCTATCGTTCCGTCCAGCGAGCCGCTTGCCAGGAGCTGCCCGTCCGGGGAGAACGCCACAGTCCGCCCCTTGGACGGGTCCCGCTCAGGGTCCGACTGGCGCATTCCTCCTCGGTAGGCAACCTTTTGCCTGCCCAGGTGCAATAGGTGTTCGCATCGGTCCAGGACACGCAGTTGATCGGGTGGTTCTCTTTACCGGCGACGCCCCAGTTGGGCGTCCCATGATCGCAAGTGCTCGGCGTTGCGCACTGGGTGGCGGTCACACAACTGCCGTAGGCGCTCACGGTCACCTCCGTGAGGTCCATTTGGAAAGCCGCGACGGTCATGGAATGCGGCAGGTTGTTGCTCTGATCGCTCGCGCCAAGGGTCATTGTTCCCCCGGGGACCGAGGCCATGCCTGCTGTTGTCTGATTGCAGGTCCCCCAGGCGCAGGCGCTCGTGCATATTTGCGTCCCGCCGGTGCAGGACTGCGTCGTTCCCGATGCGCACACGCCTCCACCGCTGCAGCTGCTCCAGGCGCCCCAGGCTCCATTGGTGCAAGTGCGCGACTGGGTGCCGCAGTTGCCGCACGTCTGCGACGAGGCCCCGGTGCAGGTTCCCCCGCCCGTGTCGCTCCCTCCGCTCGTATCGCTCCCGCCCGTGTCGCTCCCTCCGCCCGAATCGACTTCCACGAGCACCGGATCATACCCACACCCCAAGAGGTGTATTGCGAATTCCCCTAAGCCGTCAACCGAAGAAATCGCCAAGTCACGGGGCCTCGTCGCAGGGGTGATTCGGAGACAAGAGAACCCTACCTCACTCGAGGCTGATGCCAAGGGCACGAAGTTTCTCTGCGAGGCGCTCAGCCCGCTGCCGTTCCGCTTCCGCCCGCTGCCGCTCCGCTTCCGCCCGCTGCCGCTCCGCTTCCGCCCGCGCATCTGCGCCGTCGGCTCGCTCGCGTTCCGCTTCCGCCTGCTTCCGCTCGGCTTCCGCCCGCGCATCTGCGC
>CAITRH010000651.1 GCA_903894755.1 uncultured delta proteobacterium
CGTCTTCGAGCGAGGGGGGAGGAGAGCCTCGTGCACCACTGTTCCGAGCCCCCTCTCTCGAAGACGATCTTCCTTGCCCGCATGGGCAAGGAGGATGTCGAGGGAGAGGGGGGCTGGGGGGGTGAGGTGGGGGTGAGGTCTACGCGACATTGGGGCGCGGAAGCGGTAGATCGGACCTGCGGTTTTCAAGATGGCCGCATCACGGACCCCGTCGACTTGCGCGAAGGCGTCTAAAGAAGCCGCTGAGACGTTCGGCGCAGACATCCCCCAGAACCCCCCCGCGGACCTCGAACACGTGATTGAGACGCTGGTCACTTCCGATTGAAAACAGCGATCGGAGCGCCCCCGCCTTGCGGTCGTCGCACCCATAGACCACGCGAGCGACGCGGGCGAGGACCAGGGCACCGGCGCACATGGCGCAGGGTTCCAAGGTCACATAGGCGGTGGCTCCGTCGAGACGCCAGCTCACGCTGTGTCTGGTCGCCGCTCGTATGGCCAGCATCTCCGCGTGAGCGGTAGGGTCGCGAGCCCTCTCGCGTTCGTTGTGGCCTCGTCCCATCAGTCCCCCGAGGGGACCCACGATGACGCAGCCCACTGGAATTTCCCCCTCGGCTTCGGCAGCATGGGCCTCGGCAAGGGCTTCGTTCATCCAGGAGTTGTCGAGGTCGGCGTCGCGGGTCGCTCCAGCGAATTGACACTCGATTTGTGAGCCTCGTATAAGCATGGGTGATGGGTCAACCCTCGTTCGATGTTGCTGGCGCTGTGGTTTTCGATCTGCCCCGAGGAGCGGTGCGCGCGGGCGGCACGCAGATCGTATGTGTTCCTATAGAGGCGCTCGCCGCGCTTGCCGACGATCCGCGGGTCGCCGAGCGGGTCGGACGTGCCATGGGGCAGGCGGTAGGAAAACGGATCCTGACGCGTGTGGGGTCGTCCAACGCGGTCCGTGAGGCCTCCATTGAACGCGTGGTGACGGAGCTTGGCGCCGAGTTTGCGCTTGCGGGGTATGGAAGTTTGTCCTTGCAACGCTGGGGGAGAGCGATGGTTTTGGTGGTCACCGACGGTGCGCTGCCCGATCCCTTACTTCATGCCGTGTTTGCGGCATCCCTCGAGGTTTCGACTGGGCAGAAGGTGGCGTGCACCACGCTTACGCGGGAGGGGACCAAGGTGTCGGTGCTGGTTTCGAGTGAGCGGGCGGTCAAGCAGGCGGGTGACTGGCTCGGGAGCGGCATCGCTTGGGGAGAGGTTCTTACGCGGCTACAGGCCGCATCGGGGGTCTCGTGAGTGCAAACGAGCGTGTAACGAAGCTTCAAGCGCTGCTGGCCCGGGTGCAAGCGCGACGTCATGAGACAGACGCCGGTTCGGCGGTCCTCGCGCCGATGGAGGTCAATGCGGACAAACCCGCAGCACCTATCGTTCTGGAGGTCAAGACGGCTGTGGAGGTGCGCAAGGGCACGCCGCAGGTCCAGGCGACTCCGCCTGCCGTGGCCGCTTTCCCGAGGGGGTCTGATGTCGCGGGGGCAGTGGCAGAATTCGAGGAGCTTTCGCTTCCGCCCGAACCGATGCATCCCGAGGTGATAGGTCCTGTTCTCGTGGCCACATCCGAGGTCGCTCAGGTTGTGGGAGAGGCCCGGGCGTTTGCTCCTCAGAGCTTTGGGGAGCTGTTGGCCGCGACGTTGGCGCTGGGGTGAACAAGCTCGAAGCCGACGAGCTTCAAAAGCGCGTGAGGGACCTCGAAGACGAGGTCAGCACGCTCCAAGCGGTCCTCGACGGACTCCCCCTTGTGGTCCACGTCAAAGACGCCCATACGCTCCGATGTGTCCGAAGTAACCTTGCCCTCGAAGCTCTCTTGGGCCTTCCCCGCCACAAGGTAGTCGGAGGCGTCCACGAAGACTTTTTCCCCCCCGGGCAAGCTGCCATCTTCGCCGCCCAGGACCGCGAGGTCATCTCCACCGGCAAAGCCTTGGACTTGGCAGAAGAGCCGATACGCCTGGTCAACGGAGAGACGCGAATCTACCAGATCCACAAGATCCCGATCGCCGGTCCCGACGGTGCCGTAAGGTTTTTGCTGGTCGCGGCCGAGGACGTCACCCGGCGCCACGAGGCCGAAGTTGCCCTTCGCGAGAGCCAAGAGCGCATGCGGATCCTCCTCGAGATGGTCCCTGTTCCTGTGGTGGTCACCCGCCTTGATGGACTCCTCCTTTACGTGAATCCAGCCACTGTCGAACAATTCAAAGATAGTCCTGGGCAGCTTCCTACGCTTCCTACCCAGGCGGCTGATTTCTACGTCGATCGCGCCGACCGAGAGCGTGTGCTTGCCGAAATTGAGCGGGACGGGGCGATAAGCCACCGCGAGGTCCGGCTGCGGCTCGGTAACCAGGAGCGCATCGCGCTCTGCTTTTCTAGGCGCATAACCTACGACGGCGCTCCGGCGTTGCTCACCACCGTCACGGACATCACCGAGCAAAAACAGGCTGAGGAAGGGCGACGTCTGATGGCGCTCAAGCTCCAGGAGGCGCAGCGCATCGAGAGCCTCGACCTCTTGTGCATTGCCAACATAGAGGGACGGTTCCTGCGGCTCAATCCCGAGTGGGAAAGGGTACTCGGCTATGGCATCGAGCAGCTTTTGGGCCAAAGGTTCCTAGACTTCGTGCATCCGGAGGACCTCGAGAGCACCCTCGCGTCCATGTCCCAATTGGACCGTCAACAGCTGGTGCTCAACTTCGAGAACCGCTATCGCTGCAAGGATGGCTCCTACCGTTGGATCGAATGGCACTCCCAACCCCATGGGAGCCTCATCTACGCAGTGGCGCGCGATGTCACCGAACGCAGGGCTGCCGAAAAGGCAACACAGCACCGGGCCGCCTTCGACCAATTGGTAGTGCGTGTTTCCGCAGTCTTGATCAATTCCAAGGAGGAGGAATGGGACACGGCGATCGACGGGGTCCTACGGGACATTGGCCAATTCTCAGGAGTTGACAGGGCCTACTACTTCGCGCTCTCCGAAGAAGGCGCGCTCATGTCCAATACCCATGAGTGGTGCGCTGAGGGGATTGAGCCACAGAAGGAAAACCTTCAGAATGTCCCCTCAGGTGTTTTCCCCTCCTTCATGGAAACCCTGTGTGAGGGCAAGGAAATCGATATTCCGGACGTGCGGCAATTGCCCGAGTCGTGGCGAGCGGAGCGGGAGATCCTCGAACCTCAGGGGGTCCAGTCGCTGGTGGCGGTTCCCGTTTCGGCGCATGGCACGCTCCTCGGGTTTCTTGGGTTCGACGGCGTTCATAGGACAGTTAAATGGGACCATGAGTCAACGCTGCTTCTGCGGGTGCTGGGAACGACCGTCGGGGCGGTCATCCATCGCAATCTGCAGCACCTGGAGCTGAAGAACGCGTCCGCCCGCGCCAACGCTCTCGCTGCCCAGGCCCAATTGGCGAACATTGCCAAGAGCGACTTCTTGGCCAACATGAGCCACGAGATCCGAACGCCCATGAACGGTGTTATTGGGATGACCGGGCTCCTGCTGGACACGGATCTTTCGACCGACCAGCGGCGCTATGCAGAAACTGTTCGTACCAGTGCCGAGTCTCTCCTGGCTCTGCTCAATGATATTCTAGACTTTTCCAAGATTGAGGCAGGCAAGCTCACCCTAGAGGCCCTCGACTTCGACCTGCGCGCGCTCCTCGAAGACTTCATTGCCATGATGGCGTTGCGCGCCGAGCAGAAACACATTGAAATAGTCTGCGCCGTGGCGCCCGAGGTCCCGTCGCTCTTGCGGGGCGATCCGGGTCGGCTGCGTCAAGTGCTTGTCAACTTGGCGGGCAACGCGGTCAAGTTCACGACCCAAGGCGTGGTAACGGTGCGGGTAAGCTTTGAGAGGGAGACGATGACGGACGTTATGCTGCGCTTTTCCGTATGCGACACTGGCATCGGCATTGCGCAGGACAAGGTGAACTTGCTGTTCCAAAAGTTTACCCAGGTGGACTCTTCCACGACGCGCAGGTACGGAGGGACGGGGCTTGGGCTTGCGATCTCCAAGCAGCTAGCCGAGCTGATGGGGGGCGAGATTGGAGTGCGGAGCGTGGAGGGACACGGCTCGGACTTCTGGTTTACCTGCCGGTTCGAGAAGCGACCGCAGGTGACCGAAGCACGGCGCCTGCCTGTCCATCTGACCGACAGCCGGGCGTTGGTGGTAGACGACAACAGCACTAACCGGGAGGTGCTTGTGGCGCAACTGTTGTCCTGGGGAATGCGTCCAACCGAAGCTGCCGATGGTCCGACTGCGGTGCGGATTCTATATGGATCCCTTGATGCGGGTCAACCGTTCCGTGTGGTCCTGACAGACATGCAGATGCCTGGCATGGATGGGGAGGCGCTTGGACGGGTTGTGATGAGCGACAAGCGTTTTGCTGGGACCAAAGTTGTGATGATGACGTCGCTGGGCCGACAAGGGGATGCGAAGCGCCTGGTGGAGGAAGGCTTTGCGGCGTATCTGATCAAGCCAGTGCGTCAGTCGGAGCTTTTCGATTGCGTGATGGTGGCGCTTAGCGGACAAGGGCCTGTGGAGCAGCCGATGCCGCTGGTCAATCGAAACGCTGTGCGCGACCTGCGCGGAAACAACGTTCGGGTCCTTCTTGCCGAAGACAACATTACCAACCAGCAGGTTGCTCTAGCGATCCTACGCAGGCTAGGACTGACAGCGGATGCTGTGGCGAACGGCCGGGAGGCCGTCGAGGCACTGCGCAGCATCCCCTACGACCTGGTGTTCATGGACGTGCAGATGCCGGAGATGGACGGGCTCGAGGCGACGCGCGCTGTCCGTTCCGCACGGTCTGGGGCACTGAGCCGCAGTGTCCCGATCATTGCCATGACCGCCCACGCGATGCAGGGGGACCGGCAGCGCTGCTTCGACGCGGGAATGGACGACTACGTTGCGAAGCCGGTGACACTGGATGTTTTGGCGCAGGTACTGGAAAAGTGGCTCGCGAAACTGGCCGCTGCGGGTGGTACGGGCAAAGCATTGCCAGCTGCCCCATCATCCCGTCCGCTCCTGGCCGAGCCTGCAGTCTTTTGCGAAGCGACGCTGCTAGACCGAGCAATGGGCGAGCGTCAGCTGGCGAGGATTGTGGCGCGGACGTTCCTCGAAGACGTTCCCTTGCAAATGGAGGCGCTAAGGGGTCATGTGCTAGCCACGGATTCAAAGGGCACGGAGCGCCAGGCACACACGATCAAGGGGGCGGCTGCCACCGTAGGCGGCGAGGCTGTCGCGAAGCTGGCAGGCGAAATCGAGCAGGCGGCCCACGCGAGGAATCTGGGGTCCGTTAAAGCCGTACTCGGGGAGCTGCAGGATCGCTTTGAGCGACTCAAGAGAGCCATGGAGGCGTCGTCGGTTCTCGACACGTCGCGGGAGACAACCTAGGAGACCTTGGAAATCCATATGCAACCCCAAGGACATGGAATCTCCAGCCGCATGGCATGCACCGGGATAGGTGGGACACAACATCTGCTCTTGTCGCTCTATTGCACTCTTGTGGCGTGTGGCCAAGGGGCGTCGGATGGGTCGAGAGCGAACACGTCAGTGCCGGACACGGGACGGCTTACCGAGGGCGGGGCCAACAGCGGATAGCGCGAATTGAGACAGTCCGGCCGATCACAATCTGCCTCCTAGTGGTCAGGGGCACGACAATGGCTATTTCCCATCCTGGTCCGAGAGCTGGTTCGACGACCAGACATGGGCCGGGATTCTCTACTGCAATGATGAAACTGCGACACGAAGCAAGCCGGCCAGCTTGTAGGGAACCACGCTGTCGCAGGCGCTCGGTACGACAGTGAGTCCAGAGGACTGCACGGACGATCGGCTGGCTACGCTGCTCGATCGCCTTGGGGAAGATGAATCCGTGGGTCCGGAGACAGAGTAGCAGCTGGGCCAGCACATTCTGCGGGCCTACCGACTGCCCACGGACACGGCCCGCATTGACATGTCTACCGTGTCCGGCTACCACGACAGAGCCGGTGAAACCGACAAGGGACTACCGCAACTTGGACACAGCAAGGACTATCGGCCGTACCTGCGCCAGTTCAAGTTGGTGCTGGCGACGCTCGATCCCGTTGGCATTCCCTTGGCGACGGCAACGCTGTCGGGGGAACAGACCGAAGACCGGAACAACGTTCCCACATGGAAGCGGCTTGTTGCGACCATTGGACACCCAGGATTTCTGGCCGTGGGCGACTGCAAGCTTGGCAGTCTGAAGAACCGCGTAACCATCGCCGAAGGCAAGGGGGGGTGTCCATTTTGGGGTTACCCGAGGCGGCGAGATCCGTAGACAAATTCCCGACCTGTGCGGTAACTTGACGGGTGCAGCTCGCTCCATAGCGACGTCGCACCTCAATAGCCGGCCATTTATGCCTATTCACCGATTGGTAAGCAACGTTGAACACGCGCGGAGATGTGCGCGCCTCCGCTGACGCGGAAGTATAATCGTGTACGAACAG
>CAITRH010000652.1 GCA_903894755.1 uncultured delta proteobacterium
GGACTTCCCGGGCAACAGATGGATGGATCACGTGCGTTGATCGTCAGCCCCGAAGGGGCGACACAATTCAGCCCAGGACTGGGTCCTGGGTCGCGGAGAGCGCGGTTCGGACCTGCGGTTTTCAAAATGGGTTTGGTTTAGCTCGTGGCGGAAGTTCTTGGATACGCCAAGTACCTGGTGGCGGAAGAACCGACTCACTCACTGACCGAATGAAGAGGATCAAACTCGGCTGCGACGAATGAAATGGCTCAGAGGGGTTGCAGTGGCCCTGCCAGGAGGCGTGCCAGTTCGGCGGGGGTACCCCTACGTGACTTCGCCCTAAGCGTCTTTCTTCGTCATGTGGCGGAGCAAATCGATCACGCGGTTCGAATACCCCCACTCGTTGTCGTACCAAGACACCACCTTGAAGAACCGCTTCTCGCCCTTCAGGTTGTTCTGAACCGTCGCCAGAGAGTCGTAGATCGACGACCGCGCGTCATGGATGAAATCCGTCGAGACCACTTCCTCGCGGCAATACCCGAGGATGTCCTTGAGGTACGTCTCGCTCGCCTTCTTCATCAACCCATCGATCTCCTCAATGGAGGAGTCCCGTGTCGCACGGAACGTCAGGTCCACCACCGAGACATCCGGCGTCGGCACCCGGAACGACATCCCCGTGAGCTTCCCCTTGGTCGCCGGAAGCACCTCGCCCACTGCCTTCGCCGCGCCCGTACTGGACGGGATAATGTTCACAGCCGCCGCACGACCTCCGCGCCAGTCCTTCTTGGAAGGGCCATCCACGGTCTTCTGCGTCGCCGTGTAGCTGTGGATGGTCGTCATGAGGCCTGTTTCGATCCCAATGCCCTCCTTGAGAAGCACGTGGACCACTGGCGCTAGACAGTTGGTCGTGCAAGAGGCGTTCGAAACAATGTGGTGCTTGGCCGGGTCGTATTCCCCCTCGTTGACGCCAACCACCAAGGTCTTTACGTCGCCCTTGCCCGGCGCCGACAGGATCACTTTCTTCGCCCCCGCCGTCAGATGCCCCTTGGCCTTCTCCGAGTCGGTGAAGAGCCCCGTGCACTCGATCACATAGTCGACCCCGAGCTCCTTCCATGGAAGTTGGCTCGGGTCCTTGGTCGCCAGAATGCACTTGACCTCGTCACCGCCCACTACCAACACGTCGTTGCCTTCGGCCGATGCGCTGCTCTTCTTGGTCGCCAAGGCGTGCTTGAAACGCCCGTGCACAGAGTCGTATTTCATCTGGTAGGCGAAGTAGTCAGCGTCGGTCGAGATGTCGACGACCGCAACGACGTCGACCTCCTTGCCGAGCAAACCTTGATCGCAGAGTGCCTGGAATACCAGGCGGCCAATACGGCCAAAACCATTGATTGCTACGCGGGTTGCCATTCTTTTTGAGCTCCTAGGAAAACAGAGAAGTCCGACCTCTACCCTCTCGCCTTCGCTCACGCAACTCCATCACGTCGCTCGGACCTCCGAAGTAGGGTCCGGCTCGCCACTCATGCTCCCTATCCGTCTTCGCCATGCACGTACGCACAACCTACGCAACGTCAGTCTCGACCTCCCCCCAGGCCAGCTCGTCGCACTCACTGGACCAAGCGGCTCGGGCAAGTCCTCCCTCGCCCTCGATACCCTCTACGCCGAAGGACAGCGCCGCTTCATCGAGAGCTTCAGCCCCTACGCGCGCCAGTTCCTCGAGCGCCTCGAACGTCCCCCCATGGACTCGCTCGACCCCATCGCCGCCACCATCGCCGTCGACCGACGTGCCCCGGTCAAGTCGAACCGCTCCACCCTCGCCACCATCGCGGACCTCGAACCGTACCTCGCCGGTCTCTTCGCCCGTGAGGCCATCCCTCGTTGCCCCGACTGCAACGTCGACGCGGTCAACGTCTCGCCCCGCGTCGCCGCCGAACGTGCCGCAGCTTCCTTCGCAGGACTACGTGGCTTGGTCAGCTATCCCGTTCGCGCCGAAGACGCCGAAGCGTTCCTCGAGCTCCGCGAAACCCTCGCCCAAGACGGCTACCGACGCCTCTTCGTAGCGGGACGCCTCAGAGAGCTCGACGAGGTCCGCCCCAGCGAAGCCAGCGCGCCCGGTGTTGGCCTTCAAGTCGTCGTCGACCGCGTCGCCGTCGGCCCCGAGTCGCTACCTCGGCTCATCGAAGCCATCGAGGTCGCCTGGAAACGCGGCGATGGACGCGCCGAGCTCCGCGGCGAAAGCGCCACCGACGGCCCGCGGGTCACCATCGCCCGCGGCCTCGTATGCCCCTCGTGTGCCCGCGCCTTCGACCCCGCTCGTGCCGCGCTCTTCTCGTACAACTCGCCCCTCGGCGCCTGCGAAAGCTGCCGCGGCTTTGGACGGGTCATCGGCGTCGACTGGAACAAAGTGGTCCCAGACCCCCAGGAGACCCTCGAAGGCGGTGCCATCCGTCCCTGGAGCACCGCCAAGACGACCCGAGAACGCAACGAGCTCGTCGAGTTCTGCGGCCGCAAGTCCATCCCCATGGATATCCCGTGGTCACGCCTCACCGCCAAGCAGCGCGCGTTCATCCTCCACGGCGACGGCGACTGGAAAAGCGGCGCATTCCCAGGCGTCAGCGGATGGTTCAAATGGCTCGAGGGACGCACCTACAAGATGCACATCCGCGTCTTCCTCGCCCGCTACCGCGAGTACACGCAGTGCGACAAGTGTGGAGGCGCTCGCCTCAATCCGCGCGCCCTCACGTACCGCGTCGCATCGAAGAACCTCGCCGAGTGGCACATGCTCACCGTCGCCGACGCGCGCGACTGCCTCGCATCGCTCACCTCCAAAGACCCCCAAGGAGCTCGCATCGTCACCGAGCTCTCCACCCGTCTCGCGTACCTCGACGACGTCGGTCTCGGCTACCTCTCTCTCGATCGTGCAGGACGCACCCTGAGCGGCGGAGAAGCCCAACGCGCCGCGCTCACCACGGCCCTCGGCGCTTCCCTCACCGGTACGCTGTTTGTCCTCGACGAGCCCACCGTGGGACTCCATCCGAGCGACATCGCCCCACTTGCGCGGGTCCTGCGCGAGCTCGCCCAGAGTGGCAACGGCGTGCTTGTCATCGAGCACGACCCCCTCATCGTGCAGAGTGCAGACAGGGTCCTCGAGCTCGGTCCCGGCGCGGGCAAGAGCGGAGGCACGCTTCTCTTCGACGGTCCCCCCGCCGAGTTGGCCAAGCGTCACGATCTTCCCACCGCCCGCGCATGGCGTCGTGCCTTGGAAAAAGCGCCGCCGCGACGAGCCCCGAAAGATTTTCTCACGGTCCGAGGAGCGACCGCCAACAACCTCCGACATCTCGACGTCTCCATTCCCCTCGGCGTGCTCGTCGCCATCACAGGACCAAGCGGCTCGGGCAAGTCGACCCTTGCCGAAGACATCGTCTACCGCGCCGTCGCCCATGCCCTCGCCACCGGCGAAACGGAACGCCCCGGTGCCCACACCGCTCTCGTCGGGGCTTCGTCTTTAGCCGGCGCCGTCTTGGTCGATCAGACACCGTTAGGACGCACCACGCGCGGCAACGCCGCCACCTACACCAAGGCTTGGGACCGCATCCGAGCGCTCTTTGCCGCCGAGCCCGAAGCGCGCCAAGGGTACCTGTCGGCCAGGCACTTCTCGTTCAACGTGACCGGTGGACGGTGCCTTGCGTGCTCTGGCGACGGGTACGAAACAGTCGAAATGCAGTTCCTGGCCGACGTGTCCGTGCTCTGCCCGGTCTGTCAAGGCAAACGTTTCCTCCCCGAGATCCTCGCGATCCGACACCGCGGAGTCAACGTTGCCGAGCTGCTCGATCTGACCATCGAGGAGGCGTTCAGCCGTCTCGACGCAATTCACGATCGAGCTCTCCACAATGCCCTCAAGCCGCTCCTATCGCTGGGACTCGGCTATCTCCCACTTGGCCAGCCGCTGTCGACCCTGTCAGGAGGCGAAGCGCAACGTCTCAAACTGGCCCGTGCCCTCGCGGAGCAACCCAAACGGACGCTGTTTGTGCTCGATGAGCCCAGTGCGGGACTCCATCCTGAAGACACGTTGCAGGTCCTCGTGGCCTTGAACGAGCTGGTCTCCTCCGGCGCCACGGTGCTCGTGGTCGAACACGATCTCCAGATGGTGCGCGCGGCCGACTGGGTGATCGACCTCGGTCCAGGAGCCGGTCCGCACGGAGGACTCCTGGTAGCCCAAGGGACTCCCGAACAGCTCGCAGCAGCCAACACGAAGACGGGACGAGCCCTGAGGGGAGAGCTCTCTATCAAGGCAGCCGACCGAGCTCCCGTGCGCCCCCCGCTGAATGCCATCACTGTCGAACACGCCCGAGAGCACAACCTCAAGGACATCAGTCTGGCGATCCCTCACAGTGCTCTGACCGTGGTCACAGGAGCCAGCGGGTCGGGGAAATCCTCGCTGGCGTTCGACGTGGTGTTTGCCGAAGGACAACGTCGGTTTCTAGAGACGCTGACTCCATATGCCAGGCAGTTTCTCCCCACCTTGCCAAGACCCGACGTGGACCGCGTTCTGGGCGTCCCGCCTTCCATTGCCCTCGAGCAGCGTACCGCACGAGCGGGGGCCAATTCCACGGTAGCAACGGTGACCGAGGTCGCGCATTACCTACGTCTGCTCTACGCCAAGGTGGGGGACATCTTCTGCCCACGTTGTGACGTGCCCGTAAGCCCTCTGGTTCCCGATGTGTTGTTCTCACAGCTGACCAAGAGGCCTGGAGTGGCAACGCTTTACGCTCCGGTGGTACGTCAACGCAAAGGGGCGCACGTCGAGGTGTTCGCTGCCGCAAGCAGGGCGGCCATCGCGCATGCCAGGGTCGATGGACAGTTGGTGGCCACCGCGTCTCCTCCTCGTCTTGCAAAGACCAAGGAGCATTCCATTGACCTGGTGATCTTCGTGGGAGAGCTCGCCGGGCTCCGTCGGGAGACCTTTGACCACGCGCTTGCCAAGGGAGCAGGGGTCCTTCGTGTTGCAGAGGGACATCCCAAGGCCAACGGCAAAGAGGAGCTCTTTTCGGTAGAGCGCTCCTGCACAAGCTGCGGAATGGGGGTTCCAGAGCTCGACCCGCGTTGGTTCTCATTCAACACGAAGCAGGGGCAGTGCGAGGGCTGCGGAGGGACCGGCATCGACGGGGGGGCCAAGGCAGTCGAAGAGGGGATCCGCAGGATATGTGAGTACTGCGAGGGAACCCGACTGGGACCTGTACAGCGCAGGGTACGTCTTGCGGGCGATACCTATCCTGAGTTCATGGCCTGCGATGCAGCCGCAGCGCTGGCAAGGGCGCGAGCGTGGCGTTTCGAGGGATCGCGAGCGGTGCTTGCGGAGGCTGCGCACGCGGAGCTGCTGCGGCGTCTAGCGTTCGTGGAGGAAGTGGGCCTGGGGTATCTTGGACTTGGTCGGCCCGCGTCGACCCTGTCGGGGGGCGAGATGCAACGTCTTCGCCTCAGTGCGCAGCTTGGAAGCGGTCTGACGGGGGCGCTCTACGTGCTGGACGAGCCCACTATCGGGCTACATCCACGCGACACCTATCGTCTGTTGGGCAATCTCAGGAAGCTGGTAGCGACAGGTTCCACGGTACTTGTCGTGGAGCACGACGCGGAGACCATACGAGCGGCAGACCACTTGATCGACCTAGGTCCTGGGGGAGGACGCAACGGAGGCCATGTGATTGCGCAAGGTCCAGCGCGCGACGTATTGCGCGATCCGCATTCACCGACGGCGCAGGCGCTTGCAACCACGGCACGAGTGCAACGCCCGGTACGTCCAGCGGCCTCGGCGTGGCTCGAGCTGACCGGCGCGCAGGCGCACAACCTGAAGGACGCGACGTTACGGGTTCCGGTGGGACGGCTTACGGTGGTTGCGGGGGTGAGCGGCTCGGGGAAAAGCACATTGGTACGCCAGGTGTTCTACCCTGCGCTGCGTCGAGCCCTAGGACTGGTTGCAGACGAGCCAGGGACCTTTCGAGAGCTGCGAGGGCACGAGGCGGTGCGACGGGCGCTGGCTGTGGATCAGTCTCCCATAGGACGGACCCCGCGTTCGGTGCCTGCAACGTTTCTTGGAGTGTGGAACGACGTGCGGACTCTGTTTGCGTCCCTTCCCGAGGCCAAGATGAGGGGGTATACGGCCAACCGGTTTTCCTTCAATTCGGCAGCAGGGGGCGGACGGTGTCCTGCGTGTACAGGACAAGGGGTGACCGTGGCGGAGATGTCGTTCTTGCCTGAGGTCGTGACGCCGTGTGAGGACTGCGGAGGGAGCCGTTTCGAGCCACAGACCCTAGAGATACGCTATTCAGGGCTGTCGATAGGCGACGTGCTCCATCTGTCGGCGGAGGACGCCGCCGAGGTGTTCACCAACCATCGCCGCATCAAGCGTCCATTGAGCACGTTGCACGACCTTGGGGTTGGGTACGTGTCCATTGGACAGGGGTCGAATTCGCTGTCTGGGGGCGAAGCCCAACGTCTCAAGCTGGCAGCGGAGCTTACTGCGGGGAGCGCGCACGAGGCGACCGTTTATGTGCTCGATGAGCCGACCACGGGGCTGCATTTGTCGGACGTGCGTCGGCTGTTGCAGGTACTCGAGCGCTTGGTGGAGCGAGGCGACACGGTGGTGGTGATTGAGCACCACCCCGATGTGATAGCGTCGGCCGATTGGGTGGTGGAGCTGGGGCCCGAGGCGGGGGCACTGGGAGGACAGGTGGTCTTTGCAGGGGCACCGTCCCTGCTCACCCAGGCGAAGACGGCTACGGGACTGTTTTTAGCGGGCGCGTCGCATGTGCCTCTCTGTTGAAACCTCGGGGCTGAACCAAACCTACTTTGAGAACCGCAACTTCGTCGCTGGCGACCCGAAGACCTCCCCCCCATCCATCGATGGGGAGTGGTTTTGGCGCGCACTGCTGATGAGCGCGGAAGCTGGCAAGATCTGGCTAGCTCGCGAGAGACCGTGGACTTAAGTAGCCGCAATCTAAATGGTTGGTGGCAGGGCCTGGAGGGCCCAGGGGAGGGCCTGTAGCGAACCATCCAGGACCTGGATGGTTCGCGGAAGGGCGTCGTTGGTTCGCGGAAGTGCCGCCGGGTGAGAATCCAGGACCTGGGTGCTTCGCGACACTGCCTGGGTGGTTCGCGGCAGAGACCGGATGGTGACCATCCCGAGCCTGCCTGCTTCACGGCACCGCCTGCCTGCTTCACGGCATCACATGCCTGCTTCACGGCATCGCGTGCCTGCTTCGCGGCACCGCCTGCCTGCTTCGCGACACCGCGTGCCTGCTTCGCGAAAGACGCTGGATGGTGACCATCCCGAACCTGCCTGCTTCACGGCATCGCGTGCCTGCTTCGCAAAAGGCTCTAAATGGTAACCATCCGTGCCCTGAATGGTGGCGATTAGAGCCTGCCTCCTTCGTGGCAGGGAATGCCTCCTTCGTAGAAGGGAATGCCTCCTTCGTAGAAGGCTATGCCGCCTTCGTGGCAGGCTATGCCGCCGGAGTTTAACGAGGCGCCGGAACTTAGCGGGGGCAATCGACAATGAAACGGGACGTCCAAGCCAAGGTGAGGTACCCTCCCGCCATGCCCCGCCACTTCAATACCGCTGGCCCCTGCGAAGCAGACCACCATTACATGGTCCCCGCTGTCGAACGCCTTCCGGAGGCGCGACC
>CAITRH010000653.1 GCA_903894755.1 uncultured delta proteobacterium
CACTTGGAACCTCGAGAACCGCTTTACGGGCTGGACCGACGTGGGCCTGACGGAGCAGGGGAGGCGGGAGGCATTGGAAGGGGGGAAGGTACTTCGCGAGGGGGGGTACACGTTCGACATCGCGTTCACATCGGTGCTCAAGCGAGCAATCCACACGTTGAACTTGGTGCTTGACGAGCTCGGGCTCGACTGGATCCCGGTGGTGAAGGGGTGGCAGTTGAACGAGCGGCACTATGGTGGACTTCAGGGGCTGAACAAGTCCGAGACGGCGGACAAGTATGGCGAGGCGCAGGTAAAGATTTGGCGTCGGAGTTACGACATTCCGCCGCCGGTTCTGGAGCTTGACGACCCACGTCATCCGCGGTTCGACCCGCGGTATGGCGGGATGAAGGCCGCGGAGCTTCCCAAGACCGAAGCGTTGATCGACACGGTGGCGCGGATGGTTCCGTACTGGAAGCAGGTGATCGCGCCGGCGGTATTATCGGGGCAAAAGGTTTTGGTAGCGGCGCACGGAAACAGTCTGCGGGCGCTGGTTAAATATCTTGATCAGGTGTCGGACGCGGACATCGTGGAGCTGAACATCCCGACGGGGGTACCGCTGGTGTACGAGCTGGACGCAGAGCTTCATCCTGTCAAGAGCTATTACCTTGGCGATGCCGAAGCTGTGAAGAAGGCCGCGGAGGCGGTTGCGAGCCAAGGCAAGGCCAAGTAGGCGCGATGAGTTTGCGCACGGTAGCGCAAGATCGGCAGCGCATTTGAACTCCTACACAGTCACCTTGCTGGGGAAGCGGACGAGTTTTGACGCGCGTTAGACCGGGAGCGTCATGTTTTCTCGTGCTTGCGGTGGGTTCGGGCTCAAGCGGGCAAGCGAGCGTTTAGGGCCTGTTTGAGCTCGGCCCGGTTTTAGCAATAGGGTAAAGCGCCCCTGCGAGCGTAGGCGAACAGACACGCCAGAATCGAGCAATCGAGCAACGTGTAGGGGTTAACGGAGAGGCACATGACGACGGCAGCTTCCGAGCATACAACGCAGAGTGACAATCGGGCGAAGGCGGTTTCCACGGCTCCCGAGGCCAAGGTAGTGGAGGCAAAGCCTCGCAAGCCGAGGGGATTCGCGGCGATGGACAGGACCCTCGTAAGCGAGATCTCCCGCAAGGGGGGCAAGGCGGCCCATTCGGCAGGGACGGCGCACGAATTCACCAGCGAGGAGGCCCGCATTGCCGGGCGAAAGGGAGGTCGAGCGGCACATGCCAATCGTCGGGTTCAAACAGCTTCGGGCGAGGAGATTGCCAAGAGCTGAGTGCGGGGGGAGGGGAGCGCTCCAAGTGAGCCCCACAAGACCGCAGGGGGCAAAAAAACCATGTTTGCCCTCAAGGGATCACTTGAAAACGCTAGGCCGCTGTGGGTATTCTCACGCACCAAGTGGCCATGCAATCCCCTACCGCATTTTCCGAGGTTGACTACGACCCTTTCGCCGCCGGTGAGCTCGTTCGAGCCGCCCCTGCTACCGAGGCCCAGCTCGAGGTGTGGATGTCCTCCCAAATGGACTCCGAAGCTTCCTGCGCCTACAACGAATCAATCACGCTCCGATGCCGTGGACGTTTCGATGTTGCCGCCATGCGAGCTGCGCTCGATGCGGTAGTAGCCCGTCACGAGGCGCTTCACACAACCTTTAGCCCCGACGGTCTCACGCTCTGCGTCGGCTCTTCGACTCCTCTCGACGTTCCCCTCCATGACCTTACCGTCGAAACCGATGACCAACGGGCCACGGAGGTAGCAGCGTTGCTACATCGCGAGGTCGAGACCCCATTCGACCTAGAACACGGGCCTCTCTTCCGGGCCAGCATTGTCCGTCTTGGCGACGAAGAGCACCTTGTGGTGCTCACGGCCCACCATATCGTCTGCGACGGCTGGTCTTTTGCGGTGGTTTTCAAAGACCTTGGCCCCCTGTATTCCGCGTTCGCCGCGAAAAAGGAGCCCAAACTCGAACCGGTTCACCGCTTTACAGACTATGCGCGCGATGAACGAGAGGTTCCCTCCGACGAAGCGTATTGGCTCGGGGTGTTTGCCGAGACCCCGCTTCCCGTGCTCGATTTGCCTCTCGACCGCCCTCGTCCACCGCTCCGCGGGGTTCGTGCGGGAAGGCTCGATCGGGTCCTTTCGCCTGCGCTCGTGGCTGCCACGAAAAAGGTGGGGGCACGTCACGGCTGCAGCTTCTTTGTGACGCTGTTTGCGGCGTTTTCGACCCTTCTGCATCGCCTCTCGGGCCAGCGTGACCTGGTGATTGGCATTCCAACGGCAGGTCAGTCCGTGGCAGGCAAAGAGATGCTGGTCGGCCATTGTGCCAACTTGCTTCCACTGAGGACCAAGCTCGACCCCGATCAACGCTTCTCCGAGTATCTGAAAGTAGCGCGACGGACGGTGCTTGATGCGTACGATCACCAACGCACGACCTTTGGTTCGGTCCTCAAGAAGCTTCCTATTGCCCGCGACCCAAGCCGTCTTCCGCTCGTTTCGGTGGTGTTCAACCTCGACACGGGCATCGAGGGGACCGGTTTGCGTTTCGAAGGGCTCGATGTGGAGTTCGCGTCCAACCCCCGCACCTTTGAAACCTTCGAGATTTTCCTCAATGTGATGGAAACTCCCCGGGGGGTTGTGCTCGAGTGCCAATACAGTGCAGATCTCTACGATGACGACACCATTGCGTCGCGGATGGCGAGCTTCGAAACACTCCTAGGCGACCTTGCAAAGAACCCGGAGACCCCCATTGCCAAGCTTCGAATGGTCTCCGAGGCCGAGGCCAAACGTTTGCTCGTAGACTGGAACGACACTGCGTTCGAGCTGCCTCGCACGACGCTTCATAGGTGCGTTGAGGACCAGGCGCGTCGCACTCCATCACGGATTGCGGTCACCGATCACGAGCAGTCGCTCCGTTACGACGAGCTTGACGCCAAGGCAAATCGGCTGGCGCAGCACCTTGTGAAGGTTGGAGTGACCCCGGGCGCCCTTGTCGGGCTTGCTGTCCATCGCTCCGCCAACATGGTGGTGGGGGCACTTGCAATCCTCAAAGCGGGGGGGGCGTACGTGCCCGTTGATCGCGAGTATCCGAGCGACCGCATTTCCCACATGTTGGCCGACTCGAAGGCCAAGGTTGTAGTGACCGACCGGCAGGGGGAGCTTCCCCCTTGCGATGCACACCTTGTGTACCTCGATGGGGACCCGGCATTGTTGGAGGCGGAGGGGACCGAAGCTCCCGTGTTGTCGGTGGCTTCCGACGATCTCGCCTATGTCATTTACACCTCGGGTTCTACCGGTGTCCCCAAGGGGGTTGCAATTCCACACGGAGCTGTAGTGAATCTCCTGGCAAGCCTGCGGCGGACTCCAGGGCTGGGTCCTGACGATGTCGTGTTGGCGCTCACGACGCTTTCCTTCGACATTGCGGTCCTCGAGCTCTTCTTGCCGCTGTCCGTCGGGGCACGCACCGTCATTGTGCCGCGCGAGGTTGCCCTTGATGGCGCTGCCATTTTGCAGATTGTGAAGTCCGAACACGTAACGTTGGTGCAGGCCACCCCTTCCACCTGGCGCATGCTATTGGCGGCGGGCTGGCAGGAGGACACCCGCATTCGAGCGCTGTGCGGCGGGGAGGCGCTTCCTCGCGACCTTGCTGCTGATCTCCTGCAGCGGGCCAGCGAGGTTTGGAACCTGTACGGTCCCACAGAAACGTGCGTTTGGTCGACAGCCCATCGCTTGATCGAACGGGACGCTCCTGTACTTATTGGGTTTCCTATCGGCAACACGAGGGTGTACGTCCTTGACGCGTCCATGCAACCGGTGCCGCTGGGGGTACCAGGAGAGCTGTACATTGGCGGTGCTGGGGTTGCCCGTGGGTATGTTGGAAAACCGGAGCTTACGCGCGAGCGCTTTGTCCGAGACCCGTTTGTTCACGAGGCCGAGGCCCGCCTTTACCGCACCGGTGATCTTGTTCGGTGGCGCTCCACTGGCGGTCTCGAGTTTCTTCGCCGCAACGACGACCAAGTAAAGGTGCGTGGATTTCGCATCGAGCTTGGAGAAATTGAGACTGTGCTGCGGGAGTGTGCGGGGGTGGCCGACGGGGTTGTTGGGATGCACGAAGAACGGGCTGGGGATGTGCGTCTTGTGGCGTACGCGGTTGCAGCTTCGGGAGCCGAGCTCACCTTGATTGAAGTCCGTGCTCATCTTCGTAAGAAGCTTCCCGACTACATGCTTCCCCAGGCCCTGATGCTCCTCGAGCGGCTTCCCAGGACCCCCAATGGCAAGGTAGACCGCAAGTCGCTTCCCTCGCCCACTGCGGGGGCCGAGGTGGCTCCGACACACGTTGCACCTCGCACGCCTCTCGAAACGGCTCTTGCCAAAGCGTTTGCCGAGCTCCTTGGTTGTAGTCCGTCTACCGTGAGCGTCGAAACCAGCTTTTTCGACCTCGGTGGGCATTCGCTCTTGGTGACCCAGCTCGTATCCAGGATTCGCGACGAGCTTGCAGTCGAGCTCCGACTGCGCACAGTATACGAGGCTCCAACCGTGGCGGCCATTGCGCAACATGTCGAGGCGCTTCGGTATGCGCAGGCACCGGTGCGGACAGGCGGCTCGGAAGACCGTGAGGAGTTTGAAATTTGAAAACCACCGAATTGCTGGCACGTCTAAAAAACCTCGGTGTCGAACTGCGCGTTGAGGCCGATCGGCTCATCGTCAACGCCCCTACCGGCGCGCTGTCGACCCAACTGCGCGCCGAGCTTCGCGACAAAAAAGACGAGTTGCTCGCATTCTTCGCCCTGGCCCGCGCAGACACAACGCGTATCACCGCAGCCCCCCGCTCCTCACCGCTCCCCCTTTCCTTTGGCCAGCAGCGCCTCTGGTACCTGGAGCAGCTCGATCCCGGCACACCAGTCCACACCATTGCATGGGCCTACCGCGTCGAGGGCCACCTCGAGCTCGACACCCTCAAGACGGCGCTTGAACAGGTCGTGCAACGGCACGAAGCCCTTCGCACCACCTTCGACCCCGCAGGGACCGTCACCAGGGTGGCGGCTTCTATCGAGCTACCTTTCAAGGTGCTGGACCTTCGCCCCCTTGCCCCCGAACAGCGCAATGTAGACAAGATCCTAGAAGAGGAAGGGGCCCTGCCCTTCGACCTGGTGGCAGGACCGCTCATGCGCGCAGTGGTCCTTCGCCTTGCCGAACGCGAGGTCGTTCTGGGGCTGTACACGCACCACATCGTCACGGATGGCTGGTCCTTGGGCGTCATGATGCGTGAGCTCGTCGCCCTTCTCCAAGGTTCGCCCCTGGCCCCGGTTCCACTTCACTACGGTGACTTTGCCGTCTGGCAGCGTTCGTGGCTAACCGGAGAGGTGCTCGAAAAGCAGCTTTCCTACTGGCGTAGCGAGCTTGCAGGAGAACTGGCCCCGCTCGACCTCCCAACCGACAAGAGTCGTCCATCGGTTTGGTCCTCGCCCGGAGCCACTGTAGCTGCTCAGGTGCCGCGGGACCTCACCGATGCCCTTGCAGCTTTGGGAAAAGCCGAGGGGGCAAGCTTGTTCATGGTCCTTCTTGCAGCCTATGGAGTGTTTCTCGCCAGTCATGCCTCCCAGGACCAGGTTCTCGTAGGCTCTCCCATTGCCAACCGCACCCGTTCCGAGCTCGAAGGGACCGTAGGCTTCTTTGCAAACACGCTGGTGTTGAGGGTTCGCGGCTTCGAAGGTTCGTTCCGCGAGCTCTTGAGACAGGTGCGGGAAACCTGCTTGGGCGCCTATGGCCATCAGGATGTCCCCTTGGAGCGCCTTGTCGAGGCACTTCAGCCCAAACGCGACACCAGCCGCAGTGCCCTTTATCAAGCCCTGTTTGCATTCCTGGACGTGTCCGCGCCGCTCCGAACAACAGACGGCCTTGTCTTCTCTCCCATCGACGTCGAAAGTCGCGCAGCCCAGACCGATATCGCGCTGTGGGTACGTGAGACGGGGGCCGGACTCGCCCTTCAGCTCGAATACAGCACTGAGCTGTTCGCAGAAGCGACCGCCAAGCGCATGCTCGCTCGGTTCGTCGGACTGCTGGGTCTGTTGTCGCAGGATCCAACCGTGGCCGTGCGAAAGCTCCCCATGGCCACCCGCGACGAGTTCGAGCAGCTCGATGCGTGGAACCAAACTGCAGCGCCGCTTCCCGAAGCAACCACACTCCACGAGCTGATTTCGCGTCAAGCGGCCCGAACTCCAGAGCGCGTTGCAGTGACCTGTGGCACCGCAACGTTGACCTATGCGGAGCTCGAGAGCCGCTCAAATCGTTTGGCACGGTACCTCCAAAAGCACAACGTGGGCTCTAGAGTGCTCGTTGGCATCTGCCTCCAACGCTCGCTGGAAATGCTGGTGACGCTTCTTGCGGTGCTCAAAGCGGGCGGAGCTTACGTTCCGCTCGATCCTGCGTTTCCGCCGGAGCGACTGGCCTACATGCTGGCGCATTCAAAGGCTCCGCTGGTGGTCACGCAAAGCTCCCTTGTCCGCGACCTGGCTCCTGGGGCCGCGCGCACCGTGTTGGTCGACAAAGAGGCGTTGGCAATCGGAAAAGAGAGCGACGCTCCGGTGGGTTGCACCGTTGCACCCGAGAGTCCTGCGTACGTGCTGTATACGTCCGGATCAACGGGCAAACCAAAGGGCGTCGAGGTTCCCCATCGAGCAGTCGTGAACTTTCTCGCCAGCATGGCCCGTGAGCCTGGCATGACTGCGGACGATGTCCTGGTGGCAGTAACCACCCTTTCCTTCGACATTGCCGTCCTCGAGTTGTACTTGCCTCTCACAGTTGGTGCTCGGGTCGTGATCGCCGATCGCGAGGCGAGCGGGGATGGGGTCCGGCTGCTCAAACTGCTTCAGCAGTCCAAGGCCACCATGCTTCAAGGGACCCCCGCTACTTGGCGCGTGCTTCTTGCTGCCGGTTGGAAAAGCGAGCGTTTGACCTGCCTGTGCGGTGGCGAGGCTCTCCCAGCCGATCTTGCAAGGGAACTGCTCGAACGAGCCGCGTCGCTCTGGAATATGTACGGCCCCACCGAGACCTGCGTCTGGTCGACCTGCGTTCGGATCACCGACCCGCTCGACATCACCATTGGACATCCCATTGCAAACACCCAAGTGTACGTCGTGGACTCGGCCCTCGAGCGGGTGCCTTTGGGGGTTCCCGGAGAGCTTTGCATCGGTGGGATTGGCGTGGCGACAGGGTACTTGCACCAGCCCGAGTTGACCTTGGACAGGTTTGTGCCCGACCCGTGGCATGCGGGGGGACGGATGTACCGAACTGGGGACCTTTGTCGAATTCGTAACGATGGACTGCTCGTGTACGAGCGCCGCACGGACAATCAGGTGAAGGTGCGCGGGTACCGCATCGAGCTTGGGGAAATCGAGACCGTGCTGCGCGAGCACAAGGCGGTGCGTGATGGGGTCGTCGGGCTGCGCGAAGAGCGCGCTGGGGATGTCCGTTTGATCGCCTATGTGGTGGCCGACCCCGAGGTGGGAGTGACCCTCTCCGACCTTCGCAAGCACCTGCGCAAGAGGCTTCCCGAGTACATGATCCCGCAGGCGTTGGTGGAGCTCGACGCGCTTCCCAAGACCCCGAACGGCAAGATCGACCGCAAGGCGCTTGTCTCGCTAGGCAATCCAGCTCGGGCAGCGTCGGAGGCGCAAACACTGCCTCGCACTCCAGCAGAAAGAGTGGTGAGCGAGGTGTGGAGCAAGGCGCTAGGGACCACCCGGGTCGGCGTACACGACAACTTCTTCGACCTCGGAGGACATTCGCTGCTGTCAATGGAGGTCATCGCAGCACTGAGAGCGTCAACCGGCAAGACATTGAGTCCTAAGCTTCTCCTCATGGGGACACTCGAGCAGGTGGCCCGTGAGCTACAGGGGGCAGAATGACACCGTCCTACTTTGGGGACTCGCAACAAGCGCTGTTTGGCTGCTTTCATCCTGCCGAGGGGGACCGCTCGCTCGAACGTGGCGTGTTGCTTTGTGCCCCCGTGGCGCAGGAGAACATTCGTACCAGTTGGGGACTGCGTCAGCTTGCAGGGACACTGGCGCGCGAGGGGTTCGACGTGTTCCGGTTCGACTACTCCTGCGTCGGCGACTCGTGGGGCGACAGCGCCGAGGCGTGTCTAGGCCAATGGGTTGCCGATATCGGTGCGGCTTGTGCCGAGCTCCGTGACGTCTCTGGAGTGCGCCGGGTATCGCTGGTGGGACTTCGGCTCGGAGGAGCGCTTGCCGCCCGGGCGCTTGGTGAGGGGCTCGAGGCCGACACGTTGGTCCTTTGGGATCCTGTTGTCCGGGGGGCGCATTACCTTGCCGAGCTCGAGACCTTGCATGGAGCTATGTTGACCGATCCGGATCGTTTCCCGCTCCACTTGGCGCAGCTGTTGTCCCAACGTTGGCCGACCGTCGCTCGTTTCCTTGGAGATAGTTCGCATGGGGGACAGCTGGGACAGCTGGGACAGCTGGGACAACTCGTGGGGTTTCCCTTTGGACCTCCCCTCCGTGGGGAGCTGAACGCGCTCGATCTGCCTACCGACCTTGCAAACACCACCGTTCCCCTCGGGTTGGTGACCTCCGAGGATCTCCCCGAATACCACTACCTACGGACTACCTTTGGCTCCAGACCCGTCGTGTGCCACTCCGAGGGGACCCCAGGGCGCTGGAACGAGGTTGCAACGGTCGAACAGGCGCTTCTTCCCGGGACCTTGCACCGGCTCATCGCGTCCCTTCTCATTGAGTTGTCGACATGAACGAGCGCATTTGTAGCTTTGGTCAGACACGACGCCTGGTGGGAGTCCTGAACCTTCCAGAGCGTACCGGGCGGCGAGCGACCGCCTTGATTTTCCTCAATGCAGGGTTGATTCACCGCGTTGGCCCCTACCGCATGCATGTCGACTTGGCGCGTCGTCTTGCCCTGTTGGGGTACCCATCGTTTCGCCTCGACCAATCGGGCCTTGGAGACAGCGAGCCCCGCTGCGATGACCTCTCCTTGGATCAGGGCTGCGTCGAGGACATCCGCGAGACCATGGACCTCATCACCAAGCGGTCTGGAGTACAGCACTTCGTTGCGCTGGGCCTTTGCTCGGGAGCCGTGGCCGCCCATCGGGCCCTCGTCGCCGACGAGCGCTTGAAAGGAGCCGTTTTTCTTGACGGGTATGTGTATCCGACGACCAAGACACGGGTTCGGTACTATGCCATGCGGCTCCTATCGCCGCCTCACGTGGCTCGGACCTTGCGCCGTCAGATCGAGCGCATCTCCTTGAAATTCGCCTCCGCTGCACAGCAAGAGGCCGCCTTGCAACGCGCGTCCCAAGCCGAGGTCTTGTTTGAAAGGGAAGACCCTCCACGGGCCGTGGCTGCCGAGGAACTGGAGTGCGTGGCACGACGGGGAGCACGGTTTCTTTTCGTCTACACTGGGGAAAATCCGGACGAGTTCAACTATGCCCAGCAACTGTTCGACATGTTTCCAGGCCCCGAGCTTCGGAAACAGGCCGAAGTGGCCTATTTTCCAAGGGCCGATCACACGTTTACGCTGCTCGAGGGCCGCGCCAACCTCTTTCAACGTGTGCTCGACTGGATGACCCAATACCATCCTTGACAGCCCGGACGCCGCAAGGCCGTCCCCAAGCCCCCCGGGCGGGTGCCTGACACAAAGTAGCGCGTCGAACGAGGCGGAGGGAACGGTTCCTGGGCCGCAGTGGCGCGTCGAACGAGGCGGAGGGAACGGTTCCTGGGCCGCAGTGGCGCGTCGAACGAGGCGGAGGGAACGGTTCCTGGGCCGCAGTAGCGCGTCTAATGAGGCGGAGGAAACGGTCGGCCGTGGGCGCTCGTCTTTTTCACAACGGCCCGCTAAGTTCCGGGGCCTTTTCAAACTCCGATCGCGATGACGCCCTGGCTGTTCCTGCTGGAAAGGCTGCACGAGCTTTCGCGCACCACCAGGGATGAAACTCGGGAGTGCTGGCTGTCCTGTCCAGAACAGGGCATTCTGTGTCCCAGACAGTCTCGATGTGGAAAAAACATAATATTTTTGAGGGGGAGGGCATGGCACTCGATGTGCGTTCTGTTCGTCTGATTCGCGCGGTCTCTCCTGCTAGCGGTTTGAGCGCGCGATCTCGTTTCTCGGGCTGCCCATCGGGAGAGGACGGGTGAGGGCAGGCTCGTCGGATCGGACCTGCGGTTCTCAAGATGGGTTTGGTTTAGCCCTCTTCAACAACGCTCGCCAAGTTGCGAAGTTCACCGCTCATTTGTCTCGAAGCAAGGTCTCCACGGCGTCGAGCAGCTCTCGAGCTGCGTCGAGGCACTCGGTAGCGTCTTGTGCGCCGAACGATGCCGCGCAGTTGTAGTCGGCGTCGTTGCGATCGGCGGCGATGCGAGCGAGAAGGCGCCCGAATTTCACGGGGAGCTTGCCCGGTCGGACAAAGTGTTCGCCGATGACCGCCCGTAAGCCGTCGTGGGTGCGCACCGTGCGCCCTATGGAAGCGAGAAGCGCGCAGCAGGCGTGGAACACTGCGTAGTAGGCGCGCGAGACGGCGTCTTCGTGAAACCCGCCCCCGGCCGAGTATTCGGCAGAAGCAAGCAGACGCCGAGCCTTGACGATCTCGAGCTCGGCGGACGACAGCGGGGTTTCAGTCATAAGGCCACTCCATCCTGCTCGATGGCCCGCGCGAGAGGCAGATCGCACCGCCACGAGCTCGCGTCGGCGACAAGCGGCGACAAGAGCAGGTGGTGCGCTATCCCAAGGTCGGCTGCGAGATCCTGTACGGCACGACGATCGTCGCGCGACATCGCATCGATCAACACCAACACGTCGAGATCGCTGTCGTCGCGTCCGCTGCCCCGGGCGCGGGAGCCGAACAAAGTTAGCGTGTGCAGTCGGGCCCCAAAACGCTCCCGAAGCCCCTTCGCGAGTACCTCGAGTGCCCCTTTTTCAAGCGCTGAAAGATGCGGCTTCATCGCGACAAAGGCTAGCAGCAACAGCCACCATGCGAACAAGGTGACCAAGTCCCGTGCGTATGGAGCAAGAGCGGCCATCAGCCCTCTTCAACGTCCTTCTGACGCACGTGGGCGTTCATGCCCCCGAGCACGGAATCGCCCTCGACGAGCGCTAAGATCGACTCCCAACCAAACGCGTCGCCAGGACCAAGACGCCTCGCAACTTCCCGCGCGAACGCGAGGTCATCTTCCGTGTCGACGCACCACCGGTGGTTCGAGTGGTCGACCTTGTAGAGCGTCATCTCGACCCGGAACTTGCCAGGGTTTCGGTAGATGTGGGGGGTGACGTGGACTCGTTCGTAGTCGAGGGTCGCGTCGGCGTTGGCGCGCAGGAGGGCTTGAGTGGTCATCACCTCGTGGTCGAGGCCGCGGGGATGGCCCCCGAAGCCTAGGTAGTCGACGCCAGGACGCGGCCAGGTTGCGAGGGTTGCGTCGATGAGGTCCGGGTCGATGAAGGGGCAGTCGCTTGTAACCCGAACGACTGTGGTGGCGTCGGCCATGCGAGCGGCGCCGACGTAGCGCGTGAGGACGTCTTCGAGGGGGCCGCACCAGGTGCGAAACCCGAGCTGCGTTGCGAGGTCGACGATGGCGGAGTCTTGCGTGTCGGTCGTGGTCGCGACAATGACCTCGTTGATGCGCTTGGTTCGGGCGAGCCGCCGGAGGTTCCAGGCGAGCATTGGCTGTCCGGCGATGTCGAGGAGGACCTTGCGTGGAAGGCGTGTGCTCGATGTGCGCGCTTGGACGATGGCTACGGTTTTCACGGGGGCGGTCGAAGGGCGCTACTCACACGACACAGGCTCGAACGCCTTGCCAGGTTCCGCTGCAACGGCCGCAGCTTGCTGCAGCAGCGCATGGACCGGTGAGGTGTCAAGACGCATGATCGTTGTGCTTCGCAAGGTCGGGGAGTTCTGATGCGAAATAAGTCCCAGCAGATCTCCGGTCACCGGGTCGACCAGAGGCCCGCCTACGTCCCCGCTGCACAGCGGGACATCCACTTCGATCTCGGCGTTTTCCCGTCGAAGCACCTGCCCTACGCGTTCGGAGACGCCGTGGGATGTGCCGCCGCACTGTCCGAAGCCGAGCGCTTGTGCGCGAAACCCTGTCTGCGGAACCGCGATGATCCGCAGCGGCTTGACCCATTCCATGGGCTCGGACAACACCAGCAGCGCGATGTCCAGCCGCTCCCATTCGCAGCCGGCGACTACGGCAGCGACCACGGTACGGCGGGTCCAGGTGAAGCTGCTCGACGCCACTTCGACGTAGAATTCTTCGCCTTTGGGGGTCGGGCGCACCCCTTGCACGGCATCTCCGACGCACTGGTGCGCGGTGGCGACGAGCTTCTTGCCGAGGATCACCCCGGAGCAGACGCGGGCCGGAGCGTGCACATGAGTGAGCGCGCGTTCTTGAAGCGAGCCCACCATGGGTTGACCGGGCTCCACCAGCGCCGTGTCGTTGGGGAGCTTGGTGCGCATCTTCTCTACGGGCCGCGGTGCAATCTCCACCCGTTCCGATGGGGGCGCATAGGGATCCGTACGGTTTAGCGCGACGTGTCCGCCACACCCCGCACAAGCCAGAGCAGACGCGAGGAGAGAGGCGCAGGAGCAAACCAAGAGGCGCATGCGACCAGCGTACGCCGTCTTCTCGGACCACGCGCCTCCATCGGCTACGTTCTCGGACCTCCCAACGTGAAGTGGCTCGCGCTCATCTTCAGCCTCACGGTCGCGGTGCCCCTGCTCGCCCAGCGGATGGCCAAGTCCGAACGTATCCGCCGCATCGTGGTGGTCCTGCTCGGGTTCGACCTCTTCAACCCGTCCCACATCAACCTCATCTCGGACGAGACCTACCGCGGCGAGTCACGTGGCATCGAGGTCACCTCGGTCGACCTCTTGGTGTTCGCCCTTGCCCTCTCGCAGCTGCATCGCAAACGCCCCATCAACGGCCCCTACCGCTTCGTCGCGGTACGTCTCATCTACTTCGTGTTCGTGCTCCTCAGCCTCACGGCCACGCCCGACATGCTTCGATCGTCGTTCAGCGTCTGGAAGCTCGTTCGGATGTACTTCACCTTCAGCGTCCTGGCCTCCGTGTTCCTCGAGCTTGCGATGGTGCGTGCGGTGCTCGACGGGCTGGCTCTGGGAGTCATCGCGCAGGGGCTGATGGCGGGGCAGCAGAAGTTCATCGTTCACATGGCGCGTTCCATTGGATCGCAGTCGCACCCGAATTCGCTGGCCATGATCGTGAACATCATCAGCCCCATAGCGTTTGCACTGATCCTGACCGGCGCGGGCAATCGGCTGACCCCCTTCGTGGTGCTCTCGGGGGCGTTGTCCGTGGTGTTTTCGCTGTCACGGGGCGGGATGGCCATGTTTGTGATGGCCATTGGATTGGTCATCATGGGGTCTTTTGTGCGCGGGCCGACGGTGCGCAAGGTGGGAGTGACCGTGGCGTTTCTCGTCGCCGGGCTCGTGGGCCTTGCGGTGTTTGCAAAGCAGATCATCAAGCGCTTTGTGGAGGCGCCCAAAGAGAGCGAGCTTGCCCGTAAGCTTTTCAACCAGGCGGCGAAGGCGATGGCCGACGAACACAACTTCGGCATCGGCATCAACATGTACTCGCTGGTGCTCGATCGAGGCGGATACGCCGATCGGCTGCACATCGACCTTGGCGATCGCAACGGCATCGCGCACCACATCTACTGGCTCACGGCCGCGGAGCTCGGGTACACGGGATGCGGCACGTACCTCTTGATGCTTGCGACCGTGTACTTTGCACTTCTGCGAGCGTCGTTTTTCCCTGGCGTTCGAGGCGACATTGCGCTGGGCATGACCGCCGGGCTCACAGTGACCTTCCTGCAAGGCACCGCCGAATGGATCGCGCGTCAGACGACCATGTCGTATTGCTTCTACGTGTTCATGGCGCTGGCTTCGTCGTTTTACGCGCAACGCCAGGAGGACAAGGGCTAGGTGCGGGCGGCTCGATGGGGCCTATTCCGAGCGCCTTTTGCACCACCACCGCCAGCATCGTGAGGACCTCGGGGCCAAGCGCATCAAGGCCCGCTTCAAGGTCCATGGGGCCATCCATCGGGGGAAGGAGCGCAAAGATGTCTCCGAACCGCTCGTACGTTGCGGCGAGCCGGTGCAGCTTGCTGCGAAGGGCCTCCACGTCGTCGCCATCCGTGTTGCCCAAGATGGCAAGGGCACGGCGGCAGAGAGCGCGCTTGTCGGCGACGACCCTCCGGAGACGTCCCACGTACGCGCCGATGATGCAGTCGGGATACTTGCCCCGCAGCGCGTAGGTGTCGTGACGGGAGCCGGGTTCGCGTTGACGCTCGACGATGCCGGCGCCTTCGAGGGCCCGCAAGTTCGCAAATACGTTGCTCTTGGACCTTCCAACCTCGACACCGAGTTGGTCCATCGACTGGGCCCCCTCGGCCAGATAAAGCGCCGCGACGAGCTGCCCACCGAGCCGCGTGATGCCGGGAAAACTCGCGGCAACTTCGGCACCGACGCCTTCGAGGAGCGCCGCACGTGCGGCCGTGACCGGATCGGACTTGGACATGCACCTCGTGTGTACCAGGGGCCATCTTGTATGCAGCGTTGTTTTCGGCTGGGGGGGGGTGGGGTGGAGCGGCCGCGCTCCCCCCACGTGTGACTAAGGGCTATAAGCGCTTTCACCCATGTCCCGTCTCGAGGCCCCACTCGCCCGCCAGCTCGACACGCTCCCTCCGCGTCCCGAGGACGTCACCTCCGACGATCTGCTCGACCGGTTCCTTAGGTACGTCGACGAGCGCCGTCTGACCCTTTACCGCGAACAAGAAGAGGCCATCTTAGAGATCTTCGCCGACCGCAACGTGATCCTGGGGACCCCTACGGGCTCGGGCAAATCGCTGGTCGCCACCGCGCTTCACTTCGCTGCCGTGGCCCGTCGCGAGCGGTCGTTTTACACCTGCCCGGTCAAGGCGTTGGTGAGCGAGAAGTTCTTCGCCCTGTGCCGTGACTTCGGCCCTGAGTACGTCGGCATGATGACGGGGGACGCGTCGGTCAACCGCGACGCTCCGATCATTTGCTGCACTGCGGAGGTCCTTTCGAACATGGCGCTGCGCGAGGGGCGGGACTCCAAGGTGGACTGGGTCGTGATGGATGAATTCCACTACTACTCGGACAAAGAGCGTGGAGTGGCCTGGCAGATTCCACTTCTCACGATGCCCCAGGCTGTCTTTCTGCTGATGTCCGCAACGCTAGGACCCACCGAGTTCTTCGAGAAAGCCCTGACGGCGCTCAATGGACGTCCCACGACAGCTATCAAGTCTGGCAAGCGCCCTGTCCCTCTCGACTTTTCGTATCGGGACACCCCGGTCCATGAAACGGTGCTCGACCTGCTAAGGAGCGAGAAGGCGCCCGTCTACGTGGTCTGTTTCACGCAGCGCGCGGCGGCTGAAGAGGCGCAGAACTTCATGAGCCTTGATTTCCTCTCGAAGGACGAGAAGAAAGCCATTGCAGCCGAACTTGTCGGGGTCCGTTTCGACTCTCCGTATGGCAAGGAGGTTCAGAAGTTTGTCCGTCACGGCTTGGGGCTGCACCATGCGGGGCTTCTGCCGAAGTACCGGTTACTTGTGGAGAAGCTCGCGCAAAAAGGACTCCTCAAACTCATATGCGGCACGGACACTCTGGGCGTTGGGGTGAACATTCCGATCCGCACTGTGCTGCTGACAAGGCTTTGCAAGTACGACGGGGAGAAGACGACGATCCTATCGGTACGGGAGTTCCAGCAGATCAGCGGTCGGGCGGGGAGGAAAGGCTTTGATGACAAGGGGAGTGTGGCGGTACAGGCCCCCGAGCATGTGATTGAGAACCAGCGTCTCGAGAGCCGGGCGGGAGGGGACAAGGGAAAGCTTCGTCGCATGGTCAGGAAGAGGCCACCGGAGAAGGGCTATGTACACTGGGACAAGACCACCTTTGACAGGCTGACGAGCTCTTCACCCGAGCCACTTATTTCCAGGTTTCAGGTGACCCATGGCATGCTCCTTCACGTGCTGGCACGTCCCAGCGGCGGATGCAAGGCGATGGCACGCATTGTTCATCGGAGCCACGAGCGACGAGCGGTGAAGCGCATTCACGGTCGTTCGGCAGCGTCGATGTTCCGGTCGCTGGTGGACGCGGGCATTATTGCGGTAGTTCCGGAGACGCAGCAGGTACAGGTGAATGCGGACTTGCAGGAGGAGTTTTCTCTCGACCAAGCGTTGTCGTTGTATCTGCTCGACACGATCCCGAAGGTGGGGCGGGAGAGTGAGACCTATGCGCTGGATCTGCTGACGTTGTTGGAAGCGATCCTGGAGAATCCCGAGCTTGTGCTGATGAAGCAGCTTGACAAGATCAAGCGCGAGAAGATGGCCGAGCTGAAGGCCGCAGGAGTGGAGTACGACGAGCGCATCGCCGAGCTTGAGAAGTTGGAGTATCCGAAGCCACAAAAGGAGTTCATCTACGCAACTTTCAATGACTTCGCCCTAAAGCATCCATGGGTGGGGGAGAACATCCGTCCGAAGTCGATAGCTCGGGAGATGGTGGAGACGTTCCAGTCGTTTCACGACTATGTGAAGGACTACGGTCTAGAGCGAGCAGAGGGGCTTTTACTGAGGTACCTATCGGACGTTTACAAGACGATGGTGAAGACTGTTCCGACGCTAGCGAAGACGGCGGAGTGGGACGAGATCGAGGTATTTTTCAGGGCCATTGTGAAGTCTGTGGATTCGAGTCTTGTGGACGAGTGGGAGAGTTTGCGTCTTCCAACCGTATTGGGCGAGGCGGTTCCGAGTGCGGCAGCGTCGACGGATCTGGTGGATGACGAGAAGGCGTTCACGGTGGTGGTTCGCAACGAGGTATTTTCGCTGGTACGGGCGCTGGCTCGGAGGGATTACGTGGGGGCGTGCGGGTTAGTGGAGGCTGGGGACGAGGTTTGGACCGCGGTACGTTTCGACGAGGTGTTGCGTCCATTTTTCAGCGAGCACGGGGCGCTTCGAACCGATCCGCAGGCGCGGGTTCCGAGGAACACGCAGATTGAGCGGGAGCCCGAGCGTTGGAGGGTGGAGCAGAGCCTGCTTGGGGACGAAGGGGAGACGGGGTGGATCCTCGACGTGGTGGTGGACATCGAGCGTTCGAGGCAAGCGGGCAGACCGGTGTTTGGGCTTCGTCGGATTGGGGTGTAGGTTCTGTCTTAGAAGTATGCGGAGAACTCGTCGCTGTCGACCTTCCATCCGTCTCCATTGGCTCTTCAAGAGTCTACCGAGACGGATTAAGAGTCTACCGAGACGGTTCAAGAGTCTACCGAGACTGATCGAGAGTCTACCGAGACGGATTAAGAGTCTACTGAG
>CAITRH010000654.1 GCA_903894755.1 uncultured delta proteobacterium
CGGGCCGACCGGACTCCTCCCGGACTCCTCGGAGTGTCCAAGGACTTCCGCCGCGAGCTACTAGCGCCGAAGACCGTCAGAGGGCTGCGCGCGAAAGGATGCGTTATTCGATAAGAGAAGTATTCCTTTTGCCAAATGGGATTCAGGATATCTTGGAGCGTTCATAAAACCCATCCGGATCGGGCCCCGTGGTTTCTAAATACCAGACGAGGCGGGTGCTTTTTTCTCGTCGTTGCGTCAGCCCATTGGATTACCTCCCTCTCCCCCTTTTTCTGGAGCAAACAGAGCACAATTCGCTCGAACGATTGAAGGGTCTCTCACCCAACTTCGTGCAAAGTCTCGGCAGCCTGCTGCCAGTGCGACGTAGGGTGTCTGGGGCAAGTCGACACACGATTGGATCTGGTTTCGCCAAGCCGTGCGGTCTCCGAGGGGGAGATCCCATCCCAAGTTGCGATCGCACAGCCCCAACCAAGGGGTCTCGTTGCTGATCAGCGGGACACATCCAGCGGCAAACGCCTCGAAAATTGCGTGGCCGAAGTTCTCGCCGCGCGTCGGGAGGAGGAAATAGTGGTATTGGGCCAGGACGGCGAACACCTCGTCGTGCGGGACAGGCCCTCTGTCGTGGACCAACACGTTTTTTGGCAGTTTGGCAGCAAGAGACCTGCAAGTTCTCCCATAGGCAGCATCGGGCCTGGTACCGTAGATGTCGAAGACCACGTTTCCCGTCACGTCTCGTAGGACCTCAAGCGCGTAATCCAGGTTCTTCTTGGGCGATATGCGCGACAGGAACACGAATCGCGCGGTACCAGGGGTCTTAGCGGGCCTTTCGAAGCGGACGGCGCGAGCGGGCACCTCGGGCGCCACCATGTCCGGCGCCACATGCGCTCGGACGGCTGGAAATACCTGCGAAATCTCCCGGGCTTCTCGGTCGGAGGATGCCTGCCAGCCCATGTCGCCATAGAGCCCGGTCCGACGTACCAAAGCGAGATACGCTTTTTTCTTACTGGACTTGATCGCCAACGCACCTGGAGAAAATTCGCCGCGCGGCGCGAGCAGGAAGCGCTCGCGGCCGAACCAGTCCGCCCGACGCCACGCCGCAAACCGTACACTCGTCGGGGCAAAAAAGCTGTTCAAGTAGATGAAATCTGGACGAATTGTATGGACCAAGTCGACCATCCAAACCGGGTCCCAGCTCCGCAGCTGGCGCGGGGAGGCGTAGAACACCTGGGCGTTCCCACACTCGTTCCATGCATTGGACCGGACATGGTGATAAGGCGCAGCGTCCCCATAGTCACGATCGGAGCTCACCACCCAGAATTGCACGTGCTCTCGAAGCCCCTCCACCATGTTGCTGACGGTGCGTACGGGCCCTCCCGCCTTGTAGCCGGGAAGATAGTGCTCCACGATGGCGAGGACACGAGGCTTCACATCACGCCCCCTCCCTCGATGAGGGCGGCGTACTGCCGCTCGATGGCCTCTCGACCGTACCGTTCACATGCATATCGCTTCAGCACCTCGGCCCGCGGCAGCTCAAGCGAACCGCTCCGAACGCCCTCCAGCAGATCCGCCAGTGCCCCAGCGTCGCCCGGCGGAAACAGGCAGCCAGGAGCGATGGGATCGAGCATCTCCGGGATGGCAGCAACCCGCGCAGCGAGGACCGGACACCCCTGCGTAAGCGCCTCGAGCGCAATGAGCCCGAAGCACTCGAGCGATCGCGTCGGCAGGACGAAAGCCGTGGCGGCAGCGTACGCACGCTCGATGTCGTCGTCTGATAGGCGACCGAGAAACGTGACTCGATTGCCAAGGCCTCGAGCACGAACGAGGTTCTCGAGACCGCTCCGCTCCGGGCCACTGCCGCCGATGCAAAGGTGTCCGTCTGCAGAGCGTGCGGCAATCCGGGCGAACGCTTCGACCAACACGTCCAGGCCCATCCGCCGCACCAACCGCCGGAGCGTGAAAAACACCGTGCCCTCCAGGGGCCAGCCCAATTCCTGTCGGGCGCGTTGCCGAGATCGGTGCGACCGACGCGCGCTCCACCAGGGAATGCAGGACACCGGGGTCGTAAGCCGGGCCCCGTGCTGCGCTCGAAGCTCCCGCAGAGTGAATTCGGACAGCACCGTCATCTGCTCGCACCGGTTCAACCAAGCGCGCTCGAGACGTGCGAGCACACGCCGACCGCTGAACCATCGCAATTCGCCTGCAAACGAGCCATCTCGCCAGTTCAGCTCCTGCTCGAGAACCACTGGAGAATGAACAGTCGCAATCCGACGGCGCACGCGGATCGCGGGCAATAGTGTGGCGACCCCCCCGAGGAGTGTGTGCGCGTGGGCAACGTCCCACCCCTCCAGCGGCTGAACGGAGCGCAGCGCCGAATGGAGAGCCAGAAGGTGTGAAGGCCATCGAACTGGGAACGGAGACCCCTCGGAGAGCGGGAATCGGACTACATCAACGCCATCGATGCACGACGTCGAGGCGGTTTCGGCGCCGCATGCGAGGGTGACTCGATGACCCCGGGTGGCGGCCCATCGGGACAATTCCCAAGCGATTCTCTCCGACCCTCCGGGTAAGTCCTTGAAATACCGGTCGCAGGTCACCAAGTACCGCATCATACTAGCGCCGCCATTCGACAGCCCCCCGGGTGACCATTGGGTGACATGCCATAAGCTCTACTAATCGAATAATCGTGGAGGCAATTTGCACCAGAACGGTACGGGAACACCATTCATAGCGTCGCAGGGCGCTTGTCCGGTTCTTTTCCCACGGGGCCCGGAGTATCGTCATTTCCATGAGCAAGCTCTTCTTCATCCTACCTGGTGAGGCTGGATATGGCGGAGCGGTTGCGAATCCGACCACTCCTGTTCTCGAATGCGTTCATCTGCGGACATTCTCTAAGAATATTCTATGAACGTGGTTCTGTCGCCCCATCTGCGGGCAAGTCATTCGAGCGTGTCCAGAAACGCATACCGCAGAACTATTTCGCAATAGATATATGAACGGTCTTGGTCAAAAGGAAAAGGGCAAAAACTAACCAACCTGAAATGCATCGGCCCACGAGGTGCATGGGACGGCGGTCACCCGCGGTCACCCCCCCCTTTGGACCGATACGCCTCCGACACCCTCTGCACCGAGCCTTGAGCGACGACCCGCCCATGGGCCAATAGAACGGCTCTCGTCCCGATCTGTGCGGCAAGTTCGAGGTTGTGAGTTGCGAGAACGAGTACTCCGACACTGCCGACGAGCCTGTTCATTCGATTGACGGCTTTTTCGACGAAGTACTGATCGCCCGCCCCCAACCATTCGTCAAGCAACAGGATGTCAGGCTGGACCGACGTGGAGATAGCGAATCCGAGACGCAATTGCATCCCGGACGAATAGGTGCGAACCGGCAGGCTCATGTACTCCCCGAGCCCGGCGAAGTCAGCAATTTCGTCCATTCGTTCGCGCATTACAGCCCGAGGAATGCCGAGGATGGTTCCACGAAGCAGGACGTTTTCGTACCCAGAAGCCTCCGGATCGACGCCGAGCATGGGATCGAAGAGGGCGGCGACGGTCCCCTCGACGCAGATGTGGCCCGACGTGGGCTCGTAAATCCCAGCAAGGACCCTCAGGAGGGTCGTTTTGCCCGCGCCGTTATGCCCGACGAGCACGACGCGGTCGCCATGCTCGAATCGAAGGTCGAGTTTGTCGAGGGCACAGACGGTGGTCTTCCGACGCGATTCATTTCGGATTCGACCACCAGTTCCGATGGCTGCTAGCGTATTTCGGAGCGATCGAGCCTGTACGTCGTAAAGCGGATAGGAGAGTGAGACGTCATGAAGATGAAGATGTGCCATCGGTAAAACCGTTACAGCCAGAATGGGAGCTTCGCTCGTTTCATGGCAAAAGCGACCACGGACACGGTGGACACGACGACGGTAACGGCAATGGCAACAGCCCAGGATTCGGCCGCGGGGACCCGCCCAAGGATCGGCGCTCGCAAGATTTCGAGCAAGTGGTGGAGCGGGTTGATTTGGGCGATCCACCGCCGCGACGCGAGCGATTCCTCCGTCCAGAGTACTGGCGTTACGAAGAAGCCGAGTTGGAACGCGGTGCCTACAATTTGCACCATGTCCCGGAAGCGCGTCGAGACCATCGCAAGGAGGAGCCCGAAGAAAAAGCCGAGGATGAGCCATATGGCGAGCGCGGGGATGGCGAAAAACATGGCCCAGGTCGGGCCGACTCCGCAGAACAACGCGATCGCAAGTGGGATCGGTAGCACGTGGAGCGCAAGGATCGTTTGGCGCCAGAGCGCCAGGTAGATGAAGAGCGAGCGCTCCACGTACATGTGTCTCAGGAACGGCTCCGAGGAGATGAAGGCGGTCGAAGCCTCCGAAGCATAACTCGACATCACCTGCCAGAGGAACCCTCCGACCGCCAGCATGGGCAGATAGCTTTGGACCTGAACGCCCAAAATGGCTGGGTAAAGGAACCCGAGCGAGAGGTTGAAGATTACCGCATTCGCTGTGAGCCATATCGGTCCGAACGCCGACCGCCGGTACCTCCGGCGGATGTCGACCCAACCCAGGTATCCCCAGAGTTCCCAGCGAGCGAGGCCCCCCCGAAGATCGCGCAGCGCCTCCTGGAAGCGGTCGCGCTTCGAAGCGTTGCCGTGGCACCATTGGGAACTCACGATTTGGCTCGTCTCACTACAACTCGGCGTCGGTACCGCCTGTACGGTCAAGGATGTCTGCATCGGAACATGGGGAATTCCCTCAAAACAGAAATTAAAGTGAACCGTTGAGTTGCCGCCGGGGTGAGGTGCCTCTATGGACGGATCATGTTGATGGAGGGAGTCAAGAAAGCGCTTCAAGAAGCGGCTGATGCACTGCGTGGGCA
>CAITRH010000655.1 GCA_903894755.1 uncultured delta proteobacterium
GACGAGCCTGCCCTCACCCGTCCTGTCCCGATGGGCAGCCCGAGTATCAACATCGCGCGATCAGACCGCTAGCAGGAGAGGTCGCGCGAATCAGGCAAACCAAAAGCACATCGAATGCCACCGCCCCCCCCTCGAAACCCAAAGGTTTTTCCACATCGAGGCTGTCCGGGACACAATATGCCCTGTTCTGGACAGCTAGCCCGGGGCTTACCGCGACGCTCGCACCCTCACCCGCACTCGATCCCGCCCCTCGAGGTACCGATCCAAAGGCACCACGGTCCGAACGTACGACGGATACGAGTCGGGCCCCGTGTCCGAAGTCGCTGGACGAAGCGCGTCAAGTGCAAAATGCGGAAGCCGTTGCGTTACCTTCCCCCGATACGCCACACCGAACCCCGGCACCCGTATCTGCAACACCACCGCCTTCATCGCGTGGCTCAAACGAGGCGCGTTGGCCAAGAGCTCGGGAAGACTCTCGGGAGGCGCTAGATCCTGCGGTACTTCGTGCCCAGGCAGTATCTCAATGTCGACCTCCTTGCCCGCAAGCTCCGTCGGAATCCGCACCTCCACGGTCCGCGACTGCTCCGGTCCCGCAACCTCGAGAAGCTTCAACCGAATGCGTACACGCTCGCCCGCATCCACCACAGGATCGAGAAGTTCCACTCCCCGTAGCCGCCAGAGATCCCTCGAAAACCGCACCGTAAAGGTCGCCTCGAGACGCTCGAGACGCACCCGCTGCCACGGATTGTTCAAAATGTCTCCGACAGTCCGCACCACCCGCGACCCCTGCCAGTCGCCCGAATCGGGAGTCCCCCCAAGCGAAACCCCCACGTCTTCAAGCTCCACGTTCCCGTGGCCCGCCACCACCAACTTGGAGCGAAGCTGCCAGGTCACATCGCGCCGCTCTGACACGGTCCCTTCCACCGCCGCCCCCAACACCGCCGCCGTCAGCGACGGGGTCATGAAACGATCCTCGGCTACCTCCGCATTCCACACAGTCTTCGGCGCCCCCACCACCCCGAGTATCTCCACACGCACCGGGAACGTCGGCGCCACCTTCGTCTCGTCCACCACGATGGCGCTCTGACGGTCCTGGATCACCGTGCCTAGGGGCCGAGTACACTCGCCAATCTTCGAGCTGTGAAGCTCGCTTGCATTGATCCAAAAAATCTGCCCTACGCAGGCGGGAAACGACGTGTCGCCCGCTTCCATCATGGGATGACCGAAGCCGGCAACCTTGCGCCCCTCGACATACGTTGCCGTCCCGATGCCTCCAGCCGACAGGTCGCCTCGTATGAACTGCACTCCAAGCACACCGCCGTTTTCGTAGTGCTCTGGTGTCCCTGCGGTCCCTTGCCCTGCTCCTACCTGCATCGGCTCGAACCCGAGCGGCTCAAACAAAGTGCGAAGTGCTCGGGCCGTTCGATCCCCCACCCCGGTCAGAAACATCGGAGTCGCGACGGCAAGCACCGGACGCGTTCCATCGGGGGCCAATCCGACCCGCGCGGCCACCTGCTGGGCGTGCTTGGTCAGGTCGTATTCTCCAGGGACACCGTCGAAACTGGTCAGGCTCGTTTGATGCCGTTGCTGGGCCGCGGAAGCCGCGGGAGCGCCTGGAACGCCTTGTCCCCCCTCGAGCGGCCAGAACCCCGGGGGCATGGGACGTCGCAGTTCGACCAGCATGGGCGCGATGGGAGTCACCCCCGCGACCGGCTCGATGGGAAAGGTCGACCAGCTGTACGCGTAGGCGCCGGCAAGACGCCCGTCGAGATAGATGGGACTGCCGCTCATGCCGCGTACGTTGCGGGTGATGTTGAGCCGAGGATGGGGCGTTTTGACCATGATGAGGTCTTGCCCAGGACGGAAATTGCGTACGACTCCGACGACTTCGACGTCGAAACGCTCGGGACGAGTTCCTTTGAAGACGGTGAGGCCGTAGCCTTTCATCCCCTCTTTGATCTCATCGACTCCGATGGTCGGTCCCTTGGCGTCGCCCTGGGCGAGCGGCAAGCTCACCCAAAGCCCGAGTCCGAGTCCCACCACGATAGCTGCGGATTGCCCAAAAGGTCGCGTTGTCACGGCGCGAGTGTCGCCGGTCGTGACGCTGGGCGCAACGGTAGAAGTTAGCGAAGTTAGCGCTCGACCACGACTTCGAGGAGGCGGGGCTCTTGATCCTCGAGAACCTCCTGGAGGCGTTTGAGATGCTCGTGAGAGTCCTTGAGGCTTCTCCATCGCTTGGCGTTGGCGACGCTATCCCAAGGGCCAAAGCTCACGAAGCGGTTTGGATCATCCAGATCGCGTAAGAGCCGAGCTTTCCCCGAAAGACCCTGTAGGGCAGTCCAATCGGCTAACTCGGTCCAGCGCAGAATAAACTCCTCTTGTTTCCCGGGTTTGATCTTCCAAATGGTGTGTGTGTAGGCCTGGCCAGCGTGTTTCATGCCTCTGCGTACCATAGATGTCGCTCCCCAACGCGAGGATCGACAGTCGACGTCCCACACCGTCAGGGACTCGATCGTCTCCATCGCCGCCCACTTCCCATGACGCTCAACGCGGACTATGAATCGCCCCGACGCTCGGAGGCCAACGCGACCCCCAAGCTCGACGAAAGAATTGGGCACCCCATGACCTTGTTGCCTACCTACGCGCCAGTTTTTCTCATCATGGCCGTCGCCGCCGCGCTCGCCGGCCTGTTCTTCATCCTCGCTAGCGTGCTCGGGAAGAAAAACCCCACGCCCGAAAAGATGATCCCCTTCGAATGCGGCTCGGAAAGCTCCGGCGGCAACCACGTTAAACTCAGTGTCAAATTCTACCTGACCGCCATCCTCTTCGTCGTCTTCGACATCGAGACCGTGTTCATTTATCCCTGGGCGGTCCAGTTCCGCTCCCTCGGCGCCTTAGGCCTCGCCTCCATGGGCACCTTCCTGGCCGTCATCGCCGTCGCCCTCGTCTACATCTGGAAAAAAGGAGCCCTCGAATGGGAGACCTGAGCGCCCCCACCCGCACCGTCGCCCTCGACGGAAACGAAGCGGGCTTTGCCACCACCAAGTTCGAGGCCCTCCTCAATTGGGCCCGGAAATACTCTCTGTTCCAGTACCCGTTCGTCACGGCTTGCTGCGGCATGGAGTTCATGTCCGTCGCGAGCCCCCGCTTTGATGTCGCCCGCTTCGGCGCCGAAGCCCCTAGGTTTTCACCACGTCAGGCCGACCTCCTCTGGGTCGTAGGAACCATCAGCCAGCGCCAAGCCCCAGTCCTCCGTCGCATCCACTCGCAGATGGCCGACCCCAAATGGGTCCTCGCCTTCGGAACCTGCGCTAGCTCCGGTGGCTTCTACGACAACTACACAACGGTCCCAGGCATCGACAAAATCATCCCCTGCGACGTCTACATCCCCGGCTGCCCGCCTCGTCCTGAGGCTGTCCTCGATGGACTCCTGCTGCTCCAAGACAAGATCGCCCGCGGTGACCGCACCCCACGCATCCTCAAGCCCCGCGAAGATCCCCTGACGCTCGTCCAGCTCGGACACAAAAAAAAGGACCCGTCATGAGCCAGGCAGTCCTCGACGCTCTCAAGGCCCGCTTCGGCGACGCGATCCTCGAAACCCACAGCGACTTCGGCGACGACACCGCGGTCGTGGCCCCAGAAAAGTGGAAAGAGATCGGCGAGTTCCTGCGCAAAGACCTGGAATTCGATCTCCCTGTCGACCTTTGCGGTGTCGATTACCTGGGTCGTCTCCCCCGCATGGAGGTCGTGATGCACCTCTACTCCATTGCCCGTCGTCACCGGATCCGCATCAAAGCGCGGGTCGGGGACGCCGACATGAACCAGGCCGAGCTCGATTCACTGACCTCCATCTGGCCCGGCATGAATTGGCTTGAACGTGAGGTGTACGACATGAGCGGCGTCGTGTTCCGAGGCCATCCCGACCTCCGACGCCTCCTCATGTATCCGGAGTTCGAGGGGCATCCGCTTCGAAAAGACTATCCCGCCAACAAGACCCAGCCCCTTGTCCCCTACCGGACCGAGGAAGAGGCTGGCATCACACTCGAAAAACAGCCGCCGTTCGGTCCCGACGAAGGAATGAGTTTCCCCCGCCAGGTCTGGCAACGACCGGAAGAGAACTGAAGGAGACCCGATGGAGCCTGTCGACCTGGACCTCGACGAAGGGGAGCTCGAACTGCCCTCCGAGCCCATGCACCTCAACATGGGACCGTCGCACCCTGCCATGCACGGCACAGTGCGCATCGTGCTCGAACTGAGTGGGGAGAACATCGTAAAAGCCGACGTGCAGATCGGTTACTTGCATCGCGGCTTCGAAAAAATGTGCGAACGCGGCACATGGGCCCAGGTGTTCCCCTACGCCGACCGCCTCAACTATGTCTCCCCCATGCTGAACAACGTGGGTTACGCCCTCGCTGTCGAAAAGCTTTGTGGGCTGGTGGTCCCCGAACGCACCCAATGGTACCGTCTGCTCCTCGGTGAGCTCGCTCGCATCAGCGACCACCTGACGTGCACCGGTGCCATGGCGATGGAGCTCGGCGCCTTCACGCCGTTCCTCTGGTTTCTCAAGGCCCGCGAGATGGTCTGGGATATCCTCGAAGAAGAAACTGGAGCCAGGCTGACCCATTCCTTTGGACGTATCGGAGGAATGGCCAAGCCTCCCACTGCTGCTTTCAAAGAGCTTTGCCGAGGTTCGCTGCCAAAGCTCCTCAGTCTGACCGAGGACGGCGAACGGATGCTTGTCAACAACCGCATCTTCTTGGACCGTATGGAAAACGTCGGCACGATCAGCGCGTCCGATGCCATCGGCCTTGGTTGGACCGGCCCCTGTTTGCGGGCGTCAGGAGTTCCTTACGATATCCGCAAGACCCATCCCTACCTGAAATACGACGAGGTCGATTTCGAGGTGCCTGTTGGGTCGCGAGGCGATACGCTCGATCGTTTCCTGGTGCGTCTTGCCGAGATCCGCCAGTCCATCCGGATCATCGAGCAGGGACTCGACCGCTTGCCAGACAGCGGCCCTATCAACTGCGACGACCCCCGCATCGTGCTTCCGAAAAAAAGCGACGTGTACACCACGATCGAGGCAACTATCCATCACTTCAAACTGATCATGGAGGGGGCCAAGGTCCCCAAGGGGGAAGTGTACTCGTACACGGAGGGGGGCAACGGAGAACTTGGGTTTTACCTGGTCTCGGACGGTTCCGGGACCCCTTACCGCGTCCGAATCCGTCCCCCTTGTTTCCAGATTGTCGGTGGGCTTGGAAAGCTCATTACAGGCAAAATGCTCAGTGACGTGATTCCATCGTTCGGTTCGCTGAACATGATCGGCGGCGAGTGCGACCACTAAGACCTCTTACCTGACAGCTATCCACCATGCCCATGTTCAAGCTCGACGGCGTCGATATCCCCTTCGAACCAGGGGAGACCCTCATCAGCGCAGCAGCCAAAAAAGGGATCGAAATCCCTCACTATTGCTGGCATCCCGGCCTTTCTGCTCCGGCCAACTGCCGCATGTGCCTCGTAGAAATCCTCCCGAAACCCGGGATGAGACCCTTGATGCTCGATGTCCTCGAGCTCGACTCGAAAACTGGAGAGTACAAACCCGCCCAGAAACCTAAGCTTGTTCCAGCCTGTCAGTTCCCAGCTGCCGAGGGGTTGGAGGTCAAGGCCGATACCAGTCCTCATGTCGTCCAGGCGCGTAAGGCGGTGCAGGAGTCGCTCCTGCTAAACCACCCGGTTGACTGTCCCATTTGCGACCAGTCGGGAGAGTGCAAGCTCCAGGACTACTGGCTTGAACATGGCAAGTTCTCCAAGCGCTTGCGCGACGAGCCAGTCCACAAACCGAAGGCTGTCGTCTTTGGTCCTACCATGGTGTACGACGCCGAACGGTGTGTCCTGTGCACGCGATGCATTCGTGTCATGGGGGAAATCGCAAAGGACCCCGTGTTGGGCATGCGAGAGCGTGGCAACCTCAACGAGATCAGCGTGGCGCCTGGACGGCAACTGGATGGGCACTACACGCTGATGACCGAGCATGTCTGTCCTGTTGGAGCGCTGACGTCGCAGGATTTCCGCTTCAAGGCTCGGGTTTGGTTTCTGCGTACAGCCAGCAGCGTGTGCCAGGGATGTGCCACTGGGTGCAATGCGCACCTCGATTACGACCCGCGGTACAACAAAGCGTTCAGGTACCGTCCTAGGGAAAACCACGCGGTCAACAAATACTGGATGTGCGACGAGGGCATGTTGAGTTACCGGCAGGCTCACGAGGGACGGATTACGGAGGCCCGGGTGAACGGGAAAACCTCGACGGTCCCGGCAGCATTGGAGGCTGCAGCGAAGCTCTTTGAAGGAGGAGCACGCGCCTCTATTGCGGTGGTGTTTTCAGCACAGCACTCCCTTGAAGACAACTGGGCACTGGCCGAGCTCGCCAACACGTTTGGCACCACCTTGCGGTTTTGGTCAGGCAAAGGCGACGGAGACCAAGATGCAATCCTGCGTCACGCCGACAAGAACCCAAACACGGCAGGAGTCCGCGGACTGGTTCCCGAGGCCAAGCCGCTGTCCGCGCTGCTCGAGGCGGTACAAAGCGGAACGGTCCACCATGTGTTGGCTCTGGGCGGCATGACCGCGGAGGCAATTATTCCTGCTGGCATCAAGCTGATCACGGTAGCGGCTCATGACGGGTCGCTGGCGCAAGCTGCAACGGTGTTACTGCCTGCGACCTCCTGGGCCGAGCAGAGTGGAACCTACGTTACAGCCAAGGGAGTGCGGCAGGTTTCGGAAAAGGCGCTCGAACCGCTGGGCGCATCCCGTCCCGCCTGGGAGCAGCTTGCTGCCCTCGGCAAAGCGCTTGGTGTGGAGGTCTCCTGGACCAAGCTTCGCGCAATACGCTCTCAACTTACCGCATCGTTGTCGGAACAGGCGCCGCTCGCCTCGTGAGGAACGCACTATGCTGACCGGCTCGCTCGTGCTCTGGACGATCGTCAAGATCGCCATCATCGTTGGGTTTGTGTTCAATCTAGCGGGAGTGCTCACCTGGGTAGATCGGCGTCAGAGCGCCATGATCCAGGACCGTGTGGGCCCAAACCGCGCAGTCGTCAAAATTGGCCCCTTAGAGCTTCGGCTCGCAGGACTGCTCCACACCTTGGCGGACGGGGTGAAGTTCTTCTTCAAAGAGGACTTTCGTCCGCCCAAGGCTGACCGTCTTCTCTTTGGTCTTGCTCCCATGTTGGCGCTCGCGCCTGTTGTGATACTGCTGGCGGCGGTCCCCTTTGGCGACACAGTCTGTCCTGGGAGCCTTTGGCGTGTCCTGACCCTCGATGGACTCGAGAAGACCATTTTCCCGGCAGTGGGACGTTACGGAGTCTGCAGTGGCGAAGTGGGTTCGGCTGTTGGCCCTATCGACCTTCAGGTAGCGCCGCTGAGTGTGGGCATTCTCTTCGTATTTGCCATCGCAGGCCAGGGGATCATTGCCGCCGCGATCGCGGGCGTGAGCAGCGACAACAAGTTTTCTCTCCTTGGGGCCCTTCGCGCGTCCAGCCAAATGGTCAGCTACGAGGTGACTCTTGGAATGTCCCTTATTGGGGCCATGATGATCTACGGAAGCGTACGTCTCGACGACATGGCACGCTGGCAGGGAGAAAACGCCTGGGGCATCTTCGTGCAACCGGTCGCGTTTTTCCTCTTCTTCACTGCCGCGGTAGCCGAGAGCAAGCGGATCCCGTTCGACCTTCCCGAAGCCGAGAGCGAGCTGGTCTCGGGGTACTTCACCGAGTACTCCGGTATGAAGTTTGGTATGTTCTACCTTTCGGAATACATGGAGATCGTCACGAGCTCCATGTTGGTGGTGGCCGTGTTTCTCGGAGGATGGCAGCTGCCGTTTCTGCATCGCGACGGGCTCACCCTGGAGTTTGGCGACACGGTGCTGCTGCACCAGGACATTGCGCACATCTGGATGACCGTATTTGGGGTCGTGGCCTTCTTTGGCAAGGTGGCTCTGCTCTGTTGGATCCAGGCGTTTATCCGCTGGAGTCTCCCGCGCTTTCGCTACGATCAGCTGATGAAGCTTTGTTGGAAAGTGCTCCTTCCTCTGTCGCTGGCAAACATCATGATCACGGGAGTCGTGATGTTGGCTCTCGACAAGGCAGGGACTGGCGCGGCGGCGATGCTCAAGACGCTAGGTCACGTGAGCCAGGCCACTGTTGCAGTCGGGTTAGCGTACGCTTTGGTGAGGCTCGTGGTGTGGTTCGTCGGGTCGCGCGATCCTCAACGTTGGATCGTGGGCTCTGCGGCAACACGTGCAGACAAAGCTGGGGGGACGAAGACTACAGCGATGCAGGCGTAGGAGAATTGCCATGAAGCGGACTTTCCCCAAGCACTATCCCACCTCGATCAACGCGGTGGTAGTTTCTCGAGCTGAGCGTGACTTGCCGGTGCAGTCGTATATCCCCGAGGTTGTACGCGGGGTCGGCGTGTCTATGAAGCATTTCTTCATCAACCTGCGCGACATGCTTCAACAAAATCGCCCCGACCCGGTCACCGAGCGGCTCGACCCAGGTATCAGCACTATCAGCTATCCGGAACAGAAGCGCCCCTATCCGGATCGGTTTCGCGGGCTTCATCGGCTCACCACCCGCGCCGATGGAAGCCCACGTTGTGTCGCTTGCTTTTGCTGTTCTACGGCGTGTCCTGCGCAGTGCATCTTCATTGAAGCGGGGGAGTACGCTGACGGTGACAAGCGACGCGGCTACGAGAAGTACCCGGTCAAGTTTGTGATCGACGAGCTCCGTTGCATCTTCTGTGGGTTCTGTGTCGAGGCGTGTCCTTGTGACGCAATCCGGATGGACACGGGGATGCACGCAGTGCCCTACGACTCCCGCGACCAGTTCATCTATCCGAAGGACACGTTATTGAAGTTTACCGATCGGGCGGGAAAGACGCAGACAGAGAATCCTCGTCACGAGCCAGGTGACGCCAGCCACCCTGGTGTCAATCGGGAGCACCCGCACTACTGAGGCGCACCTTTCGACCATTTTTTCAAACCGGACCCATTTTTCATGATCAGAAATGGGAGTTTGCCGACCTCCCAGGACTTTTTGAGGGCGGACATGGGAGGGCCGAAGACCTCCGAAGGAGTCCGGGACTCACGATTGCATCAGGAAGGCAATGCCGAGGGAGAACGGCACGCTTTCTTGCAGTGTTCGTCCCCGTTGAACGATTTCGGTCAGCAGTCTGTACTTGTTTCTACCCGTTCGCGATGGGCGCCACAGGCGAAGGCGGGTCGTAGGTGTCTTCTGGCAGTTCCATGAGCTGCACAATGCGCCTCTGCAGTGGAGA
>CAITRH010000656.1 GCA_903894755.1 uncultured delta proteobacterium
AGGCGATCCCCGATCGATGCGAGGCCAAATACCACACGTGCCTAGGCTCGCTTCTATAGGTGCCACGTCAACCCTCTATCGATGCGAGGCCAAGGAGCATTCGAGGGGAGCCTCGCTCCTATAGGAGCCACGTCAACCCTCGATCGATGCGAGGCCAAGGAGCTGCTTACCCGCGCCCCTCGGAAGCGCGACGCTTCTCCCCGATGTTCCGCCTGCATGGGCCCATTGTATCGACGCCGCAAGATTCCGTTCACGGCGGATCGGCATTGCGTTGCCAGTGCTAGGCTTGGCGTTGACGGAGGAACCACATGCACACGGCGACGCTGACGAACGAGGAACAGATCAAGGTCCCGAAGCCGATCCAGGAGGCCCTCGGCGTTCGTCCGGGCGACCGGATTGGATTCGAGGTCCGGGAGGACGGGACGATCGTGGTCCACGCGGAACGGGCAGAACGAGTGGGTCTGATGTCGCTCCGGGGTGTCCTCAAGCCGAACGTTCGGGGAGTCACTGTCGAGCAGATGAACCAGACCATCCGCAAGGTTGCGGGGGGCGAGTGATCGCAATCGACACGAACGTGCTCGTTCGCTTTCTCGTCGAGGATGACGCCGTGCAGACCGCGAAGGTCACGTCGCTCTTCGAGCAGGCGATCGCCGACGGATCCACGCTCTTCGTCTCGGACGTGGTGCTCTGCGAGACCGTCTGGGTGCTCCTTTCGCGATATCTTTTTTCACGCACCGAGGTGGCCGTGGTGTTGCGGAGCATCATCAAAGCCGATCATCTCACGTTTTCGGTCCCCAGCCAATTCGCCCGCGCATTGGCCGCATTCTTGGTTGGAAAGGGCGACCTCGCCGACTACCTGATCCGCGAGCACAGTCTCGCGGCCGGATGCACGGTCGTCGCGACGTTCGACCAGGCGCTGCTGAAGGAGACGGGATACCGTTCTCCGTAGGTGCCCACCGAGCAACGTCGCGGTTCATGGCTCTTCGGCGTAATCCGTCACGGCGGCGGCAGGGGCTTCGATGCGCGTGCACGCACAACGACCGCGCGTCGACGCAACAAGACTCCGCGTGCACGCGGGATGAAGCTGCATGCACGCGCAGCGGGTCCCTGGCAATAAAAGGCTCAACTTAGACCGGGATGGCTTCGACGCACCGATGTCGCCGCCGTTTGCGCATGGCGGTGAGGGCTACGCTGCCTGCTCACGTACTTTAAGTACGCTGCGCGGGCTCCTCGGCCAAAGCCTCGTCTGGCAGAACTGGCGGGTCTCGATCTGGACGTGGTTTATGAGCCCTTGCCTGTGCCCCTCCGAAGATCGACACTTTTTCTCGATATTTCGTCTGGACCGGCACCATTATGCCAACGCGGTAACCTACTGTTCACGGCGGATGGGCATTGGATTACCTAGCCCCTCTGAGCGTCTATTTTACATGAGTTTGACCACGTTCCGAACGCATCGAGGCGTAACGTATATTTTTGCTCTTGACACGGAGCAAATGTTGATCCTCGGGCCTCCAAACGAGGGAAGACCCTGAAGCGCACTCATGCTCGAACGACGGTTTCACGGGGCCATCGAGATCGGCGGTCAAGGATCCACCGTTCAAATGGTCCCCCCCCGCCCGCGGTCTAAGTTGGCAAGCCCGTTGAAACGAGAGAGCCAAGGGGCGGAGGGGGACGGCCTCGCCGCTATGGGGGAGGTGAAAGCTGGGATGAAACGCGGGGGGACCGTTGCCAATGACCCTATACGTAGGGCAAATGGGCGGGTACCCCGGCTGTTTTTCCTGTGTCAGTGGAATTTGTGGGTGGGGTACCCGGGGATCGAACGGTCACGTAGCGTCAGGCGGGCGGGTGACCCGCCAGAAAAGGCGGATAGGGAGTCGAAAGTGGCGGGTAGCCCGATGGTTTGGTGGTCACCTAGGTCATGGGGGGCGGGGGCCCCGCATTTTGGCGGGACGGTGAGATCTGCGTGCCTCTCCTGTCTGAGCTGATTGGCTCAAATGGCCATGCTCATGCTTGTGATCTAACTAGAGAATAGGTCGACTCGTACCGAAAGGTGCTTGTCGACCTTTTGCTTTATCTTCCACCCGAAGCATCATTTGTTATCTTTAGCTCCAGCTTATGCACCGGATTCGTAACCTCGTTGGAATGTCCAACGATGTCCAGTAGCCATCCTTCACATAGGACGGCATCCAACAGGATGGCGCTAACTTTCTCATCGTCAGCGTTGTCAGCATCGTCAGCATCGGAAAAACAAGCCTCGTGGTGCTGACGCTCCCAAAACGCCATCGTCAGCATCGTCAGCCGGGTGGAAGAAAAAGAAAAGACTGCCAACTTAGACCGCTGGCGGGGCGACCATTTGAACGGTGGATCCTTGATCGCCGATTTCGATGGCCCCGTGAAACCGTCGTTCGAGCATGAGCACTTCAGGGTCTTCCCTCGTTCGGATGCCAAAAGATCAACATTTGTTCCGTGTCAAGAGCAAAAATATACGTTGCGCCTCGATGCCTTCGGAACGTGGTCAACCTCATGTAAAATCGACGCTCAGATTTCGCGAGAGGCCATCGTTTGCGCTACTCCCTCGAAAAAGCAGTCACTTTCGGGTATGCTTTGGCATTGGAGTA
>CAITRH010000657.1 GCA_903894755.1 uncultured delta proteobacterium
CGCACCTCCAACAAACTGTGTCTCTTGACACTGTTTGTTGGAGGTGCGTGACTCAAATTCATTTGCGTTCGGGGCTTCTTCGATCGGGAGATCCGGCCTGGCTTGCACGCCTCACCGAGATGACGGGATTCCAAAGCCTCGAAGCACGCGTCCGAAACCGTCAGGGCGACGCTCGCCAACAGCTACGACCTGTCCCTTCGTATCGAGCCATGCCTGCGCCCCGGCTGCCTCAGAGGGGACCTCCTCGGGCAACAGAAGTTGCCCAAAACGCGCCTTGCGGACCGCATCGTCCGTCAAGATCCCGTACGGCAAGCACCGCTTCGCCCCGTCTGCCAGCGGGATCACCCCAGTCGTCCAGTCGTTTGGTCCCACCGCGTCGCTCAACGAGAAGTGCCCAGACCGCACACGCCGAAGCTTCACCAAATGCCCGACGGTTCCAAGGCCCTCGGCTAGGTCACGCGCTAGCGCACGGACGTAATACCCCTTCGCTACCACCAAAAAGAGCTCCACAAGGGGAGGAGCCAACCCCACCAGCCGAAGCTCGCGCACCGCCACGGAACGAGCCGCGAGCTCCACTACCTCGCCTCGCCTTGCCAGGTCGTAGGCCCGCTCCCCCTGGTGGTGAACCGCGGAATATTGCGGAGGTACCTGCGTGGTCCTCTCTCGTTCCCCCTCGAGCACCCGCTCCACACGCGACGGCAAAAGCGCGTCTACTGGAAGCTCGCTCCGCACGACCACCGCCCCTTGTGCATCGAGCGTGTCGGTGCCCACCCCTAGAAGCACCGTCGCCTCGTAAGCCTTGTCGTCCGCTGACAGATACGCCACCAGCTTGGTCGCCTCCCCCACGGCCATCACCAGGACCCCCGTGGCAAAAGGGTCGAGGGTCCCTGCGTGCCCCACCTCGCGCACGCGCAGTGCCCGACGCACCTGCGCCACCATGTCGTGGCTGGTGGGGCCCGCCGGCTTGTCGACAACCAGGATGCCAGAAGTCAATGCGTTTTGGGTCCTACCATCGGGCAGGTGGGCTCTTCGCCGAAGAGGTCGCCCGTCGTTCCGAAGGCGCGCGCACGGCAGCCGCCACACGACGACGCATACGCGCATCCATCGCATCGTCCTTTTAGCAGCGAGGTGTCGCGGAGTGACGCCAGCAGCTCGGACTGCTTCATGATGTCTGCGAGGGGCATTGTTCGAAGGTCGCCCACTTCGAGGGGGAGATAGCCGCAGGGGAACACCCGCCCGATGGCGTCGACGAACACGATCCCTCCACCAGCGAGGCATCCTTTTGATGACGCTGCGAGGCCGATGCCGGCTTCTTGGCCGTCACGCTCCCGGGCTTTGGCGCGCTGGACGCGAATGCGTTGGGCCTGCGGGGCGCAGGTTGCACGGATCTCGAAGTTGTGGCGATGGGCCTCGTCGTCGAAGAGCGTGAGGAGCTGCTCGACTTCCTTGGGTTCGAGGCGGATGTCCTCAGGCAAGTCGAGGCCGCAGCCGACGGGAACAAGAAGGAACACATGGAGCGCGACGGCACCGATGGCTCGCACCTGGTCGACCATGCGGGCGGCGTCCTGCTGGTTTCGCTTGGTGAAGGTGGCGTTGACTTGGACCGGGATGCCGGCGCGTTGAAGGAAGCCGATGCCTTGGAGAGCGCGTTCAAAGGAGCCCTTTTCGCCGCGGAAGGCGTCATGGGTGGCTCCATCGGCGCCGTCGAGGCTGATGCTGGCGCGAGCTACGCCGGCGGCGGCTAGACGCTGGGCGAGCGGTTCGGTGATGAGGGTTCCGTTGGTGGCGAGGGCGACGGTAACTGTGCGGCGCTGGGCGTGCTCGAGGACCGTGAAGAGGTCACGTCGCATGATCGGCTCGCCGCCGGAGAGGACCAAGATAGAACCCCAACGGGCGTCGGCGATCTGGTCGACGAGGTGGAGGGCTTCTTCCGTGGAGAGCTCGTGGGGAGCTTCCGAGTCCCATTCGCGTCGGCAATGGACACAGCGGAGGTTGCAGGCGCCTGTGGTTTCCCAAAAGACGAGACGTGGGCCGTGGGACTGGCCATGAAGGGGAAGGGGATGCATCTCGGGCGGGTGTATCACAGGTTTCGGGATGGTGACCTCGCGGCCGCAACTGCGCGCCGCCTTAGTTGCGGTAGTCGTCCGGCCCAAACCGCACGTCGCCCAGTCCCTGTTCCTCCATCCGAGCCCGCAGCGCATGGAACGCGATGCTCACGACATCGAACCGGGTCGTAGGCGCAAAGTACTCGTCATCGGGGACCGGCGGCAGCAACGCCAATCGCTCGGCAAGAGCCGCGCGTTCGGCTGGATCGGTCTCGAGACTCGCATGCCACCCGTCTTGCGCCACCAGCGTGAGAGCCTCACGCACCATCCCCAACGGATTGAACGTCAGGTAGACACGGGACAAGTCCACGCGCCAGCCTTCCTGCTCTCCTTCTGCAAACCAGTACCCGCCAAAGACCAGTCGCAAAACCTCGCCAAGATAGGCCCCTGCAACAGACTGGACCAGTTCGACGATCTGCGCTTTGCCCCCGGCCTCGGTCCGCGCTTCCGCAACGTAGTAGTCAAGCAGACTCAAGGTATCTTGCGAAAAGTCGAGCTCCACGCCAGTGCGCGATCGCACGAAGCGCACGCAGGCTGCGGCAAGCTCGGTGATCACCTCGGGAGCCGGCTCCAGGGGCTCGGCAGGCTCTTCTTCCAATGGGATATCTTGGTCGTCTGTCTCGGCCAAAGCGTCCCCTGCTACGTCGTCGGTCTCCATGAACACCTGCTTTCAACTCAATGGCCCCTACGTCACGGGGAGGCCGACCGCGATCGCGCCCTACCCAGGGTGGGTAACCCTGGGTAGGGCGCGATCGCAGTCAACCCTCGGAGTTTGACGAGGCCCCGTGACTTAGCGGGCCGTTGTTTCAACTAGCCACACGGCCCAACCGGGCAACGTCCACCCCCGACTGTCGAATGAACTCGCTGGCCACTTCACCCGCACCGTGGGCGAGGTCGTCGGGAGTCCCCTGGGCTACGATCTCGCCCCGAATGAGCAGGATAGCTTGATGTGCAATGCGGAAACAGCTCGCGATGTCGTGGGAAATCACCACGCTGGTGACCCCAAAACGCTGGCGCATCTCCTCGATGAGGTCATCGACCATGCGGCTGGTCAGCGGGTCGAGACCGCTGGTGGGTTCGTCATAAACCAGGATCGGCGGTTCGAGCATCAGCGCCCTTGCCAACCCCACGCGCTTGCGCATCCCGCCCGAAAGCTCACTGGGGAACTTCTTGGCCACGTTTGCGTCGAGCCCCAGAATGCGCAGCTTCTCGTGCACCCGAGTGTCAATCTCCTTTCGCGACAGCTTGGTGTGCTCGACCAGCGGGAACGCTACGTTCTCGAGCACCGTGATGGAGTCGAGTAGGGCGGCGTACTGGTAGACCATCCCGAACTTCTTGCGGATCCGATTGAGCTCACGCTCGCCCATCGGGACAATGTCTTCGCCGTCGATGAAAACGGCGCCGCTGGTCGGCTTCTCCAGGGCCACGATGTGGCGGAGCAGAGTCGTCTTGCCCGCCCCCGAGCCGCCGATCACCACGGTGGTCTCGCCGCGACGAGCCACGAGAGAGATCCCCTTGAGGACCTGCTGGGATCCAAAACGTTTGCACACGTCTTTGAGGACAACGAGATCGTCGCGCACAGTTTCCGTTCAGGGGAACCGCCCATGGACCGCTAGCCAGATGCAGGGGGGATCGCTGGAGGTCTCCATCACCCGGTGGCGCTCATGTGCGGGGATCAAAAGGAAATCGCCAGGGCTCAAGGCGCGCGTACGGCCGTCCTCCCAGGCGAGCTTGGCGCTGCCCTGAAGGACCACCACCCACTCGTCGCGGGCTTGGTCGTACCAGTGTCCTTGCGGGGTCACGTGGCCTGAAGAGACGATGCGCTCGATGAGCACTCCGGCGCCGTCGACGAGCGGTTCGAAGAGCTCGTGTTCGAGAGGACCCTGCGGAAGCTCGAAGAGGTTCAAGTCGATCCGCGATGCACGCGACGAGCACGCCAGGCCGTGAGCGGCACTCCAAGAGCGGTCTCGACGCGGCGAAGATCGTCGGCAATAACGCGCTCGGGGACCCCATCGTCGAGCGCTTGCCGTAGGCATGCAAAGGCCGCAACGAACTTGCCACGTTGAAGATAAGATCGCCCGAGCGGCACCATGATGTCGGCGGACGCCCCCCCGTAGGCGAGGGCGCGACGAAGTGGCCCGATGGCTTCCCCTGGACGACGGCTTTCGAGGAGCGCCTCTCCTAGTCGTCGAAAAAGATCGGCGGCGGACATCCCCTCCTGGGCATATTGAATTCCTATACGGAAGACTTCTTCGGCTTGGTCCATTTCGCCGAGGCGGACACATGCCGTGCCGAGGAGCCCGAGGCCTTTGGCGATGAGTGCGCGGGCGTCGGTGGCAAGACCTTGTCCTTCTGGAGTGCGGAGAAAAATGGCGAGAGGGGCAGGCCAAGCGCCGAGAAGCGAGACCACTTTGGACCAGTCGCGGCGCTGGGCGGCGGCTTCGGCCTCGGTGACCTTGGAGAGGTCGATAGCGCTTCGGGCGCCTGATGCGACGCGTTCGATTTCCTCGCGAACCAGTGCGCGGACACGAAAGCGGAAACTATCGAGGTCGTGGTTCTCTTCGACACCGTCGTGGTGCACGACGAGCCGAGCGCCGTCCTCCGGGGTCAATACGAGCCCACGGAGCGAATAGCCGTAGAGCGGCGCAAGCAGGAGGTACCGAACCCCGATAAAAAACTGCAGGACCTCGATGTCGGTCTCGCGCGACGGTGCAGGTGAGGGCTTGTCGTCCTCGACGAGAAGGGCACCTACGAGGCGTCGTCGGAAGTCCGCGAGGGTCAGACGTTGCGGTTCCAGGTCCGAGTCGGTGTCTCCGACGCCCACGACGAAGTCGACAATGGAAAGGTCTGGGTTGCGGCGGTCGACGGTCAGGGCGGTGATGCGGGCTCCTACGATGATCGAGAACGCAAAGAAGCGCTCGCCGACGATCTCGCAGAGGGCCTGGAAACTACCGATCCCTTCGCCGATGCGTTCAAACCAGCCGTCGGTGCGTACCGCATCGAGGGGAAAGTCGAGAGTGCCATCCATGAGAGGCGCGCAGTCTGCCCTATCCAGCTGACTTCCGGGGCATTTTGTGAGAGCAACGAAAGGCGTGGCCATGACTAGGTTGTTGGCGTGGGTCGCGGGGGCCGCGGGGGCCGCGTTTGTTTCGTGTTCGAGCGCGCCGCCGCCCCGCGTGATCGCGCCGAGTCCTCCGCCTCGAGACGATGGACGGCCCGCGCGTGGAGGCGACCGCGGCGCGTCCCATTCCGCGGCACTCGAGCAGCTCAAAGGGGCAGCGTTTACGGTGCGCTACGACCGGCAGGAGAGCGTTGGAATCCCCCTTCCCGACGGCCAACGATGGACCCGCGTCAGCTTCTGGGGCCTTCCGAGCCTGGTGGGGTTCCGTTACGGCAAAGGGCATCACGCCATCGTGGCCGCCTACGTGACCCATGTGGCCGACCCACACGCGCCGGGAGCCTGCACCAAGAGCTTCGAGGGATGGGCCAGCCCGGTGGCCGAGTCCTTCGACATCGACGTGCGCTACGAGGCTCCGCAGGGTTTTCTATGGCGCGATGTCCCCACGAGCGCGCAACTCGTGTCGGCCAAGACAGCAACCCTCGCCGATCGCGACGGCTACGCGGGCGTGTACGCAACCTACCCGGCTTGGAAAGGCGCATGCCTCATCGTCGGCGTGGTGGTCCCGTCTCGGGAAGACCCGGTACGGGCCCGCGAAGTACGAGATCGCTTTGCGCGCGAGGTCCTTCCCAAGGTCGAAGTGCGCAGCGCCCGCGAGCCACCGGAGCGCTATTGAGTAAACTCGGTTCATGGCGAAGCCCAACGCACGCGCAGACATCCGCATCGGCGCTTCTGTAACCCATGTGCGCGAGGTCTTCTTCGACGTCGACTACGCCATCCGCATGCAACCGTTTCACGGGGTCTCGCTGCGCTGGGCGGGAAAGCGGATTCAGCAGGAGACGCAGATCCTGGACCGGAACATGATCGAAGAGTTCGTCATCGAGAAGGGCCCTGGCGGGACCTGGATCAAACGCTTCGTCGAGGGGCACAACGCCGGTGGACACTTCGAAGCCACTTTTGAACAGCTGGAGACGGCATCGAAAGATCCGCGACGCGACCCGGAGGTTGGCACCTGTGTGCAGATGGTTGCGTTTGCTCCGCCCCAAGGATTTTCCCTGGGGCTAGGGAAACTTTCGACCACCGGGCTCGAGAAGCTGCTCCGCCGGTGGCTCATGGAGATGCGCTGCCTAGCCATGGGATACCCACCGAGCTCGAGTCGAAAACGGCTGCACGGTGTCATGGACTCACTCAGCGCTCTCACCGCGCCCCTCGACGCGCTTACCAACCAGAAACGAAGCGCGCTGGTGGCCACACTCCTCGAAGCCGCCGCGCTGGTGGCCGTGGCCGATGGTCATGCTGACGAGCTCGAACGGGAGGTCCTCGACGAAGTTGCCGCATCCCTGGCCCGCCGCGCATTGCCTCGCGATGCCCAAGAACGCATGGTGTTTGCCGCCGCCAAGTCGCTCAAAGCGGACGCGTTCCCCGGCAAGTGCGATGAGATCGGCCAACGGTGCAAGCGCCTCGGTGTTGCCGAATTAGGACTGTCCATCGCGGTCCTGGTGGCCGAAGCAAGCCATGGAGTCGCCGCGTCGGAGCTGGCCGCACTGCAACGGATCGCCAAAGCCGCCGAGCTCCCCGATGCGGCGCTGTCCTCGATCCTGTCGACTATCGATGAGTTGCTTGGGGGCAATTCGTAATCCCCCAACCGCACCAAGCCCATTTGAGCACCAAGCCCTTATCACTCCTCGATCTCCTCGAGTTTTTGCGCAATCCGGACCGCGTCCATGCTGGGGATGGTGGGACGCGTGTAGGCACTAGGCGGCACGATGTCCGGGTCGACAGATCGCATGTCAGGCACGCGTTCCGTAGGAGCCTCACTGGATCGCCGGATGCGCCCAGGCGCGTCGCTCGGGCTTCGGTGGAGCCGGATCGATTCCGGGGCCTCTTGGCATCGAAGGCTTAGCGAATGGTCCGTGACCTCGGCGATAACCAGCGGCGCAACCAATTTTGGAACGAGCTCGACGGCGCGAAAAAACTCGTCGACAGGGACCAAGAAGGTGGCGACGGGAAGGACCCGTTCCCACAATCCGCCTCCAAGGCCCGAAAGGACCGAGACGGATGTGGCGTGTTCGTTTCCTTCAATCTCGATCCCCAGCTCCCCTTCGATCCATTCGCAGCCGGAGGCCAGCCGCGCCAGCGCCCGCAGCACTTTGGGGGCTCCTTCATTGGGTGCGGCGACTTGGCAAAGATGATGCAAAAGGCCACGCATCCCCTCGGCCGAGCGGACCGCGATTTGAATGTGTTCGTCGCGAAGGTCGTTGCATCGATCAATCCCCCTGATATCCATGGCGACAGCATCTTGCCCCCTGTGAGGGCGACATGTCGAGGAGCGCGGGGTCATCCGAAAGGCTCCCTCCACACGCTAACGACCGTGGTACGAACCCGACGCGATGCATCAAGCTCTCTCCGCGACCCTAGGGGCTAGGCGAGCAGGTCAGCTCCGAAGTAGGAGATGATCCTGAGCTCGAAAGCGTTCGAGCTCAGGACGGGTCCCTACCCCTCCACTGCATCCCTCGCGCTGCTTGCGGTTAGCGCGCGAAGTAGCCAACGTTGCAGATCAGTCGGGTCGTTGCATGCCATCACCCGGGTGCGCAGGTGGTCGGGCAAAGGAAGCCCCCGCACGTCGAGGGCCCCAAGCAGCGCCCACGGTTTGCGCAATGAGATGTGGCCAGTAGGCAGATGTGTGCAGGCTCTCCCGGATCTGCCGTGGTCAGTATCGTCCCGTTCAGGTGTGATGATGTGGGTGTGGGCGTTACTCGGGACGGAATACAGAGCTCTGGGGTGAAGGAAACGAGCGCTTGCCTGTTTCCAGCCCCACAAAGGGGGCTTTGGTCGCACCAACCTGTCAACCCATGCAAGGGCCGCTCGAAGCGATGGCTTGGTGACGGTCAGGCTAGACGCCCAGAAACGCGTAGCCTTCCAGATCAAGGAAAATCCGCTGAAACAGGTGATCAAGGCGGAACAATCCGTAACAACGACGCTTTAGCGTTTTGACCTTGTTGTTGATGCCTTCGACGAAGCCGCTGTTCTTGAAGGCCACAAAGTAGTTGGCTATCTCGTCCATGTGCTTGTCCAGCGTGTTGACAAAACGATCAAAACTGCGCACCGACGCGTCGCGCGCAGCTTGCTGCCATTGGCGCAACAGCGCGATTGCTATCTCCTTGTCGAGGTCACAGTCGAAGATGTCCGTTAGGCTCGCCGCCAGCTGATAGGCTGTGTGCAGGGCGGGAGAGTAGTCGAAGAGCTTCTTGAGCCCCTTGGCCTCTTCGGGCGTCAGTGCCTCAGGGGGTTTCCGCAGCGACCAGTAAGTCCCGCGCAGTTCTTTGTACTGCTCGTCCGAGAGTTCCTTCTTGAGCCTCGGCATTTCCTGCTTGCGAACCGTATCGACCCCAGCTCGGAAAAGCTTTGACACATGAAACCGATCCGCCGTCACTTTGGACCACGGGAAGGCTTCGCGCGCCGCTTGGAGATATCCCTCATACAGGTCCGAACACACGTGCTGGACCGTATGTCGGAGCGCTTCGGGAATCGAGGCGAAAAAGGCGAGCACCGTTGACTTCTCTCGACCATCAAGCACCCCAAGCAAGTGCACCTGCCCGTCCGCGGTCTTGCACGTAACCAGCGTTACGAAGGATGCGTGCCCTTTGCGAAGCGCGATCTCATCGATGCCGAGCGTGTCGAGGGACGAGAAACGAGTCCAGTTCACCTGTTGAGGCAGTACACGTCGCAACGTTCTCAGGACGGCGCCTTCGCCCAATCCCTCCTTCCGAACCGTGTCGGCCACCGTGGAATGAAGCACACTCCGAACTAGATACTCATCGTAGGCCCGCGTGTGCGGTAGCCGCCCCGTCACCCGCGTCATGGCCACAGCGCCTGGCCGAGCACACATTCCTCGCACCGGAAGCCAAATTGGCTGAGGGCACAAGGGAGTCGGACCATGGGAGCAGAGAAGGCA
>CAITRH010000658.1 GCA_903894755.1 uncultured delta proteobacterium
GCACGAGGCTCTCCTCCCCCCTCGCTCGAAGACGATTTTACTTGCCCGCATGGGCAAGGAAGATGTCGAGGGAGAGGGGGGCTGGGGGGGTGAGGTCTGCGCGAGCGGAAACCTGCGGTTTTCAAGATGGGTTTGGTTTAAGCGCGATTGCGCCGCGCGTTCCTGCGCTTTCAGTACGGGAGGGATGCCGCTTGCCTCACCCGTCCGGGTCTTCGGTCCCCTCCTCGAGGACCGCACCGTGGCACTTCTTGAACTTGATCCCACTGCCACAAGGGCAAGGCTCGTTTCGTCCAATCTTCGGCGTCTCACGTCGCGCCGGCTGGACCACCTGACGCTGAGCACGCGAAACAGGCGCTGGCGCTGGCTCTTCTTCTTCCTCAGAGAGGTCCCCTGGATGCTGCAGAAGAAGCATCCGCTCGCGTGCCTCATGGCGCTCCTGGTCCTCACGCTCCATGCGCTCGATCTCCGTCTCCTTTCGGACCTCCACCTTGAACACCTTGGAGCAGACTGCACTCATGGTGGTGGCCATCATGGTGATGAAAAGGTCGTAGCCCTCTTTTTTGTATTCTTGCTTGGGGTCACGCTGTCCATAGCCTCGCAGTCCAATGCCGTCGCGCAGGTGCTCCATGCTGGTGAGGTGCTCTACCCAGGAACGATCCATTTCCTCGAGGTAGAAGTGGCGGAACACACGGACCAACAGCTCGGTCCCCATTTCCTTTTCCTTTGCCACCATCGCAGCCTCGGCCTGCTTGTACATGGCACGAGCCAGTTGCTCCACGTCGGTAAAGTGATCGATGCTCTCGACACGGGTCCCGAAGTGCTCCAAGAACCCGGTTTTCAGCTCCTGCCAATCCCAGTCCTCGGGGGGCACGTTGGACTTGCACGTCTCTTCAAGGATCGACCCAATGATGTTGTCCATCAGGTCGAGAAGCCGTTCGCGCTGCTCCGTTAGACTCTGCGGGATTTCCTCGAGAAGACGCTCGAAGAGCTCCTTGGGCTTCTTGGCTTCGCTGTCTTTGGCTTCAAAGCGGTAGCCCCAAAACTGATAGAGGTCGTGACGAAGGGAATCGAGCGAGTAGATCTCTTCCACCTGGTCGACATTCTCGGGGCGCTTTTTCCCCTCGACTCCCATAGGAGTCCCGTGGTGCAGGACCATGTCGGTGATGGCAGGACGGACCTCGTCGACAATGTGGGCAAGCGGCTCGATGTCGCGGAATTTCCCTGTTGGTTTTCCGTCGTCGTCGAGCTTTTCCGCAAGGTAGCGTCCAATGAGGAGCTGCTGGCGGATACTGTACACGGTTTTACGCTGCTCGCTCATGACGTCGTCGTATTCGAGCAGGTGTTTGCGCATGTCGAAGTTGCGCTGTTCGACCTTTTCCTGCGCGTCTCGAATGGACTTGGTCACCCAGGGGTGCTCGATGGGCTCATCGTCGGGCATGCCCATCTTTTCCATGAGGGACTTGACCCGGTCCCCAGCAAAGATGCGCATCAAGTCATCCTCGAGAGACAAGTAGAAGCGGCTCGAGCCAGGGTCGCCCTGTCGACCGGCTCGTCCCCGCAGCTGGTTGTCGATACGTCGGCTTTCGTGCCGCTCGGTGCCAAGGATATGCACCCCGCCCGCAGCACGGACATCATCGCCCTCTTTTCTGCAGATGCCCTCGTACCTGGTGACGGTCTTGGCAAACTCCTCGGGTTCCAGGTCTGGGTCTCTGTTGTTCTCGCGGAACTCGAGCTTTGCAATCATCTGCGGGTTTCCCCCCAGGATGATGTCGGTACCTCGACCTGCCATGTTGGTCGAGACGGTGATGGCCTTTTTCCTTCCAGCCTGCGCGATGACATAGGCCTCGCGCTCGTGGTGCTTGGCGTTGAGGACTGCGTGCGGGATCGCCTTTTTCTTCAGGATACGCGAGATTGCGGAGCTCTTATCGACACTGGTGGTCCCCACGAGAACCGGCTGACCGCGCTCGTGGTACTCGATAAGCTCGTTGATCACCGCAGTGAACTTCTCCCGCTCGGTCTTGTAGACGACGTCTTCGTAGTCGGTCCTAATGAGGTTTTTGTTGGTGGGAACGACGACCACATTGAGCTTGTAGGTGGAGTGGAACTCGGCAGCTTCCGTATCGGCGGTACCGGTCATCCCGGAGAGCTTTTTGTAGAGGCGAAAGAGGTTCTGGAAAGTGATGGTTGCCATGGTGCGGGTCTCTTCTTGGATCGGCACGTTTTCTTTGGCTTCCACGGCCTGGTGCAGTCCATCGGACCAGCGCCGTCCAGGCAGAACCCTTCCTGTGAACTCATCGATGATCATCACCTTGGCGTCCTCGGTCACCAGGTAGGTGACATCTCGTCTGTAGAGGGTATGGGCGCGCAGGCACTGGTTGAGGATATGGAGCGACTCGAGGTTGGAGGGGTCGTAGAGGTTGGAGATGCCCATCAGTTTTTGGGCGAGCTCGACGCCGTCGTCTGTGAGGGTGACGGAGTGGTTTTTCTCGTCGACCACGTAGTGCTCGTCCTTGCGCAGTCTTGGGATGGCCTCGTTGATGGTGTGGTATTTGTGGCTGGAGGGTTCGCCCTGGCCGCTGATGATGAGGGGAGTTCGGGCTTCGTCGATGAGGATGGAGTCGACCTCGTCGACGATGGCGTAATGCAGCTCGCGCTGGGCGTACTCGAGCGCGGAGAACTTCATGTTGTCGCGCAGGTAGTCGAAGCCAAACTCATTGTTTTGGCCGTAGGTGATGTCGGAGCGGTAGGCGTCCTTTTTTTCGCGGTCCGATTGCGAGTGGACCACTGTACCGACGGTCATTCCCAAGGCATTGTAGAGTTTTCCCATCCATTCGCCGTCGCGACGGGCGAGGTAGTCGTTGACGGTGACGATATGGACCCCTTTGCCTTCGAGAGCATTGAGGTAGGCGGGAAGGGTAGCGACGAGGGTTTTTCCCTCCCCGGTTCGCATTTCCGCAATGCATCCTTTGTGCAGGACCATGCCGCCAACGAGCTGGACATCGAAGTGACGCATGTGGAGGGCGCGTTTGCCGGCTTCACGGCAGACGGCAAAGGCTTCGTGGAGGATGGAGTCGAGCGGGGCTCCCTGGTCGAGTTTCGTTTTGAATTCGGCAGTTTTGGCCCGCAGCGCGCCGTCGGAGAGCTCGGCGATCTCCGGTTCGAGACGATTGATGGCCTCGACGCGAGGCTGCAGCCGCTTGATCTCGCGTTCGTGCGAGGTTCCAAAGACCTTCCTGAGTGCCCAACCGAACATTCGAATTCCTTCCTGCCTGCCGGAGTGTTCCACCCGACGAACGGCGCACGCTAATCGGGGCTCGCGATGCGCGCCAGCATGCAACGCGCGGCCTCCCGCATAACTCGGGAAGCACGCCGGTCGCCCTACGCCTGAATGTCGAGCCGGGCCCCAGTCGCCATCGCGGTACCGGACAACGAGGACTGAGCCCAGCGGTCCATCCGCTTCAAGAAACCCGACGTCGCAGGCTCCCGGGATTGGCCCTGACTCACTGTGGCCTCTTGGCCCGCCGCCCGGTCCGCCTTGTCTGGAGCTTGCCCCTTGGTTGCTCCGCCACCCGTCGATTGAGCGTTCTTGGCAATTTCGCCCTGCGCGCGAGTAGCCATCGCCTGCGCCGCTCCGGCCACGGCGCGGTCTTGAGACGAAGGATCTGCAGGAGCGAGCGCGGCGCGTTGAATCCGCTGCGCCTTCGCTAACGTCGCCCTGGGATCGTTGGGCACCGAGCTCGCTTGAATGGAAACCTCTCCCCCTACCGCATAAGGCTTTCCATCAGGACCACGCTCGTATTGAAACGACGCAGCCCCGGCAAGCCCTCCCGCAGCCGCCTGATGGGCCGCTTCGTGGGCCCTTACCTCTTGGTCGCGCGCTCGCAGTTTCTCGAGCTGCGCGCGGCGCTCCGGGTCCATCGCAAGCTCGTCGGTCGACTTCGCTCCGGTCCCCTGCGCGTCGGTCGATTGCCCCTTCTTCCCCTCTTCGCCCTTCGACAACGCCCCGGCGGAAAATGCAGACCGGGTCGAGCCCCAAAGAGCAAAGCCGGCTACACCTTCAAGGCCCACGACGCCAAGTGTGCGCCTCTCTTCGCGTCGGTTCAACACCAGCCACTCGAATAGCTTTTCCCCCGTTGACTGCGTCGTGCTCTCCTAAGGCGCATTGCGGAGGTAGGCATCGACCGCCTCCTCCCAAACCGCCGCGAGCAAGAGACGCGGGTCTGCCACGGATTCCGGTGGGTCGCCTAGAAGCGGCTCCTCGAAGTCGCGCTGCTCCGGATGAAACTGGACCCCAGTCAGTGGATAACGCCCGTCCCTGGAACGATACGCCTCGGGGACCACCACACACCGTCCCGCCCCAAACAGATTCGGCTCGGCCAGATCGTATGGCCCCGCTGACACGACCCGCGGCCCGCAGAACTGACCCGTCGCCACAAGCTGCATGCGACGAAGTGGCCCGTCGAAAACGTCTGGACGTACCACGTCGGTGTGCGACATTGGAAATGCGTGCGACCGGCTCCTGCGGGCAGGCCCCGCAAGATCGCCAAACAGACGGGAGTCGGGATCGAACTGCACCTCGGAGGGGCGCTGCCTTTCCCCAGGCCACACGCGCTTGACCGTAAACGATGATGGGAAACCGCGGATAGGTTCCCCGGTAGTGCGACGTAGGATCGCATCGAGCACGGCTTGGTCCTCGTCGGCACTGGTGGGTCGTTCGGGACGCGCCTCGAGAAGCGCCAGAATCTGCGCCCCCCCGCACACGCCCAACATGGGAGCCACCCGAGCTTTGACCGCTCGAGAAAACTGACGCATCCCCCCCTTCGACGACTCCGCAAGGGGATTCCACGACCAGTGGGTCGCCACCCGATCGTCCTGCTTGGTCTCGCGGCCATAGTCCCAGTCGTTCGACCCGGACAACACCACCACCGGCGGCGGACTGCTCCGCTCCAAGAAAGCCGCATCGAGCAGGACATCGTCCCCCTCGATAGCCTCGAGCGCCTCGCCAGCCGCATCGCTCGAAACGACATCGATAAGCTCGCCACGTGGGCCCAACGACCGAGCATACCGGTCGTCTCGACGAAGCGCTGGAAGCAGGTCGGAAAGACGCTGCTGCAGGAACTTGGCGAAGTAGATGTCGTTGGCGAGCTCGCCGCCTCGGGTCCGGTGCATCTGCGCCGTCGGATTCGCATTGACCGACAAGATCCACGGGGCGGCCAAGACGGCACGAGGGTCGTCGCTGCGGTACGCCGCCAGCTCACGCACCACCGGACTCGCCGAAGCCTCGGGCTCTCCGGTCGCACCGGTCGCACCGGTCATCACCAGACGCAGGGCGAGCAACGGAGCTCCGTCGGTTCTCACGAGACGTCGACGAAGCAGCAGCACACTTCCATCATCGCGAAGCGGCGTGCTCGTCAATGGAGCGAAATGGACACCATCCGAGCTCCCTTCGAGAACGTAGCGCACTGGAAAACCTGCCACGGCGTAGTTTCGTCCATGGCGGCCTCGTGGACGTGACACGGCGTCGGTCCCCAACACCAGACGTACGCGGTCGATGGCGAGGGCCGTGGCGAAACGAGCTGTGAGGGTCCACTGGCCCAATCCAGGCTTGCCAGTCCAACGGGTCGCGTAAGCGGCGTCGTGAGCGGCTGTCACGTTGCTTCCCGTTCCAGCGTCGTCGACTCGCGCGTCATTGAGGACGTTGACGGCACTTTCGAACGCTTCGACCTCACGCAAGGTCGGGGGCCCCCCAAGGGAGCGATCGACGAGCAGACGCAACCCGCACGCTTCGATGTCGACGAACCAGGAGCGCCGAGTGGCCTCTGCGGGCATTGGGGACGCTGTCTGATCGGCTCCGGGGATGGCGAGCAACCTCGCGTTGTCGTGGGACGGCCTGTCGTCGCAGGTGCCGTCGGCGAGGGGCACGCGGGCCTCCCAGCGAAAGGTGGTTGGGACCCCCAGCGTCGCCGAGTCGCCGAAGTGCGCGCGCAGCAGACCAAGGTGGAGCGGCCTTGGGAACGCCACCCGCCACTCCCAACGCGAGGCTCCAGAGAGGCCGGTCCACGCCGTGGTCCGATCGCCGTCGAGGGCGAGCGCGGCGCTGCGGTCCGAGGGCCACGCACTCACGCCTCGGACGACGCCAGCCTGGTGCAGGGCGTTGCATCGACCGGCACACGAAGGAAGGGTCGGATGGAGGTCTTCTTCTATCGGCACGAAGGAGGCGCGCCGACGTGCTCCTGCATCACGTGTTGGCGACGAGCACAGGAGCGCACTCGCTCCAAGGGCAACTACCAGCAGACCGCCCAAACCTCGTTCTCGCCGTAACACGACCGAGAGCTAGCGCTGTCCGGCTCTCGATGCCACGTTTACTTGAGCGCATCACCGCCGCATCACCGCCAAGCAGCGTCGTATTCGAAGTCGCGCGAGAAGCTCGACTCACCAGCCACGACGCGCACAAAGACCCCCTGCGCCCCGGCACTTCGGAGCATCCCCTCGGTCGCGCCGACCATGGCATATCGAATGGAGGCGCAGGCAGCATCGAAGCCCTCCACCCGCATGGTCATCCTGCTGAACGAGGCGGTCACGATGGGGTTGTCGATCTTGTGCGTGCCGAAGTCCAGGACGCGTTTCCAGCCGCTGGCGGCGCGTCGAAGAAGGATCTCTGGGTCGGTCATTCTGGGCGACGGCCTAAAGATGGGACTGAGGTCGCGGTCGAAGTGCTCGCGGGCAAGGTCGCGCCAAAGCATCGCGTCCCTCTCCGGGAACGCCACGAGCGCCGATTGCATGTAGAGCTCGAGGGGATCGAGGTCGTACCAGGCGAGCGCATTGAACGCGTCGAGGCGAAACTGCTCGGCGTATTCGACGGCAAGAAGCCCCAACACTTCGTCGCGCGCCGCACGCCCAAAGGAGCGGTCGACCCACAAGTTGACCATCCGGGCAAAAAGCCCGCGCACATGACAGCGCGCTCTCGCGGCGGCGAGCCGCGGTGCACTTGCGGGCTCCGAACGACTTGCGCTTTCACGTGGCGCCATGGGCGGAGGCGGGATGGAAGGCCGACGAGGTCCTGGGGTCTGGAGCTCCCCGCGCCGAAACCCCATGGGCCAGGGGGTCAGGCTCGGTCGGGTCGACGATGGGGGCAGAGGCGGACGTACCTCGGCTGGGCGCAAAGGGGGAGGACGCTCCGAGGGACGAAGGGGCGGCGGCCGCTCGGTCCGAACTCTTGGAGACGTAGCTGCACCCGTGATGGAGGCCATGGTCGAATTCGCTGACCCGGTGATCGGAGCCTCGAGAGCCCGTCCCGACTCCCCGCGGACACGCGATACCAACGCACCAAGCGCGCGAGAATCCGGGATCGCCCATCGCGACGACGAAGGAAACCGTGGCTCGGAAGGCGGCGCCTTGGTCAACGTCTCTTGCTCTTGGTTTGTCACGACCGGAGACGCCGGAGCCGGTGTCATCGTCAGCAGCCCTTGAAGCCGATCGCGACGGGTTGCACCGTCTGGAATCAACGGTCCGAGCATGTCCACGAAGGCTGCCGCGGTCGAAAACCGCTGTTCACGCTCTTTTGCCAGCGCCGTATCGAGCACACTTTGCAGCACCGGGTCCGAGGGTCCTCCCGCTGCCATCAAAGTCGGAGCCTCCTCGTGCACAATCTTGTAGGCCGTCGCTATCGGCGTTGACGCGGCAAATGGACGTCGCCCGGTCACGAGCTCGAACAACACGATGCCAACGCTGAAGATATCGCTACGTCCGTCCAGAATGCCATCGTCACGGGCTTGCTCGGGAGACAAGTAGTCAGGGGTCCCGAAGACCACGCCGGTGTTGGTGCGAGGTCCCCGAACGTCATCGGACTCCATGACCTTGGCGATGCCGAAGTCGAGAATCTTGACCCGTACCTCGGGTCCCACCCGTGCAAGAAAGATGTTCTCGGGTTTCAGGTCGCGATGAACCACCCCTTGACGATGCCCTGCTTCGAGAGCGTCGAGCACCGGCAACAGGATCGCCAGCGCCGACTGCACGTCGAGGCGACCGAGACGCGCCAGGACCGCCCCCACGCTCTCGCCCTCCAGGTACTCCATCGCAACATACGGCCCCTCCTCGCAGAATCCGGCGTCGAGGACGTCGACAATGTTCGGGTGGCGGATCCGGTTGACCGCCTGCGCCTCCTGAAAGAAGCGCTTGGTATGCTCCTCGTCCTCGGCAAACTCCTGACGCAGCAGCTTGAAGGCAACGATGCGACCGGCCAGTTGATGCTCGGCCCGGTAGACATCCCCCATGCCTCCACCACCGATGCGCTCCTCGAGGCGGTACTTGCCCGAGACGATCGTGCCGGCGGGAAGCTCGCGGGGGGTCATGCGCGCTAGGCCCGACCCACGAACCCTAGGGGCGGATCACCGCCAGGGCTCTGCGGGATAGGTCGACGCGCAAGTACTTCCGAACTCAAGGTGTGGTTGCCTTAGTACCGAAATGGCTTTTGCGCGAGACGTGAGCGCGTTCAGGGCCGGGGGCCGGGGCGACCAGCAACCATCGGGTCCTCCGCTAGCATCCCGACATCCTCCCGATCGCCTCGGAAGACACGAGCCAGATCCAACCCCACGAACCGGCCCGACAAATGCGGGCCCGCCCCTACCCAAAGGATCCGTGCCGTGGTGTCCGCCACCACCCCATGAGTCGCAATCAGCGCGTCCAAGCTCCGACGATCGCCCAAAGGACACTCCTCTTGTCCAGCACAACGGTGATCTCGCAAGATCGCCAGCGCCCGCGCAGCATCGACCTCGCCAGGCCCAAGTGCCGCCAAGAGCTCGTCAAGACGCCTCCGACGCGCCCACGTTGTCGTGCGTGCCAGCACCGCTCGGTTCTTGGGATCGTTCTGCAATGGCCCTTCCAGGTGGTTCGTCACTCCTATGCGACCTCCTCGAATCCAACGCACGTAGGCAACTTCACCAGGAACCCGCTCCACGACCGCGAAGTCGCCCGCGGCATCCCCAACCAACACAAGATGCGACACCATCACAAGCTGCTCCGACAGGATCGCCACGGCTTCCCTTGTGTCGTGCGCCCTTTCGAGCACCTCGCGCAACGCAAACGCCACCGGGATCCCTTCCGCCCTTGGCTCCCCAGCCCGCGCACCATTCACAGCTACAGCCACCCCCTCCAAGTTCATTCCCGTCACGACTCCGACAAAGCCGGGCCAAGCCACACTGGCAAAAGGGATCCCCTCCCCTCGCACGAAGAACACCGCCTTGTCTCTGTCAAACACCTCGTTTACCTCGAAGTCGAAGGCCCTCACGAAGAACGAGTGACCGTCGCGCGTCAGCTCGGGCCCCACTCCGAACGCGCTGCAACCCACCAGCGGGGATCCCTCGAATCCAAGAGCTATGTCGTACAACGCATGGAGAAACACCATCCGCTGGTACGTCGGCATGCGCCCCCTCAATGCATCGGGTACCAGACCAGCCGCCTGTGCAGCCAACTCGCGACGCCTTGCCGCGGGCATCTGCCTATCCACATGCCTGTAGCGGATCCGCCCCAGGTCCAACAGCAGCGTGCGCACCGGAGCCAGTGGAACCTGCGCGCGAAACGACTCCCACAGCTCGTTTTCATCGGCGATCATCCGGTCGCGCAAGAGCGCCGCGTGTGTTGCGCCAAGTTGCTCCGGCTCCCCCTCGAGAAGCACCAGCCGAAGTCCCTGCACGACCCAGGTCGCCCCACCTGACCCGCTGCGAACGGCTGCAATGGAAGGGGGCTCGATGCGTGTTCCCAGGTCTACCGCCGTATGAAGGAGCCATGGAAGGACCACAACGGCAACAATGGCCAGCACGAGCCCACGTTTGCGGGTCATGCGGGGTTAGCCAAGCTTGATCTGTGCCCCCATGACATTCACCTCTTGCCCAGCGCTCATCGTGATCTTGCCCCCGCTGACCTCAATCTTGCTTCCTTGTTTGTCCAAGAGCGTAGGACCGTTCTCATCGAGTTTGAGCAACACCTTGCCGTCCTGCGCCACAGTACACTCGGCCTCGTCCAGAGTAAGGGTGAACTTGCCCACCTGCACGAGGAGCTTCTTGCCTACCGTGAGCTTGGTGACTGGATTGCTCTCGTCGCCGCGTTCGAGGGTAAGCTTGGCCGTCTTGTCTGGGGCGCCGTCCTTCGCCTCGAGACCAAGCTCGATCTTGGTACCTGACAGCAGCGAGAGCGACTCGCCTCCATAGAGGGTGAGAGGACCGGCCACGGCGGCGACAAGAGACTGAGCACCAAACTGTTGCTCGGATTTCCAACCAAGCGCTTCGGCAAGCGGGCTCTTGAGAGGGACCTTCTGCTTCTGTTTTGCCAGGTAGTCTTTGCAGGCGTTTTCGAGGTTCTTTTCGGCATCAAGGAGCGCTTTGCGCTTGGCGATCGCTTCTTCGTGCTTGTCGAGCCACGCCTTGCGTGGGCCTTGTGCACCGCTTAGAAGAGCGGCAGGCGATATATTCGCCGGCGCCTTGCCTCCGCGAAGGACAGCCTGGTAGTCTTCATAGGCTTTGATCCTTGCGTTCTCGGCGACGCGCCTTTCCTGCTGCGCCTGGTTGCATTTTACGGTCAGTTCGTCGCACTTCTTCCTGGGGTCGGCGAGGTCCTTCTGGGCCTGGAATCCCTTGCGCGCCTGTTCGGCGTCAGGGAACCCAAGGCTCACTGTCTTACCAAGGATTTCAACGTGTCCCCTGCGTGCTGAAAGTCCCACGTGATCGAGGGCGGACACTTGCGCAGCTCCGCTGGCCTCGAGACTCGCGGTCGCCCCCACGGATGCTGCAAGGAGCGTGACGCTCCCCTCTTGGCTGATCATCTCCACATTGTCTTCGACGCGGACAAAGAACCCTGGAAGTCCCTTGGCTTCGCGGACCTTGCCCATGAAGAGCCTACCCACTGCCGACTTCTGCGCCTTGTCTTTGAGCTTCTCACTCTGTTGCTGCAGAAGCGTCGCGGGCTGGTACCAGCTTGGACTGACCTCGCCGAGTGGCGCACTCACGAAGTGAAACCCGTTGGCGGCATAGCCAAACACGGTCTCCTGCGAGAGCAACGAAATGCCGTCGGCCGCGACAAGCCCCACCGCGCTGGCCTCAGGAGGCATCAGACCGAACGCGCGCTGCAAGGCGTTGTTGAGGTCCGCTACGGAGGCAATGATCCCGGTGACATCGTCGAGCAGAGGCCCAATGCTGTCTTTTGCGATGGCAGCCGCGTCGTCAACAAGGCCTAAGGCCTTCTTTGCCTGCTCCAGTGCAGAGCCTTCGGTGACGTCGCCGGCGTTCGACTTGAGGTTTTCTATGGCTTCCCTGGCCTTGTCCGGGACCGCCTTGGCATGGTCCGGGATCCCCGTGGCCTTCTTCTGGATCGCTTGGACCTTGTTCAGTGCCTTCTGTGCGTAGTCGACCTTGTCGAACAAGGGGCCTACGAAGGGGAGACTTCCGCGGTCTTCGAGCCAGCTCTTGATGCGTGAGAGCTCGCCCTGGGTCTTCTTGAGGGCTCCGAGCAGTCCGCCAGGGTAGCCGTCGAGGAACTTCTCGACTGCATCGGAGTGGGTCGAGGGTTTGGCGGTCCCTTGGAGAGCGGCACGAAGGAGGCCCGCGCCAGGTGCGGCGGGTCTTGCTGGGACCGTGTATCCAAGCTTGGTGCGTGTGGCGGCGTTGTCCTTCTCGAACACGGCGTCGAAGTCACGGACCCCTTGCCTTATGGGGAAAAACAGGTCGTTGTAGGCGGTGTAGTTGTAGGGGTCGAGAGGAAGGCTCTTGCCTGTAGGGGCGCAGGGCTCGGCGCTGTATCCCGCGCCTGCGGCGGCCACGAACCTCCCGAAGGTGCCGAACACCGCGCGGGCAGCAACGGAAACGATGTACTGATCTTCGTGGTACTGCGTCCACTTGGCACCGGCGACGAGCTCGCCATCCGCGCCGTTCTCCCAGCGGCAGGTTCCACCGACGCTGAGGAACCAGGAATTGTCGGCACGAAGCGAAATGCCAGGGTAGCCGAACTCGCCTTTGTCGGCCGGCTTGCCAAGGAGCAGGATCGTCTTCGGCTTCTTGGTCTGGATAAGCAGACGCTGGTCGTGTTCTTTTTCGGTGTCTTTGACAATTTTAGGTCGGCTCACGGTGGTCCTCCGCGACGACGATACACGCAAGCAGGGGCTGCGGTCGGTGGTCGGGGTTTCGAAGCGTTTGGAGGTTCGAGGGGCGGCGCCTAGAGTCGGTCCCCCGATGTCTTCGTTGCCTCCGTCGCGTCCGTCCGTTACAAAGCCAGCTCCCGACGATGCCCACGAAAGCTCGTTGGTCCTCCGTTTTGGCACGGGGATGGGGGCGGGGCTCTTGGGGACACTCCTCGCGGTGCTTCCTGCGGCAAGGCGGCTTTCCGGGTCGCTTCCCGAGGGCGTCGGCCCCCTCGGTGCGTCGGTGGCTCTCGCCGCGGTGGCTCTTGTGCCGATGGTGCTCGTGGTCTTTTTGAGTCGACGCGCTCGAGTGGGGCTGAGGGCTTTCTCGGGACCTGGAAGGTCTTCGCGTGCGGTGGCAGCGTCGGCTTACGCCCTTGTGTTGCTGATCTTCTTGGCTCTCATGGGACAGGTCCTGAAGGCGACCACACACCATCATGCGTTGGCGGGGGCAACGTTTGCTCTCGTGGGCCTCGGGTTTGCTGCGGTGCTTTCGGTGGTGGCGATGAGGGGAGCGGTGTTTTTCGAGGGATGTCCCCCGCGTACGCGTCGGGTGTTGCTCTACGGATCGAGCGTTGTCCTCGTTCTTTTGGCGGCGGGAGCTCTCTTGGGGGTGGGACGCGCGCTGGCGTCGAGTCCGCCCATGCCCCGTCCTGCCGCGGCGATGATCCTGGACCTGCTGGCGTTCGGCATTGGCGTCTCGGTGGCCGGGCACCGTGGGTTCGCCGACCGCCGGCTCGTGGCATTCGTGGGGCCTCCGCTCGCTGTTGCGCTTTTTGTACTCGGAGTGGTGACGCTGCGAGGGGCGCCTCCCCTTCAGACGGCCCTGGCCGATCAGGTCCCGCTGTACGCCGCGATCGTTGGGCTTCTCACGGGGTCGTGACAGGCCGATCGGACGAGGGAGGCCGCGCGGCAAAAGCGCGCTTGTAGGCGGCGAAGGTCCCGCCGGCCCGGACCGCATCGATCACCGCCTGGCCCTCGGCAGTCCCCCCCTGGGCGAGCACCCATTCGACCCAAGCCCATCGTGCGCTCGTGGCCCGCACATCAACCCGTCCCCGCAGCCCTCGTCGAAGCCGATCGAGACGATCCTCGACGACGTCGATGCCTGCATAGGGCTCCCCGTGGAGCGGCGTGTTGCGCTTCGCACAGAATGGCGCGATGCCTAGCGCCACGGGCAAAAGACGCGACAGCTCGCTGGCGAAGGCGATGCATTCGTCGATGTCCTCGTGGGTCTCCCCCGGCACGCCGACCATGACATAGAGCTTGAGACGGTCCATGCCGTGCTGACGCGCTAGCTCCGCAGCCTTGATCAGATGCTTGGCCTGCGTGCGTCGCTCGAGACGTTGCCGCATCCGTTCACTGGTGCCGTCCATAGCGGTGGTGAGCGACCGGGTTCCAGCGCGTCGCAGCGCCTCGACAAATGGGTCGGTCATGCGGTCGGGACGAAGCGATGAGAGGCCCACGTCGACTCCGCGGTCTGCGAGGGCACTTACGATGGCAACGATTTCTGGGTGGTCACTCACGGCCGCACCGACCAGGCCAACTTTGCGAGCGTCGTCTGGAACAAGCCCGAGGAGCTTTTCCTTGGCGACCAGACGCATGCCGCCGTTGGTGGAGCGACGCATGACACAGTAGGCGCATCCTCGGGAGCACCCGCGCTCGGCCTCGATGAGAAACATGTTGGCGAACTCGGTATGCGGCGTGCGGATAGGGGCCCACGCAGGAAGGAGCGCGTTGTCGACGACGGCGAGCGGCGGCAAGGTCGTGTGGAGCGCGGGGACAAAGACGTGCGGGATCTTTCCCAGCGCTTCGAGTTGCGCGGTGCGGTGGCGGTCGGTGGTGGACTCCAGCGTGCGGAGGACGTCGATGACGACCGTTTCGGCCTCGCCCAGCACGATCGCGTCGACCATCGCTGCGAGGGGCTCTGCATTGGAAAACGTGAGCGGTCCTCCAGCGACGATGATCGGGTCTGTTTCCGAGCGCTTGTCGCGGTGGACAGGAATGCGTGAGGCATCGAGAAGCGACACGAGTCCAGCGAGTTCGAGCTCGTAGGCGACGCTGACGGCGACCACTGGGAACGACGCCAATGGACGCAGCGACTCGTAGGTTCTGGGGATGTCGTCGCGATGGTCTTGGTCGGGCAGGAAGGCGCGTTCGCAGGCGAGGCCGTGCGACTCCATGATGGCGCGGTAGATTCGCTGCAAGCCGAGGGAGCTCATGGCGGTGCGGTAGGGGGAAGGGGACGCGAGAGCGACGGTGTACGGGGCCTCTTTCGTGAGGCGGCCGGTCTCGTCGGCGAGGCGCTGGCGGATGGTGTCGCGGAGGGTCGGCACGGGGCACTGGGGAGGGTGGAGCGGCATCGTGCGGGGCGCAAGCGGGCCAGTCAACGCCGGGGCCTGATTCGCCTAAAGGACGCCGCTTGGCGGGGCGTTGCTATTTTCTGTCTTGGTTGCCAGCCCTTGCCGTAGGCTCTGCCGGGTGTCCTTTGCCCATCATCTTCGCCGTCATGCGTTTGTGGCGCTACAGCCGTTTCCCGTGGATCCGTTGGAGCGACGCGAGCCTCAGTTCATTCGGGACGAGCTTCCCTTGTTCGAACGCTACTTCGAGGCGTGGCACAAGGCGGAAGTCATGGGTCTCGAGCACCTTCCACCAGGAGCGTCGCTGGTGGTGGGCAACCACAATGGCGGGACCCTGGCGCCAGACATGTTTGCTCTGATGGCCGCGTATTGGCGTCGCTTTGGGGTATACCGACCGGCCTACGGGCTTGCGCACGACCTCGTATTCACGGTGCCTGGCGTTAGGCAATGGATGTCGAAGCTAGGAGCGGTTCCGGCGCGTCCCGAGTTTGCTCTCGAGCTTTTGCGTCGTGGTTCCGTTGTGCTGGTGTTCCCGGGCGGTGATGTCGACGCGTACAAGAGTTGGAGCGATCGGCACCTGGTGAAATTCGGTGGGCGCTGCGGGTTCATACGGGTGGCGCTGCGGGCGCAGGTCCCCATCGTGCCAGCTGTCGCCATTGGTGCCCACGAGAGCACCGTTGTACTGAGCGACGGTAAGAACCTCGCTGAAAAACTTGGGGCCAAGCGCGTTCGTCTCGACGTGATGCCGGTGTCGCTAGGGTTTCCCTGGGGGCTCATTGTGGGGCCCGTGAATCCCTTCGTGCCGTTCCCTACGCGTATCCGCATTCGCCTGTTGCCTGCCATAGACTTGGGGCTCCCGCCAAGTGCGGCCGACGACGACGCCTTGGTGCGCGATCTGGCCGAACGGGTCCGCGAAACGATGCAACATGCGCTCGATGAGCTCGTGACGGAGGGGGGCTTTGGGCTGCTGGGACGACTCGACTTGTGGAGGGAATCGATGGCCACCCGAGACCGGAGGGGATAGCTCCCCCCCAACCAAGGCTCAGGCCCCAATGCGCAGGGGTTTGCCCCCCCGCAGGGAGCGTGATAGTTGGGACGGCGAATGGTAACGGTTGACGCTCGGAATCTCCCCTCCCACGTGGGCATTATTATGGACGGCAACGGCCGGTGGGCGCAGGGCCGTGGGCTCGAGCGGGTCGAGGGGCACCGTAAGGGCTCCGCTGCGGTGCGGCGTATCGTGCGGGCCGGGAGACGTCTCGGGCTTCGAGCGCTTACCTTGTACGCGTTTAGTGAGCAAAACTGGGAACGTCCCGAGCTCGAGGTCGACGCGCTCATGGCGCTCCTTCGCGACTTTCTCCTATCAGAGCGCGACGAGATCCTCGACAACGGGATCCGTCTCAACGCCATCGGCAACATTGGACGGCTTCCCGCCCTCGTTCGCGCAGTCCTCGACCCCCTTCGGCACGAAAGCGAGGGGAACGAACAAATGACCCTCACGTTGGCCCTGAGTTACGGCGGACGGGAAGAGATCGCCCACGCGGCTCGCGAGCTCGCTCGGCTCGTGGCAAGTGGAAAAATGAAGCCCGAAGAGGTCACTACCGAGTCGCTCCGTGGATGGATGCCCAGCTTGTCGGTTGGCGACCCTGACCTGGTCATTCGCACCGGTGGCGAGCGACGTATCTCGAATTTCCTCCTCTACGGCTTGGCCTACGCCGAGCTTCACTTTGCCGACGTGCTCTGGCCAGACTTCACGGAAGACGACCTCTACGCGGCCATTGCAAGCTACCAGCAGCGCGAACGGCGGTTTGGAAGGGTTCCGTCGCAGAGCTCGGAGCCGGTGGCCGCAGCGCTCGAGGGGATGACGGCTTCGGTCACGCGGATTGCGGTTTAGCGGTGAGCAAGCCCTCGAACCTTGCAGTCCGCGTGGCCACGGCCGTCGTGGCGGTTCCTGCAATTCTGGCGCTCCTCTATATCGCCCCGCCTTGGGGGTTCTTCCTTTTGGCGTTTGCGGCGTCCATCGCGGGAGCGACCGAGTTTTTCGCCATGACCCACCCCGAGCCCTCGCCACGTATCGGACGCGTCTTGGGCGTAGCGCTCACGGCGGCCGTGTCGCTGGCGGTGTACTTTTTTGGCGCCGACGCACGCGTGCTTCTCACCTTGGTGGTGGGGCTTGCCGTGGCAGCGCCGCTTTTGGGGTTGCTGGGGCCTGGCAACCTCGAGACCGCAGCGCTTCGTGTCTGTGCGTTAGGGTTTGGACCGTTGTTCGTTGGGGTGCCGCTGACGCTGCTTGCGGTGATGCTTCGCGACCGTGCTCCCATTGGGGGTCACTATGTGGTGTTGGCCATGGGGTTTGCGTGGCTTAGCGACACGGGGGGGTACTTCGCGGGACGCGCCTTTGGGAAACACAAGCTTTACGAGCTGGTTTCTCCCAAAAAGACCGTGGAGGGGGCCCTTGGCGGACTCGTCGCAGTGGCACTCTGGGGGGTGTTCGGGTCCGTGTGGTTGATCCCGTCCTTGCCCCTGCCCCATGCGATAGGGCTCGCCGTTGTGGCGGGGGCACTTGGTCAGGCCGGCGACCTTGGGGAATCTCTGCTCAAGCGGTCTACCGGGATCAAGGATTCTGGGGTTCTCGTGCCGGGTCACGGGGGGCTCTTGGATCGCGTGGATGCCCTGCTGGTGACAAGCTCGATCGTGTATCTGTACACGCTCTGGATAGGTGGTCGCTGAAGCTGCCCCTGTGTGCTAGGTCGATCGCATGGAAATTATGCCGTCTCAGCACGAGCCTCCCACCGACCGAGACCGTCCTAAACGCGGAGGGGCCATCATTGGCGTAGTGCTTTTCGTGGTCGTGATGATCGTGATCATGGTTTATACGCAGTTTATCCGTCGTATGGGGGGTTAGCTTAGCCAATGCACTAGGCTCGTCCCATGGTCGACTACGATCCCAAGGGATGGGTGAGCATTGTCTTTCAACTTCGAGGCTCGGTCCTCGTCACGCTGTGGCCTCGCATCTGTTTCGTTGCAGCGACCGGGGCATGCGCCGCGTACCTCTTCGAACATTACGGGTTCAAGATCCCTCCCATCACCCACACGATGGTGGGGGTTGCGTTAGGTCTGCTCCTCGTTTTTCGCACAAACGCCTCCTTCGACCGCTGGTGGGAGGGGCGAAAGCAGCTCGGCGCCCTGGTGAACCGATCGCGCGACTTGGTCCGTCAGGTTGCGAGCTACGTCGAGGGCGACGACGCAAGGACCACAGAGGCGCGCGTCAACGTTCGACGTTTAGTGTGCGCCTTTTACGGGCTTCTTAGGCAGCATCTGCGGGCCGAACGTGACCTCGCGGCGTTGGGATCTCTCCTGTCGCAAGCCGACCGGGCGGACCTCGAACCCGTGAAAAACCGTCCCGTGGTGATGGCGTCCTGGATCACCGCGGAGCTCGTGTCCCTCGCACGCCAGGGCAAGCTCACCGAGGACCGCTTGCGTGCCATGGACGGCAACTTGACCGCCTTCCACGACTGCCTCGGCGCCTGCGAGCGGATCTTGCGAACCCCAGTCCCCTTTGCCTATGCGCAGCACATCAAGAGCTTCCTTCTTCTGTTTACCTTCAGCGCCCCCTTCGCCATCGTCGAAGCCATGCGCTGGTACACCCCAATCGCTGCCGGCGTCCTCGCCTACGCCATGTTCGGCATCGAGGAGATCGGCGTCGAGATCGAAGACCCCTTTGGCTACGACCCCAACGATCTTCCCCTCGACACCATCGGTAGTGGCATCGAACTCACCACCGCCGAAATCCTGAACATGGGTACGTCGATCACAAGAAGAGACCGCTGAGCCCCTTATTTGCGACGTGCAGCACTTCGACTGGTGGACTCCGCCAACAAAGCTAAACTGCCGCCGTTCCTCCCCACGCAAAGTCTTCGGAAGGTCTTTGGATGACGTGCGTCCGTGCCGCTGCCCCCGTGATGCTCGTGAGTTTCCTGCTCGCCTCCCCCGGATGCGCCAATATCCTCGGTATCGAGGACTTCGTAATTGACGCGGGAACTGATCTGCGCTCCTCGGACGCAGCCAGGGATACGTCAGGCCCATTCAACGACAGCGACGTTCCCGATACCTCCGACCCCTCCGTCGACGCGTCCCGCGATACCTCGCTCGATGCCTTGATTGACGGCGGTGACGGCGCCGCAGATAGCTCGGGATGTGTCGCCGTGCTTGCTCCGCCTGATGCCACCGTGGGCATCTTCGTAGCTCCCCTCGGAACGGACAATCCTACCTGCGGAGTTCCCCAAGCCCCTTGTTTGACCGTGCAGGTGGGCATCGAACGGGCTACCGGGACATCCAAGCGTTTTGTCTACGTTGCCCCAGGGACCTTCGTCGAGGCGCTCACCCTTCGCGCCGGGGTCACGGTGAGCGGTGGCTGGCTCGTTTCCGCCGCAAACGCCTGGACCTACGATTGCGCCGCCGATGCCTCCTCCCTGGTGACCCTCCAGGCGTCGTCCAGTGCGCGCGCCGCAGTGACGGCAAACGCCCTCGGTGGAGCCTCCACGCTGGTGCGTCTCACCGTCCTTGGAAAACCTTCCAGCGCCGTCGCGCCAGGCGAAAATGTCGTGGGCCTTCTCGTGCGTGGCCCTTCCACATCGCTCGCGCTCCGCGACGTGATCGTGCGGGTCCCCGCGGGAGGCAACGGAATCGTCGGCGCAACCGGAGCCGTGGGCGCCTCCCCCGCGTCCAACTGCTCCGCAAGCAATGGCCAGCTCGGTACGAACGGAACCCCCGGTTCGGCAGGGTCCCTGGGCACCTTCACCTCCACGGGCTACACAGCGGCCGCCGGCGGCACTGGCACCACCGGGTCAACCGGCAATGCTGGAACCGCTGGCACCAATGGCACCTGCGTGAACGGCTACCCCTGCACTACGTCGGCTGGGACATGTGTGAAAACCACAACGAGCACCTGCGGTACCGCAGGCGTCGCGGGATGTGGGGGCGGCGGTGGGGTGGGGGGACGAGGCGGGGGAGCCGGCGGAAGCAGTGTGGCGCTCGACGTGTGGAATGCCGAGGTCGACGTCGTGGGCGGCGAGCTTCGTGCGGGCAACGGCGGGCTCGGTCCCAGCGGGGGGACCGGCGGTGCGGGGGCTTCCGGGGCCGCAGGGGTGGCTGGAGCCGCAGGTCCGACGCGCTACACGAACTGTACGTTTAAAAATGGCGTCTGTTCGGGCTTGTCGTCGGTGGCGGGGACCGCAGGACAAGCCGGTGGATCTGGCGGCGCCGGCGGGACCGGTGGTCTTGGCGGAGCAGGCCCAGGTGGGTTTTCCATTGCGATCGTCCAGGGGGGGACCGCCGCCGTGCGAACCTCAACAAGCACCGTGGTTGCCTTCGGTTCGGCCGGGGCGAGCACCGGCAATCCCGGGCGTGCGGCGGCCAGGTGGCCCTGAAATGACGGAGGGCGCAATTGGTGATGGATAGCGTGAAGCCGAGGAACTCGGACGCGGTAACAAGACTGGAACCTCTGGACAGTCCGTCCGCGTCCATCGCTCCTGGGACAATCCTTGCCAACAAATACCGTGTCGAGCGCGTGCTCGGCGGTGGCGGCATGGGCATCGTGGTCGCCGCTACGCACATTCAGCTTTTCCAGCGTGTGGCCCTGAAGTTCCTCACCCGTGCCGCCATGACCAACGCCGAAGCGGTCGAGCGGTTCATGCGGGAGGCTCAGGCTGCCGCACGCATTCAGAGTGAGCACGTCGTCAAGGTCCTCGATGTCGGCACCCTCGAATCCGGAGTCCCCTACATCGTGATGGAGTACGTCGAGGGGAAAGACCTCTCGCAAATTCTCGCCGAGCGAGGCCCACTCCCGATCGCCGAGGCCACCGAAACCATCGTTCAAGCCTGCGTCGCCCTCGCCGACGCCCATGTCGCCGGCATTGTCCACCGCGACCTCAAACCCTCCAATATCTTCGTCACCCGTCGAAGCGACGGCAAAGCCATCGTCAAGGTCTTCGACTTCGGGATCTCCAAGATCACTCCAAAAGCCGAGTCCGCCGACATGATGCTCACCGGCGACGCCAGCAGCATGGGCACGCCTTTCTACATGTCGCCCGAGCAAATGACCTCGGCCCGCGACGTCGACCAGCGCAGCGACGTCTGGGCCCTCGGCATGGTCCTCCACGAGCTTCTCACAGGCCAGCCCGCCTTCGTTGCCGACAACCTTCCCGAGCTGTGCGCCAAGATCCTGTCCAGTATCCCCGCACCTCCTGTTTCCCTGTCCGCTCCCAGTGTCCCTGCCCGTCTCGACGCGGTGATCCAGCGCGCCCTCGAGAAGAAACCTGAAAACCGCTACGCCAACGTCGCCCAGCTCGCCCAGGCCCTCGCCCCCTTCGCCTCTCCTGCAGCCAAACCCTTCGTCGACCGCACCGTTCGGATCTTCCGCACCTCCGGCACCTTCATCCCCTCCATGCTTCCGGGGCCGTTGACCTATCCCCCCCCCAAGATTTCCGACAAGACACCAACGCCCGTCGCCAACGACATGGACCCCCTCGCGCCATTCCTCAAAGGACGACGTCGTCTGTTCCTTGGCGCCTTGGCACTGCTCGGCGCTCTGGTCTGCCTGGGCCTCGTTGGACTGGTCCGCGGACAGCTCCGCGCTGCTGACCCGCCCCCCGTAGTCGTCCGGGAGCTGTCCTCGAGGGGCCCTGCCGCTGTTGCACCGTCCGCAACGGTTCCTTACGTCGAGCCCCCGGTCATTGCATCCCCACCGCCTTCCGCGCCCCCTCCTCCCAGCGCGGCACCTGTTGTCGTCCCTCCAGTACTTCGTCCTGTCGCAACGGAGGTTCGCAGACAGCCGCCCAAGCCCACGGCGACCGTCGCCCCTGCCCCTAAGCCTGTTCTTCCGCCTGCTCCTGCCACGACGCCTGCTGTGGAACCTGGATATGGAGGTCGAAAGTGAGACCAATCCCTGGCTCCCTTGTGGCGCTCGCGTTCATGGCGGCGCTCGGAGCGGAACGGACAGCGCGTGCCGACGCAGCGAGTCTTGCGCTGGCTGAGGCCTTGTTCGACCAGGGGGTCAAAATGATGGGGGAGGAGCGCTATGCCGAGGCATGTCCCAAGCTTGCCGAGAGTCTGCGGCTCGACGTGGGCATTGGGACCATGCTTTGGCTGGCCGACTGCTACGGCAAAGTCGGAAAGACCGCGAGCGCCTGGGCGCAGTTTCGCGAGGCCGCTTGGACTGCCGAAAAGCAGAACGACGCACGGGTCAAACTGGCGCGTCAGAGGGCTTCCGAGCTCGAGCCGCAGCTGTCCAAGATCGTGGTGATAGTCCCCCGGCCGGTCGACGGCCTCGAGGTGCTGCGCGATGGGGGTGTTCTTCGAAGTGTCGCGTGGGGGACCGAGGTTCCCGTCGATCCTGGCGAGCACACTGTCGTGGTCTCGGCTCCAAAGAAGAAGACGTGGCAGACCACCGTGGTCTTGCTCGCCTCCCAGCGGCTGCTTGCCGTGACGGTGCCTGCACTCGAGGATCTGGTCCCTGTCCTTGTGCCGGCTCCTGCGCCCGCTCCTGTCGTAGACGCGCCGGTGTCAAAGCCCGCGGTTCGTCCCAGCGCCCTTGGAGCGCAGCGTGTGGCGGGGCTGGTGGTTGCGGGGACAGGGCTACTGGCGCTTGGGGTCGGCTCGTTTTACGGGCTTCGGGCCAAGTCGAAACTGGACGACTCGAGCGCCCACTGCACCAACAACGTCTGCGACCCTGCGGGGGGCGAGGCACGCAGCGAGGCACGAAGCTCGGCGACGGTGTCCACGGTTTCGTTTGTTGTTGGGATTACTGCGCTTGCGGGGGGCGGTCTGCTCTACTTCTTGGCCCCCTCGAGACGTCTTGCCGTGACCCCGGTCGTTGGCACGTCGAGCGTGGGCCTGGAATTCGGCGGACACTTCTGATCGGCCTGGGCGACAAACGCGTAGAGTCCTCCCTCATGGCGTCCACCAAGATCATCGACCCCAATTACGGCCGCGGCCAACATGACCTTGGAGAGTGGCTCGAGGAGGCGGGCATCATCGAGTCCAAGGAGCTCGTTCGACGGCTGCTGGAGGTCTTTCGAGCTCCGCGTTACGAACCTCCGGTCCTTCCCGCCGTTGCCATCGAGTTGCACAAGCTCGTACGAAAGTCCGACGTAAAGTTTCCCGCCATCTTGTCTTTGCTCGAGAAAGACCCGCTTATTGCGGGCAAAGTCTTACGCATTGCCCAGTCGGCCTTTTACGCGCGTCAGGCGGCCGTTCAATCCATCGAGCAGGCGTTGGTGCGTCTAGGGCTTTCGACGTTGAGCCAGCTCTTCATGGAAGTCTCGATGCGCGCAAAGGTTTTTCGGGCAGCCGGGTACGAGGAACCGATGCGGCTCTTGAGCCGTCACAGCGCCGCGACGGCTCATATTGCGAGAATTCTGTGCCGACGTACGTCGCTCTACGACGAATATGCGTTCCTTTGCGGGCTTCTTCACGACGTTGGCATAGCGGCGTCCATGATTGTGCTTTCGCAGTTGCCGCGAGGAGTGAAGGTGCCTGCGTTCGAGCTGGTCTGGCCCGCCATCGAGGAGATCCATGAAACGGCCTCGGGCATTTTGTGCCGTTCGTGGAAACTCCCCCCCGACGTTGCGCTGGTGGTGGAGCATCATCATGTGCCGCGCATAGGCGGGATGATCCATCCTTTTGCAGCCGCGCTTTGCGTATCGGACGCGCTGGCGAGCGACCTGGGCTACGGGCTGCCGCACGAGCAGACGCGGACGGGTTATGACGACGCGCTCAAGGCCCTTGGACTCGACAAAGGCGCGATCACGAGTCTGCTTCCCGACGCGCGCGCGGCGGTGGCGCACATCGAAGACTGAGGCGGGGTTACTTCTGGACTTCCGGGTTGAGGGTCGGGTTGACCTTGGAGAGTGCGGCCCATTTGGCGGGGGAGGTGCCTTTGGGAAGACGCAGCGAGTACAGGGTTTTGGCACTTGCGACCAGTGGTCCGAAGTCGGCCACTTGGGTGTCGATCAGGTCGACGGCTCGAAGCTCGGTGAGTGTGCCAAGGGGCGCGATGCTTTTGATCTTGGTTCCACGCAGCGAGAGGGTACGGAGCTTGGTGAGCCCTGCGAGCACGGCAAGGTCGGTCACGGGGCAGTCGGTCAACTCGAGCTTCTCGAGGCTTTTCATGTCTTTGAGCGCGGAGATGTCCTTCAGGTCGCGGCTCCACGACAACATCAGGTCTTTCATTTGTTTCATGTTGGCCAAGACCGCGGTGTCGCGCAGGTCGGAGAAATGGAGCCAAAGCGTTTCGAGTGCGGCGAGACCTTTCAGGGGACTCCAATCCTTTGCTTTCACCAGGTACAGATTCAGGTACTTGAGCCGAGAGAGTCCGCTGATCGGGGCGAGGTCGGTGACCTTGGTGGCGTAGAGGTCGAGGCGGGTGAGTTTGGTAAGGCCTCGAATGGGAGAGAGGTCGGCGACCGCGGTCATGTAGAGCGAGAGCTCTTCGAGGTTGGTGAGGCCGGCCAAGGGGGTGAGGTCGACGACTTTACTGGCGCCGAAGGCCGAGAATCCCTGGAGCCCCTTCAGGGTTGCGAGCGGGGTCAGGTCGGACACCTCGGAGCAACCGTCGATGGAAACGCGCGTAGCCCAGGGGACCTTGGCAAGTGTTGCGAGCTGGGCGTTGGTGGTCTTCTCTCGGAATACGAGCTTGACGGTCTTGGGCTGCTTTTCGAGCTCCGCCTGGACCGCTTCGGTGATCAGCTGCACCTTACATTGCTGGACGCTGCATTCGACCGTGTCTTCGTCCAACCCGCCGGCGTCCGCTTTTTCGCTTGCCGGCGCGACGGTGGCGGTGGCGGAGGCGGATAGAGCGGCGGAAGGGGCCGTTGGGGTAGGGGCTGCTGGGGCAGCTTCTTTGCGACTGCAGGCGATCCCTAGAAGAGCGACGATGGCGACTGGAAAGAGGATAGTTCTCATGGCGCGATGAGAGTCCCTCGCCTTGGCGCGTGTCAAGAAACGACCGGGACATGACACGTCACGGGTTGACGACTACGGTCTGCGGCCATGCGAAACGGTCTGTCTGCGCTGTGTTTAGTTGCGTTATGCGCGTGCGCTCCGGAGCCGAAGACGGCGCTTGGGTACACGGCCGATGCCAAACGCGCCTACGACACGGCGCTTGCCGAATGCACCGCCAAGAACTGGCTCGACTGCCAGACCAAGATGCGCGAGGTACGACGCAAGTACAGCTACTCGCGTTACGGCAAGCTAGCCGAGCTTCGCATCGCCGACGCCGAATTCGAGCAAGACAAGTTCGTCGAGGCGATCCGCGCCTACCGGCAGTTCATTCACGACCACCGGTCCGACGCGAACGATGTGGCTTATGCGAGGTCGCGCATCGCGGAAGCGGAATACCGTCAGATCCCGGACTCTTTTCTGCTTCCAGCCGGGGAAGAGCGCGATCAAGCGTCGGTGATGGAGGCGTACAAAGAGCTACGTGGCTACTTGCACGACTACCCTGACGCACAAGAAAGCGTGCGGGTTCGGCAGCTTCTCGACGATGTCACGGCGCGTCTGGTGAGCCACGAGCTTTACGTAGCCCGCTTTTACCTGGCGAAGGACAACTACGATGCAACCATAGGACGCATCGAATACGCCCTTCGCAACTTCTCGGGAGCCTCCGAAGCAACGTCGTCGTCACTCGAGCCCGATCTGCTGCTGCTCCTTGGGGAGACGTACCTACGGATGCACCAATGGAAGTACGCGCGCGGCGCCTTCGAGGGGCTTCTCTTGAAGTTCCCTAGGAACGCGTTGACCACGGGCGCCCGCAACTACCTTGCCTACATGCGCGAGCGCGGCGTGTAGTTAGCGGTACGGGTTCGTCGACAGGTTGTCCGGCTCCGGCGCAGGCCGCGGCGGCTTGGGTGGGGCCTGCATGGAAGCAACGGACGGCGGACGCGGTCCTGCAGCACGGGGGTTCCACGTTGCAACCGGCGCAGTCGCACGTGGCGCCGAGGCGCTTGCCGAAGCCACCGGTGCACTGGCAGAACTGGCAGAACTGGACACGCTCGCGCTGGCGCTGGACTGAGGAGCCGTCGCCACGACCGAGGGGACGGAGGACGCCAACGTGGACACTGCGGATCGCTCGCGCGGAATCAAGAAGAGCAGCGCCGCTGCACCGAGGCTTAGCACGACAAACGCTGACAGTGCCCCCACGACCACGGAACGTCCCAGCGCAGAAGGCGGCGGAGGAGCTTCCAGTCGCAGCGCCACGGTGGCTGCCCTTGAGACTTCGGCAAGCGACGTTGGGGAGAGGGACTGGGGGAGCTTGGGAACATCCGCACCAATCATTCCCGAGCCGGACGCCGCATCGGACGGGGGCGCAATGGACCGAAGCACACTGCGACGCGCCCGCACGTCGTGTCCGACCAGTTCGTCGACCACCCGTGCGACCTCACGGGGGGTTGCCATACGCGCGGTGCCTGCCGATGCAGCTTCGAGCGCGTCGGCGAAGTTTGCACAATCGGGGAACCGTTCGGCCGAGTCGCGCGCAAGGGCCCGCATGCAGAGCGCGTTCAAGGCCGCAGGAACGCTCGGTTCTACGCTCCGCGCAGTGGGGACTTCCTCGTAGACGATGCGATGGAGCACCTCGACGTCGCCTCCGCTCTTCGAGCGAAACAGGCGCTGCCCAGTGAGCAGCTCCCAGAGGACAATGCCGACCGCGAAGATATCTGTACGCTGGTCGATCGCGTCGCCTCGCGCCTGTTCTGGGGCCATGTAGCCCAGCTTGCCTTTGACCTGTCCCGAGCGCGTGGTGGTCAGCCTCGCTTCGGCACGAGCCACGCCGAAGTCCGTGATGCGGGTGATGCCGTCCACGCCCACCAGGATGTTCTGCGGCGACACGTCGCGGTGCACCAAGTTCATCCCGGTGCCGTCCTCGGCCCGCAGGTCGTGTGCGGCCTGGAGCCCTGCGAGCACGTCATGGATGATCCGAAGGGAAACGGCGATGGCAACGCGTTCCTTCTTGGCGGTGGTTCGGGCGATGAGGCGCGCCAGGGTGTCGCCCTCGATGTAGTCCATCACCAGGAAATGCCCTTGCGCAGTGGCGCCGACTTCGAGCGTGCTCACCACGTTGGGATGGTGCAGTTTTGCCGCAAGACGCGCCTCATCGAGAAACATCTCGACAAAGGAAATGTCCGACTCGAGGTGGGGGTGCAGACGCTTGATAGCGACCAGTCGCTCGAAGCCGCCCATCCCCGCGAGTCGCCCGAGGTAGACGGTTGCCATACCGCCCGAGGCGATCTCGGCGAGCAGATCGTAGCGGTCGAGACGCTGACGTCTTTTCCGATCGGTCCCCGACAGCTGGTTCACTAGAAGTGTCCTAGCACGCCGACGGTGGTCTGGTGGCCGAGACCGACCGTTGGCGTGATGGAGCTTGTCGAGCCTTTCCAGTTGGTCCAGAAAATGCCGACCAATGCAGTGACCGTAGCGACTCCGGCGGAGGCACCGATGAGGATATTGGTGCGCAGTTGGCGCGAGCGGCCGTCCTCGTAGAGTTGGTCACACGATGCCAAGCCTGCCGCGCAAGCTTTGGTCACGGCGTCGGCTCCCGGGCTCTGTTGCGTGTCGAGGCCGCTCCACACGGTGACGCCAGCGAGCGCCGCGGTGGCTCCCACGCTCGCGAAGAACACCCACGGGGGGAGTCCGCTTGGAGCAGGCTGCGACGGCACGGCATCGGGCGGCGGAGACGGGACCGTCCCCCTTTCGACGACTGGCGGCGGGACCGGCGGAACAGCCACCTCGGGGGGAGCTTCGAAGGCAAGGGCGTGCAGTCCAGCGCGCACGGCGGTGACCGTCTGGGTCTTCCTGCGCTTCGAGCCCCACGAGGCCACGACGGTATGGGGACCAGGATCGAGATAGAGCACGTAGTTGCTCACCGGATCGACGGCGGCGACCTTTTCATCGACGACGAGGGTGCAGTCGGGGACACAGGCGACCTCGGCTCGATAGAGTTCCCGATCGGCGACGGCCAAGACTTGTCGGGCCAGGTCGACGATGGCTTGGTGCGAGGGGTACCGAGCGAGGGCTTGGGCCGAGTGGGTGGCGGCGCGCGCGAGGTGGTGGGCGGCGCGACGCGCTCGAATGGCGTTGGCGAGGGACGCGGCACTGGGCGCAAAGCGTTCTGCGGTTTCGAACTGCGCTGCGGCGGCCTCGTAGTTTTTGGCTTTGAAGAGGCGAGTCCCCTCGTCGAAGGCCTCGGTGGCCACGGCAAGACGGGTGGGATCGACCCCTTGGGCTCGCGCGGAAGGCCCCTGCCCGAGTGTCGCACTGCAAACAAGAAGAGCAAAAACGAAGGATCGGTGGCGCACGTCGCGAGCTCCTGACGAAAGATCCTGATGGTTGTAGCCCAAGATGCCCCCGCGCGTTGTCTCCGACGCCACATGCGAGCTAGGCTCGTCCCCTGTGCGGTTATCCACGACGTATTCTGCAGTCCTTGGCGTGCTTGGCGCCGCGTTCGCCGTCGCCCTCTCGTGCAACGAATATCCATCGGACCTCCGAGAGCGCGCCCGGCTCACCGACGCGTCATCGGGGGACACGATCTGGTGGCAATCGACCGACCCCAACGGGTGCACGACTTGGCGAAAGCCCAACGAAGGGGATCGTCCCGTCTCCACGGTGGCCACCAATCTCGAGCCACTGTACTTTGCCTTCGACTCGGTGCGTCTAGGCTCCCGCGACCTCGCTGGAAACCTCAGTGACACGGCCTGGAAGACCCTAGGGCTCGACGTCGATGGGGTTTGCACGGCCTCGGACACCTGCAAGCAAGTCAACACCCAGCCTTGCACCGGACTAAGCCCCAATCCTGACGGCGAAAACTGCCGCGACAATACCTTTGGGCGCCTTGCTGGCGATACCGCCAAGCAGATTGTCCCCATGGGGATCCCCATATCGGACCTGGGACTCAACTGCGGCTTGTGCAAGGGGCGTTTCAATCTGGTGTTCCGGGTGAGCGGCTACAACGGAACTCGAAGCGACGACAAGGTCCGCGTGGACATCTACCCCTCACCGGGGCTGGAAAACCAGTCCTTGTTTCCCGATGTCTGCCAACCCACGGGCACGTACGGCCCGCTTTGCTGGACCCGCAACTATCCCTGGACCGTCGATGAGAGTGTCCTCAGCCTGCGCGACGTTGCCGGGCCAAACCTGTCGGACTCCAAGTGGTACGATGACAACGCTTATGTGCGCGAGGGGGTTCTGGTGGCACGTTACCCGAGTGGGCAATTGCTCTGGCCCCCACATACGCTGTCGTCGACCGTATATGTGCTGCCGCTCCGTGTCACCGACGGTCAGATCATGGGACGCATCGAGTTGCAGCCCGATGGCGATTGGATCATCCGGGACGGGTTGATCGCAGGTCGATCCCGTGGAGCGGACGTCAAGGCGGGGTTTCGCATGCTTGGAATCTGTCCGAGCTCGCCGCTCTATCCAACCATTGAGTTTGTCGAGAGCGGACTGGATCTCCTTGCCAGTGGAGACGTGGACGGGCTCAAGTCCTGCGATGCGATGTCTTTTGGCTTTGGCTTCGTGGCGCGTCAGGCGATTGCGGGCAAGGCGGCCCAGGCACCGGTACTTCAAGACTGCCCTGCAACCGATGGCGGACTCCCTGATGCAGACGCAGCAGTCCCCGACACGGGCTCCCGCGACGCTCAGGGGGCTGAAACGGGAAGCGAGGGATAGCTCCCTCCGCCCTCCTCGGTCTCCCCAGGCCTACGTGGTCGCGTCCATCCCGTGAGACCCTAAACGATATCGCACGGTTGCAATGCGGATGACGCTGACGCTGACGCTGACGCTGAC
>CAITRH010000659.1 GCA_903894755.1 uncultured delta proteobacterium
AGCGCGAACGTTTTCTGGCGACCACGATTTAATTTACAGCGTGTCAAGCCTGGTGTTTTTTGGGGGGATAGTGGTCCCCGGGCCAGCGTGTGCAGCGCAACGCTCTGCTGAAACGCTACGCTGATGGGTCCGCCTGTTGCGCAATGGGTCACCACGGCCAAGAGTCGCGGACAGGGAAATCGAAGCGTGAAGCAGCGGCAGGATGTGTCACGGAGGCGGTACTCGCGCTTGCTGCGCCTCACCTCGGAGTAGGAGTGCCGGCGCGAGCCAACTGAAACCCCAGCCTCGTCCTCCCGAACTGCCCGGCCCCGCGGTTCTCAAGGTAGGTTTGGTTTAGCGTGCGCAAGAACAGACACGGTCGCGGGCGCATCAAGCTGCGCTCGGAGACGCTGGATACAGTGTTCGAGGGTGGTTGCAATGCGTGTCTGGGCGCGGACCATCGCGAGCTTGGGCCAGGTGGCACGCTCGCCCTCGATTATGAACTCGCGGAAGTGTGCCTCCGTTGGATTCACTAGAAGGCGTGCGTACATATGCGGTCCAAAGTGTGGGTAGATGGTGATATGTCCAAAGTACTCTTGCTCAGCCAACGCGTGCGCTTGCTCCAGGGCGCGCCGGACCACTTCGATGTCCGTGTTTCGCCGGGCCGCGTCCAGCACCTCGACGGCTTGAGCGCGGGTAAAGGCACCGAACAGCCGCACACTGCGCGCCACAAGCCCCTTGCGTCGCGCATGGCGAGGCACAAAAGGCACCACATGCGGGTTCGACTGGCTGACAATGAAATGGTTGATATTGTGGAGACGACTGAGACGAGACATGGGTAAGTCCGCACCAAAGGAACCGTCCGCCCAGCGTTCTTCTGGAAGGTACGGCACTTCTTGTCCATCCCGCCCTCGCGCGCTCAGCGTGGCGGCTGCGTAAAGACCAGGAACCGCACAAGAGGCCGCCGTCGCACTGCAAACCAACACGTTGGGAGCCGTAAGGTAGCAGAGAACCCTTGGCTTCTGACGTTGCCTTGTCGGAGATACCGAGATGTTCAGGATACGTCCGCTGTGAGCCAAGGCCTCGGCAAAGGTCACATGGCGTGCGTTGGCCCGTATGTGGATCATGATTTGCTTCGGGTCCATCATTGCCCCCTCGGACAGCATGCCCCGAAGGCCAAGCAGACGGAAGGCTTCGCGGTGAATGGACTCGGGGTGCGTGAGCAACGTGTCGAGCTCCGCATCGTTTCGGGTGCAGACGCTCGCGGCAACGATGGCCCCCATGCTGGAGCCGCAGATCACCTTGGGAAGAAGGTCCTGCTTGTGGAGAGCATGAACCACTCCAAGGTGGTAGATCCCCCAGGTGGCTCCGCCACTGAGCATCAAGGTGGAGCGCCCGAAGTTTCGAGCTGCTAGCTCCATTTCTTGAAGCTTGTCGCGAACAGTCATCCCTGCAATGGGGACGTCGCAGAGAACGTCGAGGACCCGCACAGTCTCATCCAGGTACCGTGACACGATGTGCTTGGTCTCTCCGGTCCTGGTCTCGTCGTAGAGCGCCGCGACACTGAGGTCGGGAAGATGCCGATAGAGGCTCTCTCGAAGGAGCACAATGAGGCTTTCAAAGTCGCCGGCGCACTCGAGGCGCCGAATCTGGGCAAGGTGCTGACGCAAAAGGGCGTCGTCGTAGAACTCGGACGGGTCCTCGCCTTGCCAGGCGACGTTGTCTTCGAGGATGTCGAGCTCCTCAGCCAAGGAGCGCCACTCGTCGTAGGTCGTGGCTCGGGCCAGGGCGCGCAGAAGGTGCCGGATGCGAGGGGAGGAAGAAGCAGGTGCTGTCATCGTTGGACTATGGGGGCTGATCCCCCGCATCGCCATGTCCTCGTCCATTCGATCTCGCACTTGACCCATGGAACCTCCTGGCTTTGAGACACGCGAGTTCCTCACGGGCGCATTTCGCGATTAGGGGGGTCAAGGTTGAGCCATTGAGGCATCGAAAGACGG
>CAITRH010000660.1 GCA_903894755.1 uncultured delta proteobacterium
CGAAGTGTATGGTGTTCTTCGGATCCAACTTAGACCGCTGGCGGGGCGACCATTTGAACGGTGGATCCTTGATCGCCGATCTCGATGGCCCCGTGAAGCCGTCGTTCGAGCATGAGCGCGCTTCAGGGTCTTCCCTCGTTCGGATGCCAAAAGATCAACATTTGTTCCGTGTCAAGAGCAAAAATATACGTTGCGCCTCGATGCGTGGCAGTTGTCGCTTCGCACCGCGTTATCTTTAGCAGAGGCAGCCCCTTTTCGAGCCCTCGACCCCGCGGCCACGGCGTCTGGCCGACCATGCGCCCAATGTGGTCGAGCAAGACGAGCCAGGCCTTCTCGCGCGGGTTGCAGTCTTCGAGCGAGGAGACGCGGCGCACGGGGCGAGTGAAGGTCGCGTCGACGTAGGCGCGGGCTTCGCGATCCCACTGCCGATGCGGTGTCGGCGAGAGCGACGTGGCCGTTTCCCAATGGCCCCACGTGTCCCCCGGACGAACGTGGCCGAGCGTGAGGTGGGCGCAGAGGTGCAGGAGCATCTCGGCAACGAGCGAGGCCGGCTGCTCAAGGTCGACCACGGCGACGACGCGGTCTGCTTCGGGCACGAGCCGCGCGATGGCGCTCGCCTCGGGCGGCACAACGAAGGTGCCCTCGGGCGCGGCCGTGATGTCGACGATCGTCCACGCGACCGGGATATCGAATTGGGTGGTGAGGTGGGCGTGCAGTTCGGTCAGGGCTTCGCGCGGGCGGCGCGTGAGCACGTCGTACTGCTCCCACCAGCCGGCTTCGGGCGTGCGCGGCATCGGCGGCGGCAACAGCCCGCTTACCCACGCGACGATGGCGCCTTCCGCTTCCGAGGCGGTGCCCCACGCGGCATCGCGGAGCGTGCTGCGCACCGGATGGGCAGCGTCGTTCGGCCTCATTGTGCTCCACGCGAGCGGATGCTCGCCGGCGAGGTCGGCCTCCCGAAAGCCCCCGGAGCGGACAGCGAGTCCGACGAGCGCGTGCGCGGCATCTAGGGCGAGCCCCTCGGTGGTCGTCGGGAGCGCTAGTGCCGGGATCGGGGCGACAATGTCGGCGTCGGACTGGAGCCACAGGCGCGAAGTGGCGGGCCCACTCATGAACGGGGTGCGGACCGCGACCGCGCCGGGCTCCGACGCCAGGAGCTCGAACTCGACGGTCAACGGGCGCTCTCCGAGCCGAAGGGCGAAGCGGAGCTTCGCGATGGCGCCGAGCGAAAGGCGGTTGGCGATCTCCTCGGCGGTGAGGTCTTCGCGCGACGCGCCCGTGGTCAGTGTCGCGATGACCTTGGTGCGCGGGCCGAAGAGCAGGCTCGCGAGCGCGCGGAGGTAGCGGGAGGCCTCGGCCGCAGCGCCGAAACGCAGACGCACGTCGAACGGCTCGGCGAGCGCACTACTGCCCACCGCGCTCGCTGGCTCGATCGGTCGTTCGCTTCTGGGCTGAGCCACCGCCATCATCCCTCGGAGCGGCGGGTCTTCGCGTCGATCCACGCGTCCAAGTCCGTGCGGCAGAAGCGCCACTGGCCTCCGACCTTGAACGCTGGCAGCTCCCCAAACTGCGCCATCGTGTAGACGGTTTTCTCTGCGACTTTCAGCAGTTGAGCGACCTCGGGAAGCGTGAGGATCCGGCGTGAACACAATGTTGCGACGTCGTCATAAAGCGTCGAAACATCGGGAAAAGTGTCGCTCTTCCGACGTGCACGGGCAAGGGCCAAACGGTGGGGGTATTGGGCGCGAGGGAGCCAGGGACGCGGAGTTCATGTGTTCTTTCAGAGGGTTACGATCCCGTGCGAGGAACGGTTCGCGAGAGCGGTGGTTTTGTCGCTTGACATGCGAACCACCGGGGCGTTGGGAGAGGCGATGCGGTGAGAGACGCAAAGGCCGGGCGCAAAGGCCGCGATCGCGGTGGGTCCGTCGCGGTCTAATTTGACGCCCTCTTTCAGCAAGTGCAGGCGATCGTCGCGCCCTCTGCGGTTCTCTAGGATGCCGGCCCCTCCGGGCGTGTAGCGATTGTGCGTGAGATTTCAGGCGAGCGTACTAACGTTCCGACGTGGTGGCCGATACGAACCGAGTCATTCGCCGACTGCGCAACGAACTGGGGCGACCGGCCCGCTTCTACCGCGACGTGACGTGGAACCGCGTGCGGGCCAGGGGCGAACCCATCGACTTCATGATCCCCAACCCTCGGCGCGTGCGCCTGCTGCCTGAGGGCCAAATCCCCGAACTGCTCTTCAAGGTGCACTTCGAGCACACCGAGCTGGCCCTGGTCGCTGCCTTCGTCACGCGCGGGATGCACGTGGTGGACATCGGGGCAAACGTGGGCCTTTACAGTGTATTCACGGGTCGAGCCGTGGGGCCTCGCGGCCACGTCTGGGGGTTCGAGCCGTCGTCCCATGTCGTCGGGCTGCTCGAGCGCAACATCGCTCTGAACGGACTCGAGAACGTTTCGGTCCACAAGCTGGCCCTCGCGGCGCAGGCTGGACGCCTCGAGCTGCGACGCGAGGCGAACTGCCGCGACGGGGATCGCTACCTCGTGGGCGCGGCCACCGCCGAAGGGGCCCCGGCGGTTGGCGAGGGGGGAGACAGCGAGAGCGTCGAGGTCACCACGCTCGACGCCTTCCGAGCCCAGGACGGGAGGCTCTCGGCCCACGTCGACTTCCTCAAGATGGACGTGGAAGGGGGCGAACTCGCTGTGTTCCAGGGGGCCCGAGAAACGCTGCGCGCAAACCGCGACCTCGTGATGATGTTCGAGAGCAATCGCCACGTCTGCGCGCGGGCAGGGCATTCGCAGGAGGAGGTGTTCGCGGTGCTCGAGGCGGAGGGCTTTGGGCTCCGCGCCTGGGACCCGACGGCGTGGGGGTGGGATTCCAGCCGGGAGCTGCTGCGCACGGCCGGAAATGTGTGGGCCGCACGGGACGTGACCAACCTCCCCCTGCTCTGACGCTGACGGCCTGTCAGCCGCCCCCCGGCCCCCTTCGCATCAGGGCGCGGACGAAAATCCCGTCCTCGTAGCGGGAGAAAACGTGAGCGCGTCGCTCAAAGTCCGGGACATGGAATGGGCAAGCCGAAGGCATTTCGTTGTCATTCTTTCTGACTGAAGTGCTGGCGGCCCAACGGCGATTCGAGACGCTGGAGCTTGCCAGGGCCACGGGAGACCCTCGCGGCAGTCGCCAGTCTCGACGTCCGCTTGTGGGTCCTCGGCAGGAGCGGCCGTCGTTACCTCGTCTTCTTGCCACAAACCGCGTCCGCGGGGTCCAGCCATACGGCAACGACGCTCGGAGCATCCTCTTTGGACCGCCTCTTCGCGAACCCTTCGGCGCTGGACAGAGCTTCGTCAATGACCGGATACGCATCCAGTTCTTCGAAATCCAGAGCGTCCGTATCATCGCGAATCTGTACAGGGACGACAGCGAAGCATGGGACGACTACCTGTGCGAGGAGGCTCGCGGTTTGCTTCCCGCATCTCCGCGTGCGGCCACGGCAAAGTCCGCGGCGGTCCTTTCGTACACGTATTGATAGAATTGACTTCGCTCATGGTGAATTTCAAGCCAAATTAGACCGCGACGGACCCCACCGCGATCGCCCGGCCTGTGCGCCCGGCCTGTGCGCCCGGCCTTTGCGCCCGGGTTCGCATGTCAAGCGACAAAACCACCGCTCTCGCGAACCGTTCCTCGCACGGGATCGTAACCCTATGAAAGAACACATGAACTCCGCATCCCTGGCCCCCTCGCGCCCGACACCCCCACCGTTTGGCCCTTGCCCATGCACATCGGAAGAGCGACACTTTTTCCCGATGTTTCGATGGGATGGGTCCCTTTATAACGACGTCGCAACATTGTGTTCACGGCGGATCGCCATTGGTTTGCCTACCCGCCTTAGGAAGTGTTCCGCGAATCTAACGCACGACCCCGTACACGGTAGTCTTTAGCCTACTACCGAGCTTCCGGAGCCAATGGACCGCTCGGGCCGCCGGTCCCAAGTCCTTGTCACGCTTGGCATGAATGGGAAATTCTCGTAGGGCTTCCCAATCCGCTTCCATCGAAGTCCGTTTCGGATAGTCATGCTCGCAAGAAGACAGGGTGTCGACGTGCCGGAGCTTGCACAACAAGGAAAAGATCGACTGGTCGTGGCGGTGCTCGATGAAGCCTGGGAAATTCGGGCTCCGCGACGGGGTGTCGTCGAGAAGCGAGAAGTCCGTCTCGATGATGTTCATCCATGTTCGAATGAGTTCCGTCGACGATGCGCACTTTCGAACGAAGAAAGTGGTTGCCACGATTGTAGGCGAATGAACGATGGCATCGCTCCGTCGAACCCCGAAGTGGTCCACCAGGTCACCCTTGACCCAATACGACTCCCTCCAGTCCGGAAGCTTGCGTCCATCGTAGACAAGCGGCGCCTCCGGCGGGCGGGCTTGGAACGCAAGGATCCCCGTAGACGACGCGTCGGTCATGGCAAAATACTGCAAGAGTCGTCGCCTCCCCAGCGGATTCATGTGGCAACCTGCGTCCGTATATTGAACGATATCGCTGTCGCAAAGCGCTTGAAACGTTTGGAGCAGGAGTTGAGGCTTCCAGCACCAGTAGCCAAATCCGCGGGAGCCGCGTACGAGTTTATCTGCGAACTTTCTTCGAAAAGAGCCCTCCAGCCAGGTTTCATCCGCACTCTGGATCACGTCGTACGCCCGCATCGCCTCTGCTTGCTTCGAAATGCGAGTAACCGAGCGGTGGAGACGTCTATCCGCGAAGGTCAAGAACACACGTTTCATGAAACGACCCTATCCAGATTTACCCTTCTCGTGTACTTCAAAGAAGCATGGTGCCCTCAAGAGTGAGCCTTTTGCCACCACCCGGGTGGCGGTCAGGCGACGCAGCCGCGACATTATTTGAGAAGGGGCTAGGTAATCCAATGGCGATCCGCCGTGAACGGAATGTCGCGGCGTCAACGAAATGGGTCCCAGTCCTGCGAAACATCGGGGAGAGGTATCGCTTTTCCGAAGGGCGCGGGCAAGGCATATCTTGAACGGTGTCGGGCGCGAAGGCGCGTAGGACGCGGAGCTTCCCTA
>CAITRH010000661.1 GCA_903894755.1 uncultured delta proteobacterium
CAGCGTCAGCGTCAGCGTCAGCGTCAGCGTCAGCGTCAGCGTCAGCGTCAGCGTCAGCGTCAGCGTCAGCGTCAGCGTCAGCGTCAGCGTCAGCGTCAGCGTCAGCGTCAGCGGCAGCAGCATTGCAACCGTGCGATATCGTTGATGGTTATCGTAGGATGGACGCGCTATGACTGGGATGGTTTCGACAATGGCGTTGGTTGCAGTGTCGATGACATCCACCGTATCGGACTGGTCTTCGGCGACATACAGGAGCGACTGGGCTCCGTTCATCGTCATCTTGTTGGGTTGGCCTTTCACGGCGATGCGGACGTAGGGACCGGGCGCGCCATTCAGGGGCACAACGACGATCTCGCGGTCGCGGATGCTCGATACATAGGCTATTGCGCTGGCTCCAGTCCCCTTGAGCCTTGAGCGCCACCCAAAACGGGTAGGTCCCGCCCGGCGTGCCGGGCTGCCGGGCGGAGTGGCAACCTCGTATAGTTCGACATCGCCCCTTCCGGCGGGCCTGACCCTGAGCACGAGCACCGGGGTCATCAGCGGAATCCCCACCGCCGTGACTCCCACAGCCAGCTACACAGTGATCGCTTCCAACCAGGGCGGCGGTACGGGCACAACGCTGACCATCACTGTGAAGGAGGCGCCCCCAGCCGAGGCCCTGCCTAACATGGGTCAACAGATCACGCCGCTGGCGCAGGAGAATTCTCGGTTCCAACCCATGAACCCGGACCTGCCCGACAATCCAGCATGGTTGGCGGGATATGCCGTCAGCACTGTGGTGAGTCCCGATCCCGATCACAAGACCCTGCTGGTTCTGACGAGCGGCTACAACCGCGTCTACAGCAGCACCACCGCCAACATGGTGGTCCAGGACTCCACCGAGTACGTGTTCATTTACGACATCTCGACGCCTACCCCGTCAAGAAGCAAGTCGTAAAGGTCTTCATGAATGCCTACCACGGCATTGTCTTCGACCCCTCCGGTACCGCGTTTTATGTGCCCAGCTCGTTCCATCCTTCTGCTGGTAGGGCTGTTGACCATGCTCACCCCCCCCTTGGTGTAGATCGCCGTGGGGGTCGCGTAGTTGAGTCCAGAAGGGGGGGCCTGAGGGGATTCCCCATCGCACCCGCAGAGAAGGAATAGTGCCGCGGTCAGCGAGAAAAACAGCAATCGGATGACGTGCATGGGAACCTCAGGTTCGATCGTAGAATTGATGAAGTCGAAAATGAAACGGGGTCTAGGCTACACCTCGCAGGATGCGACGGGGAAGAATTCACCGGGGCCTACAAGTGGGTACCGCGAGGGCAAGGTGCGTGAGTACGAATGTCCTGTCAAGGGCTCATGGCCCTCTGATCGAACCGTCGAGAGTCGAATTGGGTCGGTGGGCACCCGAGAGTGGACTCTTGAGAGTCCGGTTGGGTCCATGGGCACCCGCGATCGGACACTCGACGGTTGATTTGGGCGGGTCGATGGGCTCGAACCTATTCTCGAGAGTCGATTTGGGCCGGTGGGCGCGTCTGGTCGTACACTCGAGAGTCGATTGGGGTCCGTAGGCAGGCGAGAGAGGACACTTGATCGGTGAGGGCGGGAGAGGTTTGCCCAATTGGCTCCGCTGGTGCAGCTTGCCTTGGTGACGAAATTTCCGGTATGGCTGGTCGGGGGTAGCCGTTGCGTGGTATCCACCATCACGATAAGTCGGCCGCCACTTGTGGTGCAGCGAGTGGTTCTGCCCGTGTGTTTTTAGCTCGCTGGGTAATATGACATGAGCCGCATCCGGGTCTTCTACCTTACGACGGGGTTGCTCACTGGGGGGGCGGAGCGGGCGCTCCTCAAGCTTGTACGGAGCATAGATTCGACGCGCTTCGAGTCGGTCATCGTGTCGATGCTTGACCTGCCGCCGCGGGTGGAGCTGCCGTCAGGGGTGGACTTGCACAGCTTGGGTATGAGGCGAGGTGTGCCCGACCCGTTGGCTATCCCGCGTCTCACACGGCTGCTAGGTCGGTACCGTCCCGACATTCTCCAGACCTGGATGTACCACGCTGATCTGCTCGGTTTGGTGGCCGGGAAGGCTCACCACAGAAGCAAAATCTTGTGGAATGTTCGGTGCGCCGACATGGACATGCGCCATTACTCGACGCTCTCGTCGATGATGCCGCGTACATTGGCCGCTCTCTCGCGCTTTCCCGACGGCATCGTCATCAACTCCCGACGCGGCCTCCAGTATCACGAATCCCTTGGGTACCGACCACAGCGTTGGCACGTGGTGCCGAACGGTTTCGATACGGCAGAGTTCCGTCCTGATGCCCTACGACGACAGGCGACCCGGGAAGCTTTGGGCGTAGGGGACAACGTGGTGATCGGAATCCTCGCGCGCGTCGATCCGATGAAGGACCACCGCACGTTCCTGGCTGCTGCGGCCCAGGTTGTCGATGCGCTTCCGGCGAGCCGGTTCGTGCTTGCGGGGATGGGCGCGAGCCCGGACAATCGGGACCTATCGCGCTGGATTGGGGAGTTCGGGCTCGGCGATCGGGTATCGCTGTTGAGTAAACGGGACGATGTGGCCCAATTGCTGGCCGGGTGGGATATTTTGGTGTTGAGTTCCATTGGTGAGGCTTTCCCCAACGTGATTGGCGAGGCGATGTCGTGCGGGGTTCCGTGTGTAGTCACGGATGTTGGGGACAACGCTGAGATTGTCGGCGATACGGGGCGGGTTGTCCCGCCGCGCAATCCCGAGGCGCTTGCTGGCGCAATTCTCGAACTCGCCACCCTTACTCCATTGGCGCGTCAAACTCTCGGGACTCGGGCGCGGAGGCGGATCGAAGAGCGTTATGGACTGGAGACCGTGACCCGAATGTACGAGGAAATCTACACGGGCTATGCAGCCCACCACCGATCATAGGGTTGGAACCGCTTTCCGGGCTTTCCGGGCCTCCTACCTTGAGGTTTCCAGCCACGCCTGAAACATCAAAAGACCCCACAGCGAGTATTCCCAGTCCCGATCGCCGCGCCGATGTTCTCGCCATCGCCTGTTCACTGCTTCCACATCGAGAAGGCCTTCGCGACGCATCCGAGTCTCGTCCAGCAACGCCTCCGCCCACTCGCGGAGCGGACCACGAAGCCAAGCGGATATCGGGACGCCGAACCCCATCTTGGGGCGCTCAAAGAGTGACTCGGGCACGTAGCGCGCGAGCACCTGCCGGAGAAGCCACTTCGTTTTCGATCTTCGGACCCGCATGCCGAACGGAAGACGCCAGGAAAACTCGAAGATGCGATGGTCGAGCATCGGCACTCTCGCCTCGAGCGAGACGCTCATACTGGCCCGATCGACCTTCACCAGGATATCGTCAGGCAAATACATCACCGCATCGACATACATCATCCACTCGATGGGATCTCGAACCGGGAGTGGGATGTCTGTCATCAATATCGTCGGCGGGGCCGTGCCCCCCAAAACCGGCTCACAACTCCGTGGCCAATAACTCATCGCACCCCGATACACCGATTTGAAACTCGCCTGCTCCAGGAGCGCTGCAGCTTTATGCAGTTTCTCTCCGACGACACCAGGACGTCCGTACCGGTCAAGAGCGAAAGATGTGAACCCGAGGCTTCGATCCAGGGTGGACGGCGGCATCCAACGAATCAGACGACCCGCTAGCTTGCGTATTGGCGCCGGGAAATGCCTGATGGACCGCCAGAGCAGCTTCGTTGCCAGATACCGCGGGTAGCCACCGAACAGCTCATCTCCCCCGTCCCCGGAAAGACTGACTGCGACGTCTCGACGCGCAAGCTGCGACACCAACAGTGTAGGAATTTGTGAAGAATCGCCAAATGGTTCGTCATAAATGGTGGGCATTCGACCGACCGTAGCCAGTACGTCCGCCTCCTCGACGTAGAGCTCGGTGTGGTCCGTTCCGAGGTGGGCAGCGACGGCTTTCGCATGGTGCGCTTCGTTGTAGCCATCCTCGTGAAACCCGATGGAGAACGTGCGAACGGGACGCTCGCTCTGTGCTTGCATGAGCGCTACCACCGTCGATGAGTCGATGCCACCCGAGAGAAAGGCACCGAGCGGCACATCCGCCTCCATGCGGAGCTTGACCGCGTCGCGCAGCAGTTCGTCGAGTTCCTCGATGGCTTCGCGATCATTGCCGCGGAAAGGGTTGGACAGTCCACGCAGAACCGCATCGCGAGCTGACCAGTATGGCTGGGAGGAGGCGAGCCTGCGTCCATCGTCGAGAACGAGGAAATGACCGGGGCTAAGCTTCGCGAACCCGCGGTAGATGCAGTAGGGCGATGGCAGATAGTTGTGCCTCAAATAGAGAGCAAGTGCGTCGCGATCAAGTTCGGCCACGAACGCAGGGTGGGCACGGAGCGCCTTGAGCTCCGAGCCGAAGAGGAACACGCCACCAGACCATCCATAATAAAGAGGCTTCTCGCCAAGGCGATCGCGAGCCAGACTGAGCGAACGCTCCTTCCGGTCCCATAGCCCGAAGGCGAACATCCCGTTGAGCCGTTCCAAGCCGGCCCGCAATCCCCACGCGCTGATCGCCTCGAGCAAGACCTCCGTGTCCGAGTGCCCACGGAAACGATGGCCGAGCCGCTTGAGCTCCGTTCGCAACGCGCCATGGTTGTAGACCTCTCCATTGAATACGATGATAAAACGTCCGCAATCTGAGACCATGGGCTGATGCCCCGCGGCAGTAAGATCGAGAATGGACAGACGTCTGAATCCAAGCGCGATCCCCGCAGCCGGGTCGACGAACGCGCCGCTGTCGTCGGGGCCGCGATGGCGAAGGCGTTCGGTCATGTGCGCCAGGGTGTCGGTGAGTTCGGCTCCAGAGGTGGACCGTCGGGGGTCCAAGAATCCCGTCAGCCCGCACACGATGGCCTCCCCTGGGCTCGGAGTGGGCCATCGGTTCGAAAGAAAGTTGAGGACATGGCGTTCTGAATTCTGCGAGATTTATCCTGGACAACGATCGGGTGCCGCCACCCTACCAGGATCCGGAGAGGTTACGTACGCCGTCGTGTTCAACCGTGCCCGTGCTCCTCAAGCACTTGACACGTCCCAGCTTCTTTCGCAGAATTAGTCTGCCCCATGAAGCTTCTCTTCCTCATCAGGTCTCTCTACACTGGCGGCGCCGAGCGGCAGATCGTCGTGCTGAGTCGGGAGCTCCAGCGTCGAGGTCACGAAATCACGCTCGCAACCTTTTACTCGGGAGGTTCTTTCGAGGAAGAAGCGCGCGCAGCTGGCGTTCGCCTCGTGTGCCTCAACAAGAGGGGGCGATGGGACAACATTGTGTTCTACAAGAAACTGATTGAGCTCATTGATGCGGAACGCCCCGACATCCTGCACACCTATCTGGACGTGGCTAACGTGTTCGGTTCCCTCCTTCGCTGGCGCATACCCGGTGTAAAACTCGTGTGGGGCATTCGGGACTCGGAGAAGGACTTCAATCAATACGACTGGCTCTCGATGTTGAGCTTCCGGACCGGCGCACAGCTTTCTAGGACCGCTGACCTAATCATCGCAAACTCGCACGCCGGCCTGGCGGCTCGTCAACGCGGAGGCTACCAGCTGAGGCGGGCGATGATCATTCACAATGGGATTGACACCGATCGCTTCAAGCCTGATGGGACGGCGCGCAGTGCCGTCCGATCTGAGTGGGGGGTACGCGACCACGAGCCCCTAGTCGGGCTCGTGGCTCGACTATCCCCGGTGAAGGATCATCCAGCCTTCCTGCAGAGTGCCGCTCAGGTAATCATGACCATTCCGTTCGCTCGTTTTGTTTGCGTTGGCAAAGGGCCAGATGGCTACGCAGCCAAGTTGCGCGATACGGCCGCACAACTCGGCCTAGGCCGACGTATTCATTGGGCGGGTGAGCGTACCGACATGCCACGGATTTACAACGCCCTGGACGTGGCAGTCTCGAGTTCGCTCGGAGAGGGCTTTTCTAATGCAATCGCAGAGGCGATGGCCTGCGGGTGTCCATGCGTAGTGACGAACGTAGGCGATAGTTCTCTGATAGTGGGCGACCGGGGCCGGGTGGTACCGTTGGGTGAACCTTTGGCGCTGGGCGCAGGTATCACAGAACTCCTTGCGAGCCCACCGTCAGCGGAGTCTGTACGACGGCGTATCACGGAACGATACGATGTTCGCGCATTAGTGGACAGAACGGAGGCAGCGTTCCGCGCGCTTATCGACTGAGCGTGCTGCTTTCCGCATAGACAGCTCTTGTCTGCATCCAGACGATCTCTTGTGAAAACTCCTCCTGAACGATCCGTCGGCTATGTATTCCGAATCGTTCTATTAAAATGGTATTCGCCAGTATTGTTCCGATGGCCTCCGATAGACCCGCAAGGTCGGAGGGAGAGACCAGAAAGCCGTTCATCCCGTGCCTTACGATCTCCCTGCAGCCGGGGTGATCCGTCGCCACCAACGGGGCGCCACACGCGGCTGCCTCAATGAGGCTTCGCGGAACACCCTCTCCGTACCGGGTCGGCAGCACAACCACGCCACACGACCGATAAAGGGACACCATGTCTTCCTGGTGACCCAAGAAGCGAACGAAAGCATATCGCTCCTCGAGCCGCGCAATATCTTTGCACGTTAGGCTGCTCGGATTGCCCGGATCCGTGCTACCTGCAATCAGGAAGCGACAGCGGGGGAATGCTCGATGGACCATCGGCGCTGCTTCGCAGAAGTCGATGATACCCTTGTCTCGAAGTAACCGCCCGACGAAAAGAACGTCCTGGCTCCTCCTTGCACCAGTTGGGGAAAATCGCTCAGAATCGACGCCGGAACCTCGGATGAGAAACGTCTGTGTCGGCGGTACACCGAGTTGCCTCCGTACAAGTTCGAGGTCCTCCGGGTTTTGCAGAATAGTTCGCGTTCTCGGGTCTCGCAATACGACCCCTAGCGCGATTGAAAGAGGGAATTTCAGAAGGCGTCCCCTCAGCGTCTCCCCTCGAAAAACGGAACCCGTGCCAGTGAGCGCGTTTACGACGCACGGAATGCCTGCAATCCGTGCAGCAACGGTACCCCATACAATCGGTTTTATGGTGAAGTTGTGGAGGATGTCCGGTGCGATATGAGAAAGGAGTCGAGCGAGCCGAACAACGATGCGAAATTCAGTAACCGGATTGAGTCCTCGTCGATCAATGTCCACTTTAAACCATTTAAATCCTTCCTTCTCAAGTCTGTTTCTATAAGAGCCGTCTGGAGAGATGAATACGATCTCCAACCCCTGTCCGCGTAAATGTTGAGCAAGAGCCAACCGAAAATTGTATAGGTACCAGTCGGTATTGGCGAAGAACACGCACTTCATCACGTCGCGTCCGGATTTGAAAGCATCCGAGGCCGTCCCGGTCGTCGGCCGTCCTTCGGACTTCTCTCGTCAACCGATATCATCGAGACTGCAGGCCAACTCAAGGTGGCGAGGACCATCCCGATGGCAACAATGGGAAGTCTTTGGCGGAAAATAAGTCCGATGTTCGACATGCTCGTTGCATACATCAATGTGGTTGGCACAAGGAAGACAAGGAACATTAGGACGAGTGCACGGTCGTCTCTCCACAACCTCCGCGCAGCACTGATCACTCTCCAGAGGAAATAGTACCAGACCACAACGTCAATCTTACTGAGATGGAATCCAATGGACCCTTCTTGCCAAGGGAAAGGCGAAAGCAAGGTGTACAGGACCTTTGGCCCGAATGCCCTCCAAGGCGAGCCCGCGTCGTCGAAGATGACGCCTGAACCATAGGTAACGTTCGTATCGCCGACTGCGTAATAGGTTCGCGCGGCCTCGCTGTTGCCTTCTTCAAAACTTAGATTAACGAATGAAACGATGTTTTTCAGCGCGTCGGTGAAGGCCGCAACAAGGCCAACTCCTATTATGAAACTGAGCAGGACCAAAAAGGACAAGGCCGCATTTTTTGTTCGAAGGCCAAGGGCACCAACCAGTAAGGGAGCGCTTACGACGAAAACCAGATAGAAGCGAACGTACCAGAGGCCCCAAAGCGAGAGCGCACCGATCACGGCTTGTGTCAGTGATATCCGCCGGGAAAGGCGCACACTGGAGGAAAATGCCAGGGTGACCAGGAAGATGACGAGTCCGTCTTTCAACATCTCCGACGTATGATATACAAAAGCTGGACTAAAAAGGAATACGGCGCAAACAGAAAAAGCTTTGCCACTGTCTGATCCTAGGTGTATCGCGAAAAGATACATATTCAGTCCCGTAAGCGCAGCTACAAATGCAATGACCGAAGTGCAGGCAAAAGGAGACGGGCCGCCATTCAAGAAGATGACCAACGCAAACAGGTTGGGTGGCAACGACGTGTTGGCCAATTCCGGCATTGCGTCCGTGTCGATGAAGTGGACGCCCTCGTACTCCCAAAGTCGAGCGATGAAGATCGCGTGTTGCTCATACCCACTGTAGTCGCTGCCCTGTCCATGGGTAAACATAAGCGGCGTGACATCCCTGATAAAGGGCTGGACCGCCAGACGTAGAAGGTAGGAGGTAAGTATAAGGTAGTGCACTCTCCTAGCCGCGGGCGCCGTGAACATGCAGAGGACGACAAGCACAATGAACAGGGTGACTGGCAGCAGAACGCCCAGCATCTATTGGCACGTCTCCGAGACACGTCGTACCCCCGCATACCGAACCTGGTTTGGTGGCCTACAGTACTGTTTTTGCATCAAACGCAACGCGAGGGACCGTGGGCGGAGAGCCGATCCCTCGATCAGACCCCCAGTCACTCCCAGTTCGAACAAAATGTGAATCCAGCTGGGCCGCTAGCACCTCCATTAACACCTGGCATGATGCGGATGGAATTCCAAAATGCTTCCGAATGCCAAGTAATACATACGTTCGATACCTCGATTCAAGTCCAATGGGAATCCGCACCGTGACCCCGCCCTCACGACTTGCAGTGGATCGGTCCGCACCCCATGAAAAAACTGTCTCGCCCGACTCGGCGCGACGAATCTCGAGCCTCTCGAACAGATCGCCAACGCCAATCGCCGTTTGTACGACCGAGATCGCGAGCTCGGATTCCGATTGAGCCCGCGCCAAATGGACGGGGAGGGCAACCAGAAGTTCCTTCAGTCCCTCCGTAAGAGGATCTCGTAGCTGACCATGACGTTCGATGTGGGCTTTGACGTACTCGAAATAACCGGCGAAGCGAACCAAGGAAAAAAATATGACGCTCGCCGCAAGAAGCGCGAGGCCAATCTGCCAGGCCCGTCCCAGAGAAAATGCGATCGCCGTTGCGCAAAATACGATGCTGACACCGTAAAGTACGAGAACCGCCCCCCGATGGGTGAGCCCCATGTCGAGCAGGCGATGATGAAGGTGTCCGCGGTCAGCAACAAACATGGGACGTCGCTCAAGGAATCGCCGTGCCATGGTAAAGAGCGTGTCGAAAATCGGCACGCCCAGCGCGACGCATGGGACCACCAAGGACACAGCGGTCGAGGTCTTCTGAGCTAACTCGCCTACCAACACGGTTGTGGAAAGCACGAAGCCAAGAAGATAGCTTCCCGAGTCCCCCATGTATATTCGGGCCGGGTTGAAGTTGTGAACGAGGAAACCCACAACCGCACCGATGAGACACGCCATCGAGAGGGCGATAAAGATGGAGCCGCTGAGCAGCGCTATGATAAAATTTGTAGTTCCCGCAAATAGGACGACCCCTGCAGCCAGCCCGTCCAGACCGTCAATGAGATTTACGGCGTTGATTATCCCAACGATCCATACGATCGTGGCGGGAAGACCGAACCAGCCCATGTAAACAGGACCGAACAACGGAAGGGTAATCCCGTCAATGCGAAAACCGACAGCATAAGCCAGCCCCGCAACGATGACCTGCGCAATCAGTTTGTGAAAGGCGCGTAGTCCTCTCACATCGTCGATGGCTCCTACCATCGCGATGAATCCGCCTCCCACGAGCAGCCCGATGCCCCGCGCCAGCTGCGGCCGCAGGATCCGCGCTACGGAGGTATCGACCAAGACGAGCGCGACGAAAGGCGCAAACAGCGCTACGTAAAGCGCCACTCCCCCAAGCCGTGCCACTGGACTAACGTTTATATGTCGCGATCCGGGGTGGGAGACCGCCCCGACCCGAAGAGCCATCGCCCTTACCGCGGGGGTCAAAAGGACCGCGACGACGAAGGCCAAGGCACAGCAAGCAAGGTACGACCTCATCGGTAAACCGTCAGATGCCCTAGAACACGATCCCGTTCAGAAGGAAAGCTCGCGTAGCTCCATCTCCCCCCACGTGCGATGAGGCACACTCCATGTCCCCCGGATCAACCGCCCCTTTTGACCCTACATGACCGTTAAAACGCGGATCAACCGCCCTTTTTGACCCTCCATCCCCCGCTTTCTCCCGTTTCACCACTCTTTTGACCCTATGTGACCCTACAAACCTGCGGATCAACCGCCCCCCAAATCCCCACAACCCCCCAAAATCGCGGATCAACCGCCCATTTACCATACGTATAGCGTCATTCGGAGCGGTTGATCCGCCCTTTTCTTTCACCGCCGCCTCCCCAAGACCGGATGAACCGCTCCCGGCCCCTCCAAAATCGCACGTTCGGACCGAGTCACCCCTTGCCGACGGTCGTGCTCCTGATACTCTGCGCCTTTCCCGTGCTTGCGAGGTGTCCCACATGCCATCTTCCTCTTCCATCGTCCCGACCGCGTCGCCTTCCCCCCCGAAGTCCCCTGCAAATGTCGTCGCGCTCCGCGACCTCGAAGACGCCGAACGCGCCTTCAACCGGGTGCATGCCGAGCTCGAAGCCCTGGACCCCGCCGAGTTCACCACGCAAAACGTCGACATCGTCTCTGCAGCATCCGTCGCGCTGGGCGTCGTCCCGACGGTCCTTTCCTTCCGGGCCCGCATCGCCGCACTCCCCGAGTACGACATCCGCGACGTCGACGGCCTCGAGGACTTCGCCAAAGCAGCCTGGTTTGCCCACATCACCAATTTGCCCGAAGCCGAACCGACGGACCTTCCCGAACTGAAGCAGGAAGTCTACGGCTTGCGCAGCAAGTTCCTGCTCTGGGCCCAGCCCCTCGCCACTTCCGGTTACTTCGCTCAGATCGCCGTCGACAAGATCAAGGAAGGTTCGGGCGACAAAGATGCTGCCAGCGACGTCGTGGCGCTCGTCACCCTCTTCCGATCGCGATGGGACGCGATTCAGAATATGTGTGGCGTCACCGCGCAGGATCTCGACCGCGGCGCGCAGATTGGCCCCGCCCTCTTTTCCGCCTTGAGCCGCCGCGACAACGAGCCGAACACCCCAAGCGACAAAGCTCTTCGCGTCCGCCGGGCCTGGAGCCGTCTCGACCTCGCCTACCAGCAGTGCCGGCGCGCCGTGACCTACCTGCACTTCGACGAAGGCGACGTCGACGTCCTTCTGCCCAATCTACGCCGCAACCAAGGCCCGCGACACGTCGCAACACCGGAACCCGCGCCTCCCGCCGCGCCGCAAGTGCCCGCCGTGGCCGTTCCTCCCGCGGCATCGCCGGCATCGCCCGCGCCGCTCGGCGGGAGTGCGAGCCCGTTCACCCGCTGATGCACGATGACGACCGAACGCTACTTCGTTCCCGGCGGCCTTCGCCCCCTCGATGGCTCCGGAGACACCCGCATCTTCGAGCTCGACCCCGGCGATCTGACTACCCACGGAATTGTCGTGGGGATGACCGGAAGCGGCAAAACAGGCCTGCTCATGGTGCTCGTAGAGGAGGCGCTCCGGTCGTCCATTCCCGTCGTGATGATCGACGTCAAGGGGGACTTGCCCAACCTGCTCCTCACCTTTCCGAATCTTTCTGAGCACGAATTCGCCCCCTGGGTCGACGTCTCCGCGGCCCGGCGGTCCGGGCTCACTCCGGAGCAGGCCGCCGCAGCGATGGCCCAGGACTGGGAGCGAAAGCTGGCGGACTGGCACCTGGGTCGGTCCGATGTCGCGGGGTTTCGGGCCTGTTTCGCCCCTCGGGTACTGACTCCTGGGACGACGGCGGGGGAGTCTCTTCATGTCCTCTCAGGGCTCGAGACGCCATCGCCGCTGTGGCAATCGGACCTGGAAGGGGCCCGCGAGTCTTTGGGGGCGTCCATTTCGTTGCTGCTCCGTCTTGTCGATCGGGACCCGGACCCGGTGCGGAGTCGGGATCACGTGGTGCTGTCGATTTTCGCGGAACGTCGGCTTCGCGAAGGCAAGAGCGCGGAGGTCCAAGCGCTGCTTGCGGACGTGCTGGCTCCGCCGGTAGCGGAAATTGGCGCGATGGGGATCGACGACTTCCTCCCGCGGCGTGAAAGGAACGGCCTGGCCACGTCGCTGAACACGTTGCTCGCGTCGCCGACCTTCGAGGCATGGCGAAAGGGGAGCGCTCTCGATGTGGCCGAGTGGTTGGCGCCGAGGCCAGACGGTCGAACGCCCGCGGTGATCGTAAGCGTGGCGCATCTGGACGACGACGAGCGGATGCTGGTGCTCGGGGTGGTTTTGGAGCAATTTCGGGCGTGGGTACGAACGCAGCCGGGGACACGGCAATTGCGGGCGCTTCTGGTGTTCGACGAGGTGTACGGGTTCGTGCCACCGCATCCAGCGAATCCGCCGACGCGGCGTCCATTGGTGTCGCTGTTGAAGCAGGCGCGGGCGTTTGGGGTAGGGGTGCTGCTTGGGACGCAGAACCCGATGGATTTGGATTACCGAGCGCTCTCGAACGCGGGGATGTGGTTCGTGGGACGGCTGCAGACCGATGCGGATCGGGCACGGGTGGTGGAGGCGATGGCGAGCGATACGGGGCTGAGCGGGGTTGAGCCGCAGAAGTTGTCGGACACGTTGAAAGTGCTTGCGCCTCGGTGGTTTGCGATGCGAAGCGTGAACCGCGGGCTAGCGCTGCTGCAGTCGAGGACGACGATGTGCTGGATGCGGGGGCCGATG
>CAITRH010000662.1 GCA_903894755.1 uncultured delta proteobacterium
ACGACCTGTTTGCCGAAGACACGACCCATCGCACGATTGTCGAGTTGCAGCATATCCGCGACGACGACTCCTTCGATCGTTTTCTGTACTACCACCTGCTTGCCATTATCGAGCAGGTGCACGGGCACGCCAATTACCATTGTGACCGGGACGTGATCACCTTGGTCGTACTTACTCGAGCACCGAGGGATCCTCGTTGGCGCTTCGATCTAGCGGAGCTCCCGTTCGATGTGCGCGACAGCAACGGCACCTCACTAGGTTTCTTTGGCCACCGGCTCGTTTTTGTCAATGCGCGATGCGTGTCCAGTACGACTCCAGCTGCACTGCGTCCATGGCTGGCCGTGGTGGAGGACTCCCTGGATGGCCAGGTAGATGAAAGCCAGCATCCGAACGCGCTTATCAAGCGGGTGATCCACGAGATTCGGGTGGAGCGGCTGGATCCGAACGAAGCGATGCATCTAGCGGAAGAGAACGGCTGGGAGATTGCGAAGAAAGAGGCACGGGATGCAGGGCACGACGAGGGGGAGGCGAGCGGGGAGGCCAAAGGACGGGCAGAGGGGGAGGCGAGCGGAGAGGCCAGGGGGAGGGCAGAGGGACGGGCGGAGGCCATCGTGGATCTGCTGGTTTCCCGCAATCTTCCGGTCTCCGACGCTGTACGCACGTGCATCTTCGCTTGCCGCGACCTGCCGCGTCTAAGACAATGGCTCCTTCAGGCAACCACCGTGGCCTCGGCGGAGGCTCTGGTCCTCGAGGACGGGACGACGCCATGACCAGTTCTCAAGCAGGCTGGCTGGCGAGCTCCGCCACCATCGACTTGAGCAGCAGCAGGATCGTCTCCGCCTCGGCCGTCTCGGTGTACTCGCGGGAAAACGCCGTCGTGACGCGAGGACGGTCGCCATCAAGACCCGCAATGGTCGCCTCGATGAAGGTCCACACGTCGGCAATAGTATAGGCGCCGTAGATCACATGCTCCCCGCGCGGGCGACGCGTGTGGTTGCGACGGGCCGCGCAGAGCAGCCCGCCAAGGAGCTGCGCGATTGGGTCGTGTGCCTCCACGCCCCGCTTCGCCTCGACCACTAAGAGATACGGCGGGACCGCATCCCCCACGAGTCCCATGGGGGCCAGCGCACCATCTACCTCGCCACGGAGCTCGCCATTGCCGAACGTGCCCGAGATCGCAACCTGCGCAAACGCTCGAATCTTGTCGCGCTCCGCCATCGCGAGCAGCGGGTATATCGCCCGCGCCCAGATGGTCGCTTCATTGACAATATGTACCTTAAACGACACGAGCTGCCGACGGAGCGCCGCAAGTCTCACCCGCTCGTCCTCGGTAAATGGGTCGGCCTGACGCTCCTCCCATAGCTCGGGAAGAACACCGCGATCCACGATCTCAACCAGCTCGCCGAGCCGCGCCGCCGTGAGCTGTCGTAGAAAGTACACCGCCATAAACTCGAACCTACACGGTCCTGCCTCCGCGATCGACGTCACGGAACTTGTCCCGTTGCGACCGACCCGAGTAGCGAGGTCGACGCTATGGACCCGCTTGTCCGAGTGTCGCTGGGCGCCCGTCGTTTGCTGCGCCGCGGCCATGGGCTCGCAACCCTCGGCGGACTTTCCGTCTATGTGGTTGCGGGAGGAGCCACAGCCCCCATCGGGCCGTTCCTCTGCGCCGGATTTGCCGCGTGGCTCTATCTGCTCAGCACACGTCTTCGCTCAAAGCTTTCCGCCACAGCCGACGCTCCTTGGGACCTGGACCTCGAACTGGGGATCGCACTCGCCGTCGGCCTGAACGCCGCGCTGCTGCGTTTCGACGGGGGGCTCGACGGTCGCTTTTCCCCCTTGGTGTACGTGCTCGTGGCGCTCGTGGCCGCTATGGCCCGTCCCCTCGCAGCGCTCCTGGTCGTCGCCGGGATCCTCGTGCACGAAGCCGCACTTCGAACGCTGCTCCTCCACGAGACCGACCTGACCCCGCTCTGGATCCACGCCGCCTTCATAGGAGCGTTCGCCCTCCTCAGCCTGTCGTTTCTCCGTGGCGAGGTCGCTCGAATCCGTCGTACCGCCACCGCCCGCATCGAAGAGCAGATCGATCGGCTCAAACAGGACGCTCGCAGCTACCGTCTCCTTGGTGCCGGAGAGGCGTCGGCCCAGGACGATGGACGAGGGGAAGATCGCCTGACGCGCTCCAGTGTCGAGGAAATCCACCTGTCGGTGCACTACGCCCTGGACCTCCTCAGACGCTCCCTCGGCCTGCACACCGCGGTGCTGCTGTGGCTCAATCACGCCGGGACACACCTCCGGATCAGCGAACTGTCGACCGTATCTGACGAGGTGAGCGATGTCCCTTTCGCGGCGGGGGACGGAGTCCTCGGGGCGGCCTTGGCGCAGCGGGCTCCCATCGCGCTCCACAGCCTGCGTCCTTCGTACAAAATCCCCTACTACAGCGGTCCATCCCCCGTGCGTGTGCTGGCTGCGATCCCGGTGCTCGAGGAGCAGTCGGTGCGTGGCGTGTTGGTCATCGACCGCGTCACGGCAAAGGCCTTCAGCGAAGAGGAAGAAGAAGTAGCGGCGCAAGCGGCTCGCTTCTGCCTTCGGGCGATCCAGAACGAGCGGATCTTCGTACAGCTCGAACGGGCCAAAGTGGAGCAGGGGAAACTCTATCGAGCCGCACAAGCCCTCGGAGCCGCCCTTAGCGAGAAGGATGTCCTCGATGCGGCCATCAAGGCGGCTCGGGAGATCGCGTCCTTCGACCTGGGCATGGTGACCGTGTTCGACGAGCCGACTCGAATCCACGAGATCTGCGCAGCGGCCGAGAGCGACGGGGACAACGAGTGGGTCGGCAAACGCTTCGCTCACAACACGGGCCTGGTCTCCATGGTGGTGCAGAATCGCTGCCCGCTCCCCTATCGCGCAGAACACGACCCCGGCCAGGTCGTACTGAGCAAACGCTTTGCCTGGCCGCAGCAGCGATCACTTCTGGTCTTGCCGCTGATCCTCCAGGACCGCGCCTTGGGCACGCTGATCCTGAGCGCCAAGCGACGCAACGCCTTTGGCGATACGGTCAGGCCGACCCTCGAGGTGCTTGCAAGCCATCTCGCCGTGTCCTTCGCCAACGCCCGCATGGTGCACAAGCTCGAGACCATGGCGACTACCGACGGGCTCACGGGGCTCCTCAACAAGCGCGCGATGCTCGACGCGGCCACGCAAAAAGTCGCGGCTGCCGCTCGGTTCCAGCGCTACTTGTCGGTCCTCATCGCCGACATCGACTTCTTCAAGAAGGTCAACGACACCTACGGCCACGACGTCGGCGATGTCGTGATCCGAGGGCTCGCCGACATCTTGAAACGCCAGAAGCGCGCAACCGACCTCGTGGCCCGTTTCGGCGGCGAGGAGTTCGTGGTGGTCTGCGAGCAGACCGACGACAAAGGCGCACTGCTCCTCGGCGAGCGGATCCGCGAAGACCTCAAGAAGACCGTGTTCCGTTCCGCCGGCACGACCTTCTCGGTCACCTGCTCCATTGGCATTGCGACCTTCCCCGAGGCGGGACGCACCTGGGAGGAGCTTTTCAAGAGCTCCGACGAAGCGCTCTACGTCTCCAAGCGGTCGGGAAGGGACCGCACGACCGCGTCCCACGCCCCGCGCAAGTCGATGACCCAACCGACGCGATATCCCGCCCCCTCAGGAGCGCCCCCGGCGACCGCGACGGGCTGAATTGCCGGCTGCCCTCTTTCTGGAAACGCTGCGCCCGCCTATGCTCGCGCGGGCGGTGGAGAACCTGAATGGTCGATGTCGATGAGCTCGCTAACACGCGCGTCGGACAGATCCTAAACGGCAAGTGGAGGCTCGATACGCTCCTCGGCATCGGGGGGATGGCCGCCGTGTATGCCGCAACGCACCGCAATGGACGCCTTGTCGCGGTCAAGATCCTTCATCCGCACCTCGCGGACATTGCCGCCATACGAGAGCGCTTCCAGCGTGAGGGCTACGCGGCCAATCGGGTGCGTCATCCGGGCGCCGTGGTGGTCCTCGACGACGACGTGAGCTCCGAGGGGAGTCCTTTTCTCGTCATGGAGCTTCTCATTGGCGAGACCCTCGATGAGCGAGCCAGGCGCAAGGGAGGAACGCTCGACTCGCGCGACGTGCTCTCGGTGATCGACAAGACGCTCGACGTGCTCACTGCCGCCCACGACAACGGAATCATCCATCGCGACCTAAAGCCCGAGAACATCTTCAT
>CAITRH010000663.1 GCA_903894755.1 uncultured delta proteobacterium
CGATCTTCCTTGCCCGCATGGGCAAGGAGGATGTCGAGGGAGAGGGGGGCTGGGGGGGTGAGGTCTGCGCGACATTGGGGCGCGGAAGCGGTAGATCGGACCTGCGGTTTTCAAGATGGTTTTGGTTTAGCAGGAGGCCGGTGACTGCGTGGTCGGTCGCTCCCCCCTCACTTGGTACCGCTGGCTCCTATCGTTGCTGTTGTCGTTCCGGTTGTTGCTGTTGTTGCTGTTGTTCCACCTGCCTCCGGCGCCTTCTTGCTGGCAGCTTTCCTTCCCCGCAGCAGAACATCTTTGTTGAACTTCGCCGCTGTCTTCGCGTCCCCATCGAACGCGCTCCTCCCTGCCCGGTTCATATCCTGGACCTGCTCCAACACCTTGCCCATCGTCTCATGCAGTGACTGCGTCGCGTCCGGCGCGTTCTTGCGCGCTAGCTCCTGCGCCGCATCTGCGCCGTCCAACGTACTCTTCGCCCTGTCCAGCTCCACAAGCGCACCAGTCCCCTTGAACGCCTTCGCCAACACCGTGTCCAGCTTCTGCACCAACGGCCGGATCCTCGCCAGGTACGCGCTGATCTTCGGCGTCGACCTCCCCAACGCCTCCCCCGTCTCGAACGACGACAACGTCACCCCCGCGTCTGGAGCCAGCCGCAGCGCCTTGGGAAGCGCATTGCGCAGCCGCCGAATATACCCCTTCGCCTTGTCAAGCGCCGCGTGCTCGTCCACCGTCGCCCCCCCGGCTTCCTCCTGCGCCGTCGCCTGCGCCCCCGTCGACACCTCAAGTACCGCTACGTTCGCCGCTAACGCCGCAGTCTCGCTCGGCTCCCACCCGTGCCCATCGAGCTCCTCCTTGTACTGCTCGCCCAGCGCCACATGCACTCGCCCCTCCTGCGCCAGTGCCGCCCGAGGCTCCCCCTTGCCCTTCGCTACCAACCTAAGATTGGATCCCATGATTGCCCTTTCGCTCCTCGCGCCCCTACAGCGCCTTCCGTTCAGCACAGTACACGGACCTCTCGGCGCAAGTCCATTTCCCTCTCGGCGCGAGTCCATCCCCTTCTCGATGCCATTTGTAGGGTCACGTAGTGCTGTTCTGTCCCCCTCTCACTGCGGGTCCATCGCCACGTCGACGCAGATTGGGAGTCGACATGCCAGGATCGAAGCGGATATCCTCCACGCGTCACATGTTTCTCACCTCACCATTGACCTATCGAGCATAATCCCTCACCATCCACGTTGGGCTGATGCTGTTGCTCCTGCTCGGACAGGTGGTGCTCAGTCGGAACTTCCATGCAGCTGGCCGAAGCCAACGACGCACTGGGGGTGCAGAACGCGTTTCTCAAGGCTATCTTCCAGATCGAGACGTTCGATGTGGTGAAGGAGCTCCGTGAGTTGGTAGCGCGGTACGAGCAGGCGTGTGAGAAGAAGAGGATCCTGGGGTTGGAGAGCGGGTGCGCGTCGAGGTGGAAGACCGAGGACCTGGTCTATGCGAGGCAGACTGTCGAAGGCTATTCTCCAAGTTTACGAAGTTGAAGCCGAAGCCCACTGGTGGTGCTCTAGTAGCTCGCAGCGCAAGTCCTTGGACACTCCGCGACACCCGCTACCCAGGGTTCCCCACCCTGGGCTGATTTGACTCGCCCCTTCGGGGCTGCCAATCAACCCACCGCCTTCTCGTTGCGTAA
>CAITRH010000664.1 GCA_903894755.1 uncultured delta proteobacterium
CTCCGCCTGGCTCGATGTCCTCAACGACGGCGACGACGTCGACGCGCTCGAAGCGCTTGCGGCCGACGCCTCCGCGGACCCTGCCGAGGCTGCCGCGTTTCTTCGTCGTCGCCTCTCGCTCACTGCGCCCGCTGACCGCGCTGACGTTGCTCGACGTCTTGTGTCCCTCTACGACCGTCTCGGCGATCGGGATGGCGCCATCGACGCGCTCGAACAGATCCTCGCGGCCGACCCCGAGGACTTCGATGTGCTCGTACGTCTTGCCGACCTCTGTGAAGAAGCCGAAAAGTGGGACCGAGTCGCCGAGCTCCTTGCCCGACGCGTCGAGGTCGAGGCCGACGAAAGCGAAGCCGCTGCGGCTGCAAAGCGACGTGCCGAGATCCTCGAGGTGCGCCTTGGACGTGAAGACGACGCCCTCGCGTCCCTCGAGGAGCTTGCCGACCACGGGGTTCAGGAGCTTCGCGACGCGTACGTGGCCCTTGCCGATCGTCTTGGCTGGAAAGGGCTGATTGCATCCAAGCTTGTCCACTGGTGGCTTGCGGCGCCGCCGAGTCCCGAACGCACTTCGGCGCTCGTGGAAGCCTTCCATTGTTTCGTTGGGGTCGACCGTGTCGAAGAGGCCTGCCGTGTGGGTCTCGAGCTGGCTCGCGGGGACCATCTCGATCGAGCGCTGGCCAAGACTCTTGAAGGGGTGGCTTGTGCCGATCCGAACGCATTGGCGACGGCGCACCAGGTCCTTCTGCGGGGTCTCAGCGGCACCGAGCGCATGGACGAACTGTTACGTCAAGCTCCCCTTGCCGATCCGCAGCGTGCGAGGCGGCTGCTCGATGAGGTCCTGAGGGAGAGCGCGTCGCCGGAGCTCTTGGCCTCTCTCGACGCTTTGACCGAAGACGCCCCGAAGGGCTTGCGACGGACCTTGGCCGAGGCTCTCGCCGAAGCAGGACAAGGGGCGCACGACGGCGGACGTACGAGGGGAAACTATCTTTTGCGTGCGGCGTCTCTTGCCCGCGAGCTCGGGGAGCTCGATCAGGTCTTTGCGTGGCTGACCGAGGCGTTGGCGTCGTGTGGCACGCTCGCGGCTCTCGATGCGCTCGATGCGCTTGGAAGCGCTCCGGAGATCCTGGTGCGTGTCGAAGGCGCTTTGGACCGCGCCATTGACGAGGTGTTCGATGGTCCGCTGGTACGGGAGCTATTGCTTCGTCGTGCGTCCCTGCGCAGGGGGGCGAACCCTGAGGGGGCGGTGTCCGATCTGCAGCGTCTCCACGAGCTTTTGCCGGGCGACGAGGTGGTGTTTGACCAGCTCGTGGAACTTTTGCGCCAGCTTGGCGACCGGGTCCGGTTGGCAGCGCTCTTGGAAGAGCACCTAGGACGGGGCCAGGCCCCAGCGTCACGCAAGAAACTGCAGGAGCTTCAGACTGCGTTGGGCTCCATAGAGGAGGCTCCCGAACCTTGCACTCGCGAGACCGCGGCCGTGTCCGAGCCACCGTCCACGCTTGCCGAGTCGGCGCGAACCACCGTCCCGGGACACCGTCCTGTGAACGTGCCGCCTGCCGACGACGATATCCTGGTGGTCGACGAGTTTGCGGACACGGTGGTTCCCGAGGTCTGAGCGGAAGACGTACCCCGCCTGAAATCCCGTCCGGCGCGATGTTCGATGCGCTACGCCATGCGTCACGACGACGGCGTCCTCGCTACTTCGAAGCAAGCCAGCCTATCAAGATGCTCACCTCGCTACCGAGGTAAACCAAACCTACTTCGAGAACTTCCGTGCTCGTCGAGCGGACCGTGTGCTATGGTCGGCGACGGCATGAGGGTGGTTCACGGTCGGGTCGAGCGGGGGCAGCTGGTTCTTGACGAACTCTTGCCCGAGGGGGCGGAGGTCACCGTGGTCATTGCCACGGGGGACGACGGCTTCGTGCTCGACGAACAGCAAATCGCAGCGCTTCGCGCTTCGCTGGACGAAGCGGATCGCGGCGAGTTTGTCGCTCTCGAAGACGTACTGGCGTCGTGACGCTCGATGTCGTCCTCACCCCGCGAGCGGCAGGAGATGCGCGGGCCGCGCTGGCCTGGTGGCGGGAAAACAGACCGTCCGCTCCGGACCTGCTCGCGCAGGAGCTGCGGGACGTGCTTGCTATGATCGCAGCGGCCCCCACGCTTGGCGCAGTCGCTCATGACGCACGTATCCCGGGAGTACGTCGGGTGCTGCTGCGGCGAACCCGGTACCACGTGTATTACCGGGTGGCAGATGGGCGGCTCGAGGTTCTCGCTCTATGGCACGCACGAAGGCGTCCTCCCCATCTTGTGGGGCATTGAGCTTCCATTGTTTCGTTGGGGTCGACCGTGTCGAAGAGGCCTGCCGTGTGGGTCTCGAGCTGGCTCGCGGGATCACCTCGATCGAGCGCTGGCCAAGACTCTTGAAGGGGTGGCTTGTGCCGATCCGAACGCATTGGCGACGGCGCACGGGACACCGTCCCATGAACCTGCCGCCTGCCGACGACGATATCCTGGTGGTCGACGAGTTTGCGGACACGGTGGTTCCCGAGGTCTGAGCGGAAGGCAGCTAAACCAAACCTAACTTGAGAACCGCAGGTTTCAGCTCGCGCAGACCTCGCGTGGGCTCCGTTGAATCGAAATGAAAAACTGGGGTTCAAACCTGCGGTTCTCAAAGTAGGTTTGGTTTAGTAGTGCCGACTTTGAAGTTATTGCCCATGACTTCGAAGTTGTTACCGAGGACTTCGCAGTTGTTACCGAGGACTTCGCAGTTGTTACCGAGGACTTCGAAGTCGTCGTCACGGACTTCGAAGTTGTTACCGAGGACTTCGAAGTCGTCGACTAGGACTTCGAAGTCGTCGACTAGGACTTCGAAGTCGTCGTCACGGACTTAGAAGTGGTAGCAGATCTCATCGAGATGCGTAACGAAGACTTTGAAGTTGTCGCCGATCTCTTCGGAGTCCGTGAC
>CAITRH010000665.1 GCA_903894755.1 uncultured delta proteobacterium
AACCTGCGGTTTTCAAGATGGGTTTGGTTTAGTCACATGGGGGCACCCCCGCCTACCGCAGCGCCTCAATCACCCCACGCACCGCGCCTATGGGATCCTCGTCGGTCCGCCCCGTCAGAAGCCGTCCACCACGCCCTGTGACCACGTCGTTCCACCCCGCTCGATGCGCCGCAAGCGCTTCCAGGTACACCGCTCGCGTCGCCGGACCATCGCTCTCCACCACGAATTGCCCCTCCATCGCCCGAAACCGCACCGCACCGTCAAAGGTAAACTCCACTTCGTCCGGGTCGAGCACCTGCACCACCACCACTTCACGTCCTCGTCCCAGTAACGCCGCAAGCCGTCGCTCGGTCCCCTCTGGAAGATCCAACAGATCGCTCAGCATCACAAAGACAGTCCCGCGACGCGCCGTGCGTACCAGCCCGTCAAGCGCCCGATCGACAACCCCAGCGTCCACGACCGCGTCTCCCCCCGCCTCCACCGCTTCAAGAGTCGCCACCACGCGCTCGAATTGCTCCCGTCCCCCAGCCGCCCGAAGGGACACCGCACCGCCAGCCGCCCCCCCTCCAGCCGCCCCCCCAAGAAACGTAAGCCCCACCGGATCGCCGTTCGCTAACGCAATTCGCGCCAACGCCGCCGCGACCAATGCCGCCCACGCAAACTTCGCCCCCAGTGCCTTGGTCCCTCGGTATCCCATCGACGCGGTCGCATCGACCACAAGACGCAGTGGACGTTCCGTCTCCGTCTCGAACTGCCGCACCATGAAACGATCGTGCCTCAGGAGAGAACGTCGATCCAGCCACCGTAGGTCGTCCCCAGGCGTGTACTCGCGAAACCCACCAAACTCGACTCCACCCCCGCGCTGCGCACTCCGGTGCATCCCCGCGAAGATCCCGTCCGCAAGACTCCGCGCCCGCAGCCGCAAAGGCCCCAGACTCCCCCAGTCGAGCGCTCGACGGATCGATGTCGTCACGGAAAGATCACGTCGGCAGGTACGGCCCCCACCCGCCCCCTTGGCCCCGCCAGGATCTCCCTCGCAAACCCAGTCTCCATCAGCTGCACGCCCCCAGCCCGAAGTACCTGACGTAACCCCTCTTCAGACTCCCTTGGTTCCAAACCTCTGCGCGCCATCGCCCCGTAAAACAGTGCCTCGGTCACCTCGCTTGCATTCTTGGCCGCACTCAGAAGATCCCGCGCAGCAAGCTTGCCCGCACCGAACGACGCCAGCCGACCTATCCACCTTGCATCATCCTTCGCCTCCACGAAGATCCTGTCTGCCGCAGGGTCGAGACGCGCGCGGTGCTGACGTTCGAGCAGACGCACCCAAAGAGCCATGTACACCCGGTCCTCTCTATCGAGCTCCATGGCGAGCGCACGCGTGAACGTGTCATGGGCTGCCGCAAGGTCGCTCCGTACCAACGCGCGCCCCACCATCTGCTCCAGTGTCTGACCCGCTTGACGCTTGTCCCCAAGTGAGGCCGCAAGAGAAAGCTCCAGTGCTCCCTGTGCTCGAACATCGTCTCCAAAGCGGTCGAAGATCCGCGCAGCAGTGCGGAGGGCCCCGGGACGACCCCGTGGGTCTGGTCCACGAAGCGCCTGGGTAGTGTCCCGAAGCGCCTCGGTTAGCGCCCGACGGGCCAGGTCGACGTTGCCTTTCTCGAGTGCAATGTCCGCCAAGAGGAGCCCAATGTCTGCCCGAAGCCCCCGGTCCATCACTGCATCGCGTGCGTCCAGCGCCTCGTGCAAGTGCTGCTCGGCGGCTACCGTGTCCTGGTCGTGCCACTCGATACGGGCAAGAAGCGCCAGGATAATCCCCGCCTTCTCCCCAACCACAGCGCTCCGGAGAAGACCTCGCGCAGCATCCACATTGCCTTCGCGAAGTTCGAGCTCCCCCTGCTTGGCGCGCACCCGGCCTGACGTTGGCTGGAGCCGTCCTGCCAGCGCCTTTGTATCGGCCATCGCGAGCAGCGGTTCGGCCGCTCGAAACACCCGACGCGCCGCAGTAATGTCATCGGCGTCAGCCTCCATCGCCATGGCTTGCAGGGTCAACGCAAGCGCCCCCCCGACAGTCCGTGGGTCTTGGTGGGCGCGGACCGACTCGGTCAGTACCGCAGGAACCGCTTCGGCCATGCCTAGCTCCGTCAGTGCCGAGGCGACAGTCCCTGCAAGCTCGGGGACCGATGGGTCGAGACGGTAGGCCTCCAGAGCGACGGAGAACGTTGCGGTACGAAAGAGATCGCGGTCCGGACCGAAGTCGTCGTCACCGCGGGACGTAGCCAGAGGACGAAGAGCGCGGAACAAGTCGGCCCATCGGCTTGCATCGGGCGCCTCCACCTCAACCACGGCCTCGAGGGCTTGAACCAGCTCGGAAGGAGCCAACTGGCGGGCACCCGCGCGATCCAGGGAAGCAAGCGCCCCCTCCGCATCGGCCGAGAGCAACGGGATCGCGAGCAGGATCGCCGGGCCGGTCTGCAGCGCGCGGTAGGCCTCGGCCCCCTCGTCGCGATCGGGCGGACGACGCGTTTGCTGGAATTGACCTCGGACCACGAGAGCCCGTTTGAACCAGTCCAGACTTGTAACGAGGGCGTCTTGGGTGGCCGCGTCACTCGCCTCGAGGAGCCTTCGACGCACCGCAACGCGCTCGAGTGCCCCGGCGCTTTGCATTGGCGGCCCTGACGCAAGCGGAGATCGGGTCCAGGCCACGACGGCATCGAGATGGCTTTGCGCGTCGCGTCGCTCGGAATCCGTTCCGATGCGAGAGAGCACTTCGTAAAGGGCTCGGGCCCGTCCTGCATCGCCCCGGGACGAAAACTCGCGGCATGCGAAGCGAAACGCCTCGGCCCCGTCCCGACCCAGCATGGAGGGGGTCAGCTCGCCACGACGTACGAGGTAGAGCGCACCGGTCAGCGTGGTCATGGCCCGTTCGATGGAGCGGACGGCAAACTGCGCGGCGGCGCGAGAGACCTGATGGGAAACCACTCCGCCGAGGCGTCTGTGCCTCTCGTCGCTTCCAGGGACACTCACTAGAAGGTCGCGGACCCCTCGAGCGAATTCATCGTCGCTCAGCGTCTCGCTGGGCGCGGCGGTGTGCTCCGAAGGAACTGCGGCAACACGCGGTTTTGCCCCAGCGCAGGCCGTAAGAACAAGTACAAGAGCGGCGGTCCAGCGACGCATGGTCGGGGACTCTACACGGCGTACGAGCACCGCGTCACGCGGACGGGGGACGAAGCGAAGAGTGCCTCTGGTCACCGCTCGCTGGGGACCACATCGGCCGCTCCGCCTTGATAATCCACTTGTCAAGTACTGCGATACACCACGCCCATCTCGAAACCCCCATTCCCGCCGCACGTCCGGATCTGTGGGAGCCCCGGGGCGGCCCGGGGCCACCTGGCGGTAGTGGGTGGCGCGGTTCGGGTCGGACCTGCGGTTTTCAAGATGGTTTTGGTTTAGTTTAGGTTAGGGCCTCCCACGGAATGCCACTCTCCCCGCCAGGGATGGAGGCAGGGATCTCCCCGGTGCCGTCCCCACGCGGCGCCGCCGTCCGGTTCCCGGAGCTTCTTGCCGTCGGTCCTGGACCGCCGGATCTGTCCCCGGAGCATCTGCCACATGCCACGTTGGTTTCCGATCGCACCCCGTCCTCTTTGGCTGACAGCAGGATGGATCCCGGAAGCCTTGCCGGCCAAATCGCGCTTCCCCTCCGTGCCACCGGATCGCCCCTCGGCCATGCGGCCTCACCGGGGCCTAACTCCCAAGGCGCCTTCGGCTTCTCTGGCCGCGGCCTCTCGACTTCCGGATCCCATCCCGGCCGCTTTGCTCAGGGCCCGATCCTGACCCCGCCGCGTTGGCGGAATCCGTGGCTCGAGCCTCGCAGGTTCCGGATCGCCCCCCGTCCACTTTGCACGGGAGGCACATCGATCCTGGATCTGGGGCCGGAGCGCCTGCCACACGTCACAGTGGAAGCGGATCCCTGGTTGGCAACTTGCCAGACTGTGCGATCCGGTTCCCGACCCCATTGCGGCCAGATTGGCGGACGCCCGATCGGCAGTGGATCTCCCGTCTGGCAGCGTGGCCGACCTGCGATCGCTTGCCGGATCCGCCGCTGTCCGAGCGCCCCACTAGGGATCACCCGTCGGATCGAGCACCGTCCGCGCGTCCGCCCTGCTTTCGGTTTCCGTGCGGCCCCCTGGTGCTAACGTTTTATCCCCATGGCGCAACAACGCACAGCCTGGCACGTTGGCTTTTTCCGACTCATCGAACAACGCCGTCCCAAGTGCTTCGAGGTCACCTCGGAATACCCCTTTGGCACATTGCCGCAACGTGCGGACTTGCTGCTGGTGCGCCGTCTCGATCTGCCAGCCGATGACGCATCCGCGCGGGTGCTACGTCGCCTGTGGCCGGAGGTGCGACGCGAGGGGATCGTGGAATACAAGAGTCCCGCGTCGCCTTACGCCCACCGCGATCTCTTGGTTCTGCTCGGCTACGGCTGCCAGCACTTCTCGGCATCTGCGGATCGACTTCCCGAGCACTCCGACCTGCTGTTGGCGCTTGCCGTATCGCACATCACCCCCGCGATCACGGAAGACATCCAGGCCCTTGGATGGCGCCGACGCGCCCCACTTGGAGGGTACACTCGAGTGGTGGGCGGGCCGTTTCCGTTGTGGATCGTCGAGCTCGACAGGGTGTCCAGGAAGGAGCGCGACGGGTTGGTCGGGATGTTTGGGACTCGACGCGTACGCGATAGCGCGATCTTTCAGTGGTGCTATGAGAACGTCATGCAACTTCGCCAAAAAGCTTCGCCTGCCGACCTCGTTGGCTTCAACGAGATGGTGTCGCGGTTCCTCGATGTGCTCACTCCGGCGCAGCGGCTCGCGGGGCTCGCTCCGGAGCAGCGGCTCGCGGGACTCACACCGGAGCAGGTTCTCCCGTGGTTTGCCCCGGAGCAGGTTCTCCCGCGGTTTGCCCCGGAGCAACTCGTACTTGCGCTTCCCGACGACCTGCTTCGGGGGCTCGATGCAACCGCGCTAGCCCAACTGCCCGACACCGTCCAGAGCGAGATCCGCAGGCGTCTCGGCCGCTAGGCGAAAACAGCGTCGAAGAACGTTGACAACCTCGCTCCGTGGTGATGCCCTTTCCCCTGGATGAACCGAGTGAACCGAGTGAACCGAAGGAACGGAACCCCGCAACCACCTTCCGACCGGCGGAAAAAGCGAACCGCGTTGGCCGCCGTCCGAGGCGCAACCTGGTGCTAACGTTTTATACCCATGGGACAACAACGCACGGCCTGGCACGTTGGCTTTTTCCGACTCATAGAACAACGCCGTCCCAGTTGTTTCGAGGTCACCTCCGAATACCCCTTTGGCACATTGCCACAACGTGCGGATTTGCTGCTGGTGCGCCGTCTCGATCTGCCCGCAGATGACGCATCCGCGCGGGTGCTGCGTCGCCTCTGGCCCGAGGTGCGACGCGAGGGGATCGTGGAATACAAGAGTCCCGCGTCGCCTTACGCCCACCGCGATCTCTTGGTTCTTCTCGGGTACGGCTGCCAGCACTTCTCGGCATCTGCGGATCGTCTTCCCGAGCACACCGATCTGCTGTTGGCGCTGGCCGTGTCGCACATCACGCCGTCAGTCACGGAAGACATCCAGGCTCTTGGATGGCGCCGCCGAGCCCCGCTTGGAGGGTACACGCAGGTGGTGGGCGGGCCGTTTCCGTTGTGGATTGTCGAACTCGATAGGGTGTCCAAGAAGGAGCGCGACGGGTTGGTCGGGATGTTTGGGACACGACGGGTACGCGATAGCAAGGTCTTTCAATGGTGCTATGAGAACGTCATGCAACTTCGCCAAAAAGCTTCCCCTGCTGACCTCGTTGGCTTCGACGAGATGGTGTCGCGGTTCCTTGATGTGCTCACTCCGGCGCAGCGGATCGCGGGGCTCGCGCCTGAGCAGGTTCTCCCGCGGTTTGCTCCGGAGCAACTCGTACTAGCGCTTCCCGACGACCTGCTTCGCGGGCTCGATGCAACCGCGCTAGCCCAACTGCCCGAGACGGTCCAGAGCGAGATCCGCAGGCGTCTCGGCCGCTAAGCGAAAACAGCGTCGAAGAACGTTGACAACTTCCCTCCCTGGTGATGCCCGATCCCATGGATGAACCGAATGAACGGAACCTCGCACTCCTCGGAACCGCCCGCACCGCCCACGTGCCGCCGTCCGAGGCGCAACCTGGTGCTAACGTTTTATCCCCATGGGGCAACAACGCACGGCCTGGCACGTTGGCTTTTTCCGACTCATAGAACAACGCCGTCCCAGTTGTTTCGAGGTCACCTCGGAATACCCCTTCGGCACGTTGCCACAACGTGCGGATTTGCTGCTGGTGCGTCGCCTGTGGCCCGAGGTGCGACGCGAGGGGATCGTGGAATACAAGAGTCCCGCGTCGCCTTACGCCCACAGCGATCTCTTGGTTCTTCTCGGCTGCCAGCACTTCTCGGCATCTGCGGATCGTCTTCCCGAGCACTTCGACCTGCTGTTGGCGCTGGCCGTGTCGCACATGACCCCCGCCCGCGATCACGGAAGACATCCATTCCCTTGGATGACGCCGCCGAGCCCCGCTTGGAGGGTACACTCGTGTGGTCGGAGGGCCGTTTCCGTTGTGGATTGTCGAGCTCGACAGGGTGTCCAAGAAGGAGCGCGACGGGTTGGTCGGGATGTTTGGGACACGACGCGTAAGCGATAGCGAGGTCTTTCAGTGGTGCTATGAGAACGTCATGCAACTTCGCCAGAAAGGAAACCACGTCCAGATCGAGATCCGCAGGCGTCTCGGCCGCTAAGCGAAAGCTGCGGAACCCCGTAACCACCTTAACCCCGGTGCCGAGGGCGTATTCGCCGTTCAAGGAGATTCTGGGCGACTGCGAAGTCTGGCGCGCGAGGGGTCCGCGGAGTTTGGTTAGCTACCTGTGGATCACGATCCATGTGACCGGATCGCCCTCCGCAGTCTTGTAGGCATGCCAGCCTTCGGGGACCGACGGCTGCGTCCATCCGAAAAGCCACTGCGCGTCGATAGGGGAAAGATTGACACAACCGCCGCTTCGCCCTTCCCCCCACTGGTCGTGCCAATAGGCTGTATGCAGAAGGTACTTGCTGTAAAAGTGCTGGCTCCAGGGGACCTCGGAATGCACGAACTCGGTACCGTCGTTGAGCTCCGAGCGGAGTGTCGTAGTCACGAACTTGGTGCGCACCTGGTAGGTTCCCGTTGGAGTGGTGGCGGGAAGTTGGTGGGGCTCGCTTGCGCGGGGACGGGCCGCTCCCAGTTTGCCCGCAGAGATCATGGTTACAAACACGGGACGGGTCTCTTCGTAGGCCACGAGCCATCCATCGAGCGCGTCCACTTCGATCCAGGTGCGTCGCTCCCCTGCCTTGGGCGGACTTTTCCAAGGGATCTCCCGGGCTGGGAGTACCACACTGGATTCTTTGTTGTTCACCCAGAGTCCGCTTTCCACCGTCTCGTAGTAGATGTGCTCGCCCAGTTGCTCCGACTTTCCCGTGAGCAGTACATGCCCCAGCCTCGGCCACGTCTCGCCGGTGGGCACGGGCTTGCTTCCTTCCATGCGGTACTTGGGACGAGGCACACGTTTGAAGAAGGCCAAAGGAAGCCTTTGGTTGTCCTTGAGAACCACGCCGTGAAACTCGGTTTTCGGAAACGGCTTGACCCGGTCTTTGGGGACGTACCCAAGGTCGCTGGCCCAAAGATAGGTGGCGCCCGATGAAAGGACCTCGCCGGTCCAGGCGATGGTTGAACGGGGTGGGTAGCTAAGACGGGGGTCGAGGAGCGCCGACGGCCAGTTTGGCGCCTGGACTCCAGGTAGCGAGCGCCAACGTTTGGCTCCTATGGATTCGCCGTAGCCGTAGGGCAAGGGGGCTTGCGGGTCGGGAGCGCGGTCGAGGAGCGCACGGTAGACCGGGTCGCTTGGGTCGAGGGTCGCGTGTTCGCCGTCCACGCAAACGTAGCCCTTGGGAACGACTGCGTAGAAACTGCTGCAGGGGTCCTTCTTGAGGGGGGCAACGGGTTCAGATGACTTGAGGCGGACCGAGTCTGCGGAGGAGAGGTATCCGATCCATTTGAGGCGGCTGCTTGGCTCTGGGTAGACGTATACAAAGCGGGCTTTGGCGTAGACCCGAGGACCGTCGTTTGGGACCACGGCGCGAGTTGCCCGTGGGGGCGCGGCGGTGGTGGCGGTGGCAGCCGACGGTGACGAGAGGCTGGTGGCGGGACGGACTTCGGCGGGGCGTTCGGGGGCTTTGGTGCACGACGCGACGGTGCACAAAAGGAGCGGGAGTGTGTCGACGGCGCGGGGCATGGGCGGGGCAAGAATGACCAGGTTGCGAGCAAAGGCAAGGGAACGGCAATGGTTCGACGTTGCCAAACGCGCATGTAGCCATGAGACTTGGTCCGATGAGCGAGCAACGTGAGTTTACGAGGGTAGCTGGGGCGCTCGAAGTCGAGATGACCTGCGGCGAGCGGGTCGTGCACGGACACGTGCGAAACCTGAGCATGAAAGGGGTCCTTGCCGAGTGCGAGGGGGATCTGACGGCGGGGGCTGATTGTCTGGTAGCGGTGACGGTCGATCGTGACGCCTCGCTGACCATTCGCGCCTCTGGCCAAATCGTGCGGGCATCGGACGGGTCCGTGGCGATCGAGTTCATCGAGCTCCTCGGTCTCGAGAGCTACTGGACCCTTCGAAACTGGGTTACCTATAACGCGCCCGACGGGGCGGACACGGATGCTGAGTTCGCGGCGCACATCGGTCTTCGGCGCCTCACCATCCCCCCGCCGTAGGTTCTGCTGTCTAAGTGGGGGGGCACCGAGGAGCGGTGGTTTTGATGCAAAAAATCCGTGTGTTCGTGGTTGATGACTCCGCTGTCATGCGCCGGCTTCTGACCGACACGCTGGAGGCCGACCCGGAGCTCACGGTGGTCGCCACGGCGCCCAACGGCCGGATTGCGCTGGCGAAGCTTCAGACGACGGTGGCCGATGTCATCACCATGGATGTCGAGATGCCGGAGATGGACGGGCTCGAGACGGTGATGCAGCTCCGTCGAAGCCATCCGAACCTTCCCGTGATCATGGTGAGCGCGGTAGCGGATGCTGGTGCGGCGGTGACTCTCGAGGCGCTGGCCCATGGTGCGAGCGACTACGTGACCAAGCCGTCGGGGGGGATCGCCCTGGCGAAGGAGCACTTTCGGACCGAGTTGATCCCGAAGCTGAAGTTGTTTGCGCGTCTGAGCGAAGCGAAGGGGCGAACCGACGCGTTTGGGCAATCCAAGATGCCTGCGTCGGGTTCGTTTCGACCTCGTGCTGCCCCACCGGAGCATCTTCGTGCCGTGCCCGATGGACGTCGGGTGGGAAGGGTCGACATCGTGGCTCTCGGGATTTCGACGGGGGGACCCAACGCGCTCCATGTGCTGATCCCGGCGCTTCCAAAGACCCTTGCGGTGCCCGTGGTGCTTGTGCAGCACATGCCTCCGGTGTTCACGGCGCGCCTTGCCGAACGTCTCGAAAAGGACTCCGCCGTCACGGTGCGCGAGGCCGCGGCGGGTGACGAGCTTCGAGCCGGGGTGGTCTACATCGCGCCAGGTAATTTCCACATGACGGTGGGACGTGAGGGGACCAAGACTCGCATCGGCGTCAATCAAGCACCTCCTGAGAACTCGTGCCGTCCTGCGGCCGACGTTTTGTTTCGTTCCGTGGCGGCCGTGTACGGGCGTGCGACGCTTGCCGTGGTGATGACTGGGATGGGCAAGGACGGCTACCGCGGATGCGAGGCCATCAAGGCGGTCCATGGCCAGGTGATAGTGCAGGACGAAGCCACGAGTGTGGTCTGGGGGATGCCGGGCTTTGTGGCGAAGGCGCGTCTAGCGGACGACATCTTGCCGCTCGATCAGCTTGCTCTGGAGATCGTGCGTCGCGTGGCGGTCGGGCGCGAGGCACCGAACAATGGGGCGCGTGTTTAGTCCGGAGACGCTCATGGCGATCAGCGCGGCGGACTTTGCGTACATTCAGAAGTTGCTTCTCGAGCGCTCGGCGATCGTGCTTGCGGGGGGCAAGGAGTACCTTGCGGAATCACGGCTCGGTCCTGTTGCACGCGACGAGGGGTTTGGAAGCATCGACCGGCTGGTAGCGCACCTACGTCCCCTTGCGTTCAACGGGCTTCACCAGAAGGTCGTCGAGGCGCTCACGACCAACGAGACCTCGTTCTTTCGCGACGTGGTCCCGTTCAAAGCGCTCAAACATGTGATTCCGCTGGTTCAGGCCAAGCGTGCCGACCGTTGCCTCACGGTCTGGTCGGCGGCTTGTTCGAGCGGTCAGGAGCCCTACAGCATCGTGATCACGCTCCGCGAGGAATTTGCCGAGCTCATCGCGCCGCGTCTCAGGATCCTGGCGACCGACCTTTCGACCGAGATGGTGGGGCGTGCCCAGAAGGCGACCTACACACAGATCGAAGTTGGGCGAGGGCTCGCGCCACCGCTCCTTGCGAAGTACTTCGAGCGTCAAGGGAACGGCTGGCAGGTCAAAGAGGCTTTGCGGCGTCAGATCGAATTTCGAGCCATGAACCTCATCGAGCCGTGGCCCTCGCTTCCTCAGTTCGACATCGTGTTCCTTCGCAACGTGCTTATTTATTTCGATCTGTCGACCAAGAAGGAGGTCTTCGCCAAGCTTCGCAGCGTGCTTGCGCCTCACGGCGTGGTGTTCCTCGGCTCTTCGGAGACCACGCACAATGTCGACGATGCGTTCGAGCGCGTCGAGTTTGAGAAAGCGACGTGCTATCGGTTACGGGGCCGCGGGTAGTCATCCGATTCCGTGGCATCACCCGGCACGGAGCACGGCATGGAAAAGACGAGTGAGCAGCTGGTCACAATTATCGAGAATGTCTGGGCTTCGACCTTGGGGATCGAGGTCAAGCGAGGCGCCGAAGGGGCGGGGCCCGGCCACCCAGGGCATCGCGTCTACACGAGCTGCGTGACCATTACCGGCGCGTGGCACGGGGCGCTCACCATCGAATGCCACGAGGCGCTCGCAAAAGAAGCTGCAGGGCTCATGTTCGGCTCCGAGGAGGTCTCTGTCGATGATGTCCGCGATGCGCTCGGCGAGCTCGCCAACATGACCGGGGGCAACTTCAAAAACTGTCTGCCTGGCCCCTGCCAGATTTCGATCCCGACGGTGGTCGAGGGGGGCGACTACGACATGACGCTCCCACGGACACGCCTGGTGGCTCGAGTGCATTTTCTCAGCGGTGAGAAGTCCTTTGCGGTGGCCGTCCATCGCGAAGAGGCCAGCTCCCGTCCAAACCTCCGCACGACCTTCGCCTGAGGCTTGAGGCTCAGGTTTGTCAAGAACGCAGACGTCGAAGTAGCTCTGGTTTCAGCACTTTCCCCAGAGCATTGCGCGGCAGCTCATCGAACCACACGACGTTGCGCGGCACTTTGTAGACTGCAAGGCGTGTCTTGGCGAACGTGCGCAGCACTTCCTCGTCGAGGGTCGCTCCGGCTCTTGCCACCACGCACGCGACCACTCGATCTCCCCAAGCCTCGTCGGCCACGCCCACCACCGCCACTTCCGCCACGTCCTCGTGCTCCCGCAGGACCTCTTCTATTTCGAGCGCGCTCAGCTTGTAGCCACCGCTCTTCAAGATATCGACACTCGTGCGTCCCAGGATCCTCACGTACCCGCACGCGTCGACCGTCGCCGTGTCGCCCGTGCGAAACCATCCATCGCGGGCAAAGGCCTCCGTGGTCGCCTGCGGTCTTCCGAAGTACTCGGAGAACACGCTGGGGCCGCGGATCCACAGCTCCCCTTGTTCTGCCGGCTCCCCTTGCTCGTCAACGATGCCGATCTCTACGCTGCGTAGCGGCAGGCCGACGGTGCCGGGACGGCGTTCGCCTTCCACCGGATTGCTCAAACCGACCCCGACCTCCGTCATGCCAAAGCGTTCGACCGGGTAGCTCCCTGCGAGGCTGGCCCATCGTTGACCGACACGAACGGGCAACGCGGCGCTTCCACTCGTCGCCAGACGCAGCGCTCTTGCCGACCGAGCCCAGCGCTCCTGCGTGCGTTCGTCGGCTGCGTCGAAGGCTTCGAGGAGCCGCACGTACATGGTCGGCACCGCCATGAACGTCGTCGCGTGAGCGAGTTCTTCCCACACCCGGGTTGCGTCGAACCGTGGAAGCAATCGGACGCATGCACCCGCTCCTAGGGCGGTCAGCAGGGCGATCACAAGGCCGTGCATGTGGTGGAGCGGAAGCGCGTGGAGGAGTCGATCCTGTGGGCTCATGCCCCATGTCTCGCCGATGACCTGCTGTTGCACGGCGAGGTTTTCGTGGGTGAGCACGGCCCCCTTTGGTTTGCCTGTCGTGCCGCTCGTATAAAGCTGCAGCGCCGGCGACGACGCTCCGACGGCAGGAAGCGCTCCTTGTTCCGTCGCGTTGCCCACGCTCACGCTCACGCTCACCTGACGCAGTCCTGACCCCGCCGATCCGAGTGTGGAGGTCAACTCGGGCGAGACGACCACCGTCTTCACGAGGGCGTCGTCGCAGAGGTACGCGGTCTCGGCCGGCGGGTGGAGCGGTGAGAGCACGACGACCGTGCCTCCTGCGAGAAGGACCCCGAAAAACGCCTCGACGAAGCGGGCGTTTGGCGACACGAGCAGACCGACGCGTTCTCCGTCAAGACTGCGTCGTTGCTCGAGAACGGCCGCAGCGATCGCTCGCGCAGCCGAGTCGAGGGAGCGAAACGAGCACGCCCCATCGTCATCCACGATGGCAACGGCTTCGGAGTGCGCGAGAGAATTCCAGCCTGTGAGCAGTCTCGAGGTTCCATTCGCGTCGATCATGGCTCGCCGCTTTGCATCGGTGGCAGTTTTTTGCAAGTCCAACGCACGCCCAACGCACTCCTCAAGGTAGATTCTCGCGTGGCCCGAAAGATTGTCGTTTTCTTGTCGAAATCCCCTAGCGCTTGGGTCAACATGGCTCGTTGAAATCCGCTAGGTCGGCGGGTCCAACTGCGTGTGGAGTGAACCGTGGGTTTACGCCGGACAAGTCGGCGCATGCTTCCAAGTGGAGCAGCGCTCGTGATGGGTGCTCTGACATTGACGGTCGGATGTTCCGACTTCAGCACGAACCGAGTGGTGCCGCCGAGGGCGTCGCTGGGACGTGAGATCTACGGGATTCTCTGCGATCGAGTGGGCGCACAGGCGCTTCGGGAGGACATCACAGGGGCGTCGTTCCACGAGGTCTGCCATCCCGACGACAGCGGCAAATACAGCAGCAAGGTAGATACCTCCAAGCTTCTCGCGCTCGATCCTGCGGCCATCGGCACGGACAACAAGCCGGTCCCGTTGGCACTTCAGCAGACCCGGCGCGACTACCGTCTCGCGCGCATCGAGGCGCTCGCACGACGTCGCGACGACATCGTCAAAGCGCTCGACCTCGGATTGGCCGAGCAGCTCATTCCGGTCCGCGACGTAACCAACGCGGACCCGACCAAAACGTGTGCATCCAAAGGGCAGGCGTCGCTCCGCAAAGAGCTTTCATCGCTCTTGAGCCGCCTGGTGGACCTTTACAACGACGAGACGATCCCGCGGGTCACTCGTTCTCTTGCAGGGGTGATTGAAGAGATCAAGGCGGACACCGAGGCGCAGTCGGCGCTCGCCAGGATGGACGCTCGTCAAGGGTACCGTCCCCCTTCCGTGGTGCTCGGTCCGATCCGTCCGGTCCTTGCGTATTCGGGCATCGTGGATCTTGCCAACACGTTCTTGCGGCTTGTTTCTGCCGACTCGGACCCTTTCAACCCGACCTCCAAGATCGACCCCAGCAAACCTCTGACCGCCGACAATCGAAAACCCATTGCCGGGCCCGCGAATGTGCAGTTCCAACAGCTCCTCAGGGTGCTTCACGAAGAGCTGCGCACCACGGATGCGAGCGCAAACCCGCCGCCCCTCGTGACCAAGGCCGACCCGCAGATCCCAGGGCTTACCATCCTTGACCGTCCCAGAACCACCCTCGAGATCGCGAGGATGGTGCTCTTGAGCGACGATGACGCGTTCGATCTCAACACCGGCTCCGACCAGCGGTTCCTCGTACGGCGCGACCTTCGCGGGGTCGCTATCGTGCCCATGGTTGGCGGGGCGTTCCCGCAGCCCTTTGTCGACGCCAACAACGCGGGCCTTCCCGACATCGACCCCTTGGGACGGTTCGTGGTGCAACCTGGGATGTCTCTTCCCCCGTCCCCGTTCGCGTCCCGCTGGGGAGTGACCGGTCGTCGTGACTCCTTTGGCCGAGCGCTGGGCGACAGCGATCTGCCGTTGTACGACTTCTTCGACACGCAACGGACCTTTGCCGCCACGGTCACACGCGATGTGGTCCCACTGCTCGATCCGACCCCAGAGAACGACAAAGACCTCGCAATGAAGCTCGTTTCTGGGGCGCTTCTCTTGGCAGGCGACCGGTCCGATACGCAAACCAAGACCTATCCAGCCGACCCATCCCTTCTGCGCGACTGGAGCTACGCGCACACCAAGCCCGCCCCAGCTGGACTTGGCAAAAACCCTGTGACCATGACCTACCGTGGTTTCATGCCCGAGACCTCCGCTCTTGTTCATATGGTCCAAGCGCTCGGCCCTCTTGTCGCCGACCCCGCAATGGACGATGTCCTCGAGTTCGCCAAGCGGTTTGTCCGCCAGAACCCCAACGCTGCGGCCCGTCTCATTGGCATTGGCCTGCGTATCAAGGCTATCGCCGACAAGGACGAGTACAAGGACGTGCGGATATCGGAGAATTCCACGTTCTGGGATGACCTCCTAGACACCGTAGTCGAGATGGCCCAGGTGCCTGGACTCCTAGAAAACCTGGTCTATGCGCTAAAGACCACAGAGACGCGGCAGCTTCAGGAGGTGTTCCGCGATTACCTCAAGTACCGCGACGACCTCACGTACAGCTCCGACGCAGTAAACAGCGCTTGCCGTGTCCATCCCGTCACAGGCCAACGCACCTGCCCCATCAATACGTCCAGCCCCTACAGCGGCGGTACCGAGGTCGATTGGGCCAATCCTGACATCGCCGGCAATCGCAGTGCATTCCAGCGTTTTGCGCAGCTTCTTCACGACGCCAACGGGCTCTCTGCTTGCACCAAGAAGGGAGCGGTGGTCCCCATCAAGTGGAACGGCATCTCCATGCTTTACCCGTCCACCTTGACCCGAGTTGCCTGCACTGTGCTCGGCCAGCCGGCCCCTGCCGAGCTCAATGAGTGCGAAGTCTTGGGATTCCAGAATGTCGCCGCGCTCCTTGTCGACGTTGCCTTGGGCAAACCCAAGATCGACGTGTACGACAAGTGCCTCGAGGCGATCCTGAACTCGCCCATCTCGCAGATCATCGACATCGATCAGTTCCTCGAAGACATCTCCGGCATCAATGGCTTCAACTTGCATCCCACGGTAGCTGGGGTGGGACGGCTCGCGTTTTTTCGTGCGAAACCTGTCACCACGTTGTTCCTGGAGCTTACCACCGCACAGCGCGATGCCTTGGGAGACCCGAACCCCAAGGTGGCACTGACACGCGGTTTCCTCGAGGGGGTCATCGACCCTATCGCCTCGACTCTTTGCCCGGAGAGAACCCCCGGTACGCCGTATGTCAATTCCCGCGGTGTCTCCTTCAACCTGCGTACCTGCACCAAGTTTGCCGATACGCTGCGTGGACGGGACAACAATGGGTTGTTCCCTCTGGAGCACGAAGGCTTCGTCACCAAGGTGGGACCACTTGCGAAAGTGTTCGAAAACAAGCCGCTCCTCTTCGTCGAGCTCTTCGACACGCTCCACCTCCATTGGGGGACGACAGGGCAGACCAAAGACATCTGCGATCCCTCTGTCAAACGCGTGCTGTGGAACGACACCACGAAACGACTCGAAGGCGACTACCGTTGGTGCGGCCAGAGTGGTCTTCGCGGCTACGAAAAGCTGCTCGTCGAGGTGCTCTCCAGTCGCGATATCGACGTGTTCGGCACCCTGTTCGACTTGATCCCGATCGTCGAGGGGATCAAGGTCCCCCATTGTGCGGCACGCAACAAGACTACCGGAGAATGCCCGCAGCCAACCGTCGATAGAAACGGCGTCGTGGTGCTTGTGGACTTCCTGCGTGTCCTGGTCGATCCGAGCCGCAACGGGAGCCTCCTCGGACCTAAGGACAACCGGCTGTACACCCGCAACGACGGGACTACGAAACGGGTCAAGTGGGCTTACAAGACCAACGGGAAAAACCCCGACACCGAGGTCAGCCCGCTCCTTCTGCTCATCGACGCGCTCAAAGAAATGGATGGCGCGTTTGCAAAGGCTGCCGATGGTACGGAACGCCAACGCGGCTGGAAACGCGCGCGTTCGCTTCTGGTCGACACGTTCCTTGCCGTCAAGAACACCGGGAGCAACACCACCTGGACCAACCAGGCGCTTCCCAGGATTCTTCCTGTCGTGCTCGACATGTTGCAGTCGCAGATTCTGGCCCACTGTCCCGACCGGACCTCGTCGGACCGATGTGCCTGGGCCAAAACCGAGATGGCCAAGAGCTTCTCCGATGCCATCGGAGGACCGTTCTTCGCTGCCCTGCTCGACTTCATCGATGTCGTGCGCACCGACGACAACGCGCGCACGCAGCTCATGACCCTGATCCAATATCTGTTTGATCCGTCGTCGCAGGACGATGCGCTCGTCGCCAGTCTTTCCATGATCCTCGACATCATGCAGATGATGAGCGACGAGGGGAACATCACGCCGTTCTCGCGGGTGGTGGCTGGCGCGTTTAGCGACACCCTAGTCAACGACAACGGCAAGATCGTGCGAAAGGGTTTGGTTGCCGCCGCCACTGAAGCTCTCGCGCGGATTTTCGCTCGACGCTACGAAAACGGCAAAGAGATCTGTGCAGGCCCCATCGATCCGAACCGAGCGGTCGCCGTCGCACTGCGCAACTTCGTTACCCCCATGGGGATCGGCGAGCCTACCCCGCTGGAGATGCTCGCTGACGTTGCAGTGGATGTCAACCGTCGAGATCCGCGATTGACCACCAAGCTCGAACCCGGCGACTACGCAAACATGGCCGGTGAGGTCAATGAGTTCTTGCTCGACCAGGGAAGCGGCCTCGAGCAGATCTACGAGGTCATTCGCCAGGCTACTGTCCCCTAAGCAAACTAGCCGGATTCTGGCATCGGTGGCAAACTTGCGCTCGATTTGTGGTTCTTGACGCGCAGTGTCCGACCACGGACAACGTGCCTCGCAAGGACGCGGGGCACGTCGTCCCGCACGAACGGGTAGGTCCAATACGCACGTGGGGGGGACGGAGCGGGTGTGGCAGCAGGTCGGATCAAGGGAAGAGCGCGGTCGGGCGCATGCGGGGGCAGGTCGGATCAAGCGGGGGGCGCGGTCGGGCGCATGCGGGGGCAGGTCGGATCAAGCGGGGGGCGCGGTCGGGCGCATGCGGGGGCAGGTCGGATCAAGCGGGGGGCGCGGTCGGGCG
>CAITRH010000666.1 GCA_903894755.1 uncultured delta proteobacterium
CCAGTCGGATTCCCTGTACTGCACGCAGATTTCAAGCGTGGGGTAGGAGCCTTGGAGCGCAAAGCGTCGCTTGATAGAGCCGCCACCGCCACCAAGGACCGCAAGGAGCACGTCTACAACCTTTTGTTGCTGAAAGATCCTGCTGTTGGCATTGAGGGTCAACCGCCAGGCGCTGGGGACCAAGGTCACCTTGTAGAGGAACGGATGGCTAGCGACGCGCGGGCGGACTTCGACGAGTTCGAGATGCGACACGATGCCGTGGACCGTGCGAGCGGAAGCGCCTGCGCGGGGGCAGAGGGTTAGCGATGCGGGGGCTCCGACCACCGTATCGAAATCGAGGGACAGGGGGCAAGCGATGGACACGTGGAAGTCAAACAGTTCGGACAGGCGTTCACGTCCCTCGAACGCGACCACCAGGGGCTGGGTGGATCCCGACAGGGTCATTTGGTGCGTTAATTCGTTGGTGGGCATGGGCTCTCCTCAGGGACGCGAGTTTAGCGCGAAGGGGCGAGCATGACCTTCGTCGCCTCCCCCAGCGACGCGTTCTTGGGCTTCCGACGCCGGCTTGAACGCCATCGACGCGGGAAAAAGGCTCTCCGACGTGCCTCGATGGACTGGCCAAGTCCGCTGAAGGGGTCAAAACTCGCTAAAAACGCCCATGTCAACGCGCGTCGGAAGCTCCGAAGCGCGTCGGAAGCTCATTTGAACGCGTCGATGGGCCCCGCGAGCGCGTCGATGGGTCCCGCGGACACGTCCATGGGGCTCGAGGAGACGCCGTTGGTCCTCGCGCACGGCTCCGAAGGGCTGAAGTCACTCCCCGGTTTCGCCTGAAGGCGCATCGGGGGGCTTGACGGGGGTCGCGGACTTCCGTTTGCGCTTGGCGAGACCTAGCAAGATGAGGTAATCGCGCCTTTTCACACAAGCGCGGGCAATTTCGGACCACTCCTCGAACCATGCACGCAGCGCCACGAGCGCCGAGACATGCTTTGCATCCGCCTTTTCCCCGATGCTCTTGTCGACAGGCACAACTTGCGGCGCCGCCTCCGCCTGCTTTACGAGGGCGAGCAATCGCTCACGCTCGGCTTCATTGAGCCCCCGCTTGGCGATCGTCACCATGGCAGCTTGGTCGTCCACATTGTTGCTCGCAGCAAGGGCGTCGAGGCGCTCGAGAAGCATGCGCACGTTGACGACCGCAGCCGGACCGACCGAGGGCCCGATGCCGTCGAGCACAATCTTCGCTTGCACGGGATGCCGCCGCTCGAGCGACGCACGAACGATCCGAAAGCCCCCTTCGTCCCACTCGTCGAGGGCGCGAATGGCATCGCGCACGGCCAAATCGACCTGTGGCGCTGCTGCTCCGTCAGCTCGGTAGCCGCTTGCCGCATGCAGAAGGGTCCAGCCTTCTTGGTGGTCCTGTTCGATGTAGCCGCGCTCGGCGAGAGCGGCACGGATGGGAAGCGATGTGCCAACGGCACGTAACAGTTTGAGCGCACGCGCGGGAGTCTCTTCGAGCACTTCGCGACTGACAGTTGGCGTGACCGCATTCATACGAAAATACCTCCATCTCATCTCGGCAAACGGCGTCGACGGCTAGACTCTCAGAGGAGCGCAGGCTTCGTCAATGCTTTCCAACCTATCTTTTTCGCGCCGACCTCCCCCCGCCCGCCCTCTTCCTCACCCTCGACATTGTCTCACTCCTCCAAGAGTTCGAGAGATGGCCTAAACCAACCCCATCTTGAAAACCGCAGATCCGAACCGAAGACCTCACCCCTCGCTATTTCGCCCTTTCACAGCGCCCCCTCCCCATCGATGGGGAGGGGGACCTTGTGAACGCGCCAGATCGTGCGGGGGTGAGCTTGCGGTCCATCGGGAGGTGCCAGTGATTCGAGGACGCGTTCATGGGGGGCTCATCGAGACGGAGGAACCGCTGCCGGAAGGCGCTCATGTGGTCGTGTGCATGATGGAGGTCGAGCCGTTCGATCTGGACGAAGCGGACGTCGTCGAACTTGTCGAACGGATGGCGGGCGTGCAGCGCGGTGAGACGGAGTCCTCGGAGAGCTTGTTCCGCCGGCTGCTCGAGCAGTTCGATGACCTCGCGAGAGAGGCCTACGTGGTCGCGACCATCCTGCGAGAACCCTAAACGATATCGCACGGTTGCAATGCGGATGACGCTGACGCTGACGCTGACGTGGACGAGCCGCTACGCCGCCGCCCGCAGTTTCGTCAGCGTCGCCACAATGCGTTCAAGAAGCTCGCGCGGCTCAACCAGGTCTTCCGTTGCGGTCAAGCCGAGCGCTTCGGCCGCGTCGAGAACGGCGGCGCACTCAAGCGCCGAACCGCGGGCG
>CAITRH010000667.1 GCA_903894755.1 uncultured delta proteobacterium
TCCCTTCCCCTTCCCCTTCCGCCCCACTCCTCGTACGATGCCCCCATGTCGATGTTTGAAGGTCCCCGCGATCCTGCACTGTTTGGTGCCTCGCCTGCCCTGAAAGCCACACTCGAAACCCTCGCATCGTTGGCCCTCTCCAACGCGCCGGTCCTGGTTCTGGGCGAGCGCCATACGGGCGTCGACGCTTTTGCGCGCGAGCTCCACGCCCGCTCCCCGAACGCTGCGCACCCCTTGAACGTTCTGGATGGCGCCACACTCCCCAGCACCCCAATCAATGAGCTCTTGGCATCGCATTCGGGCTCGGTGCTGCTCCGTGGAATCGACGCATTGTCTTTGGAAAACCAAGGCGTGCTCGTAGAGCTTGTGCGAAATGCCCAACCCGGACTCATCGTGGCAGCAGAAGAGACCGTGATCACCCCGCAGCTCCACGACGCGTTTGGGGGACGGTGTCTACTGGTCCCTTCCATTCGCGATCGTCTCGAGGATATCCCCATCTTGGCGCGCTATTTCACCGAGTTGGCCAGTCAGGAACGTGGCGCACCTCTTGTTCTCGGGTCCAGCGCACTTCGGGCGTTGCAAGCCTATCGGTTCCCTGGCAATCTACTGGAGCTCCAGACCTTGGTCGACAAGCTCGCAGTCTCAGTGGAGCAGGACCCGCCTCGGGGAGGATCAGGACAATTCAGGGTCCCGGTACTTCGAGAGCGCGTACAGTTTCGCACCAGCGATGGCGCACAACATGACGGGTACGTATTTCGTGTGGGAGGACAGCCTGTCGAGTCCCTTTTCGATGCCGCGGAGCCTTTCCTTCCAGTCGACGAAGGGGGCCATATCCGGCTGTACGCGCGTGCGTCGCTGGCAGTGATCTCCGTGCCTTGTGCCAGCGCGTTGGATAGTGGCATGCCTTTGCGTACGGTGCGCGTTTCTGTCCGTCTTCGCAGTGGGCACATTCTCGAGGGGGAGCTTCGCTATCCCGCGGAGACAGCCCGGACCCGAGCTGTGGATTACCTCAATTCGCCTGCAAGTAGTTTTATTGTTTTTTGCCCCGACCAAGCGCATCACGTAGCAAAGGCCTTTGTCGAGGTCGTGGAAGAAGTCCGATGACTCCCTTGGTGGTACGACTGCTGCGGTTTCTTGTGGAACAGGGAGCCTCGGACCTGCATCTTTCGGCCGGAGAACGTCCCATGGTCCGCATTTCGGGCGACCTTGTTGCAGTTGACCTGCCGCATCTTTCTGCCGAGGAGGCGCACAGGGCCATTTTCGACGTCATGAGCGACGGCCAGAGACGTGTGTTTCAAGAGAAACTGGAGGTCGACTTTGCCTACCGTCTCGATGATTCCACGCGCTTCCGAGTCAATGCCTTTGTACAGAACCGCGGTGAGGGAGCTGTCTTCCGAACCATTCCAGCGCGCATTCCGCGTATGAGCGAGCTAGGGCTTCCCGATGTGATCCGAGCGTTCTGCGAGGAGGAAAAGGGGCTTATCTTGGTCACTGGACCCACCGGCAGTGGCAAGTCCACCACGTTGGCCTCCATGATCGACTACCTCAATGAGACCATGGCGGGACATATCCTCACATTGGAGGACCCCATCGAGTTTGTACACAAGTCGAAAAAGGCCCTCATCAATCAGCGCGAGGTGGGGACACAGACCCATTCCTTTGGAGCGGCGTTGCGAAGTGCGCTGCGTGAGGACCCAGACGTGATCCTGGTGGGAGAGCTTCGCGATCTTGAAACCATTTCCTTGGCGCTGACTGCTGCGGAAACGGGCCACCTGGTGTTTGGTACGTTGCACACGTCGAGCGCTCCGAAGACGATCGATCGGGTTATCGATGTGTTCCCCCCCAACCAGCAGGCCCAGATTCGGATCATGTTTTCCGAGTCCATCGTGGCCATCATCACCCAGATGTTGATCAAGAAGAGGGGGGGAGGACGGGTCGCGGCCCTTGAGATTCTTGCGGGGACGCCGGGTGTGCGAAATCTCATTCGGGAAGGCAAGACCCATCAAATTCCTTCCATGCTCCAAGTGGGAGCGCGTGCGGGTATGCAGACCATGGAGACGGCCCTTGCGGACCTTGTGTCTCGAAAGCTGGTGGCTCTGGCCGATGCTCGGTTGCGCATGCCAGGTTCGGAGCTGCTTGCAATGCTCGAAAAAACAGGAGGTAGCTAGTCTATGAGTGAGCCCACTGCATCCAGACGCGAGTCGAGCCTCGAGCTTTTCCTCGAGCATATGCTGAAGATCGACGCTTCTGACCTCTATCTCACCCAGGGAAGTCCTGCCATATTTCGGGTCGACGGTGTGGGACATCCTGCCAAGGTCCCCATCACCGCCGAGCACCTCGATGTCATGGCAACGTCGCTGATGACCGCCGAGCAGATCGAGGAGTTCCAGCGGACCCATGAAATGAACCTGGCCATTGCTGTCGGCGAGGGGAGGTTCCGGGTCAATATCTTCCGACAGCGGTCTGCAACGGGAATGGTGGTTCGGCTGGTCCGAACGAAGATCAAGGCTCTTGCCGACCTCGACCTGCCTTCGATCCTTGCCGACATTGCGTTGAGCCGAAGAGGGTTGGTCCTCATGGTCGGTGGGACTGGAAGCGGCAAGTCGACGACGCTCGCTGCGATGATCGATCATCGCAATTCGACGGAGACGGGCCATATCATCACTGTCGAGGACCCGGTGGAGTTCATTCACCCTCACAAAAAGTGCATCGTGACCCAGCGCGAGGTGGGGGCTGACACCCTGAGCTTTGCTGCGGCGCTCAAGAACACGTTGCGTCAGGCCCCGGATGTCATTCTCATTGGAGAGATCCGGGACTCGGAGACCATGGAGGCGGCCATTACGTTTGCCGAAACGGGGCATCTTTGCATGTCGACGCTCCACTCGAACAATGCGAGCCAGGCTACCGAGCGGATACTCAACTTTTTCCCTCCTGCGCGGCAGCATGAAGTTCTTCTCCAGTTGTCGCTCAACATCCGCGCCATCGTTTCGCAGAGGTTGGTCAAGTCGTCCAGTGGGGGACGGGCCGCGGCGCTCGAGATCCTGCTCGACACGCCGCGAATCCGCGAGCTTCTCAAGCGAGGCGACATCGATGGGCTCAAGGAGGCGATGGACCAATCGACCCATGAGGGGTGCCGCACCTTCGACACGTCGCTGTTCGAGTTGTACACCTTGGAACGCATTACCGAGGAGGATGCACTGCGGGCTGCGGACAGTGCGAACAACCTACGCATTCGCATCGATCGGTACAAGGCGACGGGTGGGACCGTGCTGCCCGACAACGAGCCACCGCTACGGCTCCTTCGGCAGGAGCCGCAAGGGAAACGGTGAACGCCGAAGTCTTGCCTCAGCGGACACACATCATGGTTGCCACCATGATGGCAAGAAGCTTTGTGCCGTCTTGGGTCACGAAGTCGCCGGTGCAGACCGTAATGTTTTTCCCGGGTTTCACGACCCGTCCCCGTGCAACGAAAAGCTTTCCTTTGGCGGGCGACAGGAGATTGACCTTGAACTCGATGCTGAGCACACGAGCGCCGGCGGGCATCAGGCTGAGGGCGGCCGAACCGCAGGCGCTGTCGACCACGGTGGTGATGACTCCAGCATGGAGGAAGCCATCTTGTTGGCCGAGATCTTCGCGGTAGGGGAGCTCGATGTCTGTTTCGCCCGGTGCAACACGCACCAGACGAGCTCCAAAGGTCAACATGATGCGCTGGGCTGCGAAGGTTTCACGGACGCGGGCGTCGTATTGCGGGTCTTGCGGATCGAACATGGAAGCCATGGTACACGAAGCCGTCCATGGAGCACCTTGCGTCGCTCTTCTCGCTCGCCTACCGGTACGCCTACATGCGTCAACTAGGGTTTGCGGTCGCCGTGGCGGTATTTCTGTGGAACGGGCCACTTCCTGCAGAGCGCGCGCACGTCGTTTGTGCCGTTGGAGGCCGTTCGCTCACGGTCGGTGAAGTCGAAGACCGGTGGAGCCCCCTTCCTGCGTTTCAGCAAGCGTTGTTTGGTGCCACACCGGCCGCAGCGCGCCTGGGTTTTGTGAACGATGTGCTTGTCCCGGAGCTTCTTTACGCTGCGGAGGCGGACGCGCGTTCTCTTTCGCGGCGTCCAGCGGCGGTGTTCGAGCTGCAGCGCGCCCGTTCGAGCGCAACGCTACGGGCAGTCCGTCAGCGACTGGGCGGGCCGGAAACGATTTTGGCAGCCGATGTCCAGCGCTACTACGACGAGCATGCGTCGCTCTTTCACGCTCCGGAGCGGGTTGCGTTGTGGCGCATCCTGTGCCCGAGTCGGCAGGAGGCGATGGATGTTCTCGAACAAGTACAGCGCGCACCGGTCCCCAAGACGTTTACCGATCTGGCTCGTGAGCGCAGCATGGACAAGGCGACCCATCTACGCAGTGGCAGCCTCGGATTCGTCGCACTGGACGGCACGTCGAACCAACCTGGACTGCACGTTGATCCTGCGGTGGTGCGGGCTGCTCTGACGGTGAAAGATGGCGAGCTGGTGCCACGGGTGATTGCCGAGGGGGAGCGCTTTGCAGTGGTGTGGCGTCGGGGCACGGTTGCAGCGACGCACCGGACGGTGGATGCGTCGGCCGCACAAATTCGCAGCACGCTTTGGAAACAGCGCGTCGAAGGAGCAGAGAAGGCGCTCCTCGACGCGCTCCGTGCGAGCAAGGTGACCGAGGTTCATGCGGAGCTCCTTGACAACCTGGTGCTGCCCGGACCCGATGCAGCCATCCTGGTCCCCGAGGTCATTCGACGTTAGAGCCTTGCCTCGCCTCCGAGAACGCGTCGGCCACGATGCCAAGATCGTTGAGCATGCGTCCCACCGCTCGGTACGCGTGCCCAATGCCCACGTGCACGAGATGGGCTCCATCGAAACGCACCAAGGGGACCTGAAAGTGCGACGCGAGCCGCTCGGCGTGTTGCACCGGGGTGATGCGGTCCTGACGGGCGCCGATCACGAGAACCTGCTCGGGGACAAGCAGGCTAGGACGCGCCAACGGGCTCACGACCCGATGGATGGCTTCGAGCATCGCGTGTTGTTCGTCCCCTTCGGCACCCGGCGGCAGCTTTCCGTGGTCGCGTGCGAAGTCGGCGAGGGACGCGAGCGGAATCACCGGAACCGCAAACGCGAGGTCCGGTTGCAGCGTCGCCATGAGCGCGGTGGTGTAGCCGCCGAGACTCATGCCCATCATGCCGATGGGACCCGCTCCACGCCGACCGAGCCAGCCGAGAAGCGCGCGGATATCATAGACCGCTTGACCGAAGCCTTCGTTCGTGATGCGGGGGTCTCGGCTCGGCCACGGTGGGAACCGTCCGCTGTCCGTTTTGGCGCGAAGGGCATGGAACGGCAGCACGACGAGCGCCACGTCGAGACCGCGGCGAAGGAGCCAGCGAAGGGGCCATACGCGCTCTTCGACGCGCCATTGTCCCGCGCTGTAGCCGTGCACCAGAACCACCGCAGGGCGAGGTCTAGACGCGAGGAAAAGACGCGCTACGGCGGTGTGGTTGGCCTCGTTGGCGAGGTACTTGTCGCGCACCGACTCGGCGAAAGGCTCGAAGCGACTGGCCCAGGACGCGTCCCACACCTGCACGTGGTCAGGCATGGCCCGCACGAATTCGAGGCGTGGGGCGATGGGGTCGGGCGGGACGAAAAACCGGCTCGCGTCCAGGTCGCTGTACAGGCGCCTCATGGGATCGAGGACCGCTAGCCTCGCGGCATGCGGGAGACGTCGTGTGCGACGGGCTCCAAAACGAGCGGTCGCAAGCATCGCAGCGTCGACGCCCCCTGCTGCGAAAGCGAGGAGACGAGAGGCAAGCGTTTTCATGGCGTCTACCTGTAGACAAGAGGACCGTGCCGCGACAAGGGTCGAAACCAAACCCATCTTGAAAACCGCAGGTCCGAGCCGCTTCCCCGACCTCAGACGCCCACGCTACCTGGCCAGAACAGGCCATCCTGTGGCCCGGCCAGCGTTGATGGGGAAAAAAACGAGCATTATCGCGGCAGATGCGATGGCCTCTGATGTGCTTTGGCTTCGCCTGATTCGCGAGACCTCTCTTGCTAGCGGTCTGTTCTCGCGATGTTGGTTTCGGGCTGCCCATCGGGATTGGACGGGTGAGGGCAGGCTCGTCGGGTTTCCGGGTATTTGACGGGGCTCGGCGGGTGTGGGTTCGCGGCGGGAGCGAACGGAGGCGTGGCGTGAAGTAAGGACGCCGTCTTCGGGAGCGCAGTTTTGAGGACCGGTTCTGAAGAAGGGA
>CAITRH010000668.1 GCA_903894755.1 uncultured delta proteobacterium
CTGATGCGCATGGTGTTTGTCCTGTTTGCCGAAGAGCGCAGCTTGCTGCCCATGGAGAATGACCTTTATGCAACGTCGTACTCGCTCTCACGCTTGCACGCGCAGCTTCTCCTAGACTGGGGACGTTACGGCAACAGCATGGGGGACCGCTACGGCGCCTGGGCGCGTGTCGCCACGCTGTTCCGACTGATCCACGACGGGGTGAACGCCAACGATGGCCTGTGTCTCCCTGAGCGTCGCTGCAATCTGTTCAACCCGGACGCTTTCCCTTTTCTTGAAGGGCGTCCACGTGGCAGTGTCCGACAGATGGGCCAGGCTTTGACGGTCCCGAGGGTTTCCGATGTCGTTGTCTTTCGTGTGCTCGACCAGCTTATGGTCCTTGGAGGCGAGCGGCTCCAATACCGCGGGCTCGACGTGGAACAGATTGGAAGCGTCTACGAAGGGCTGATGGGGTTTGAACTGAAAGTCGCTGAGGGGGAGTCCCTTTGCCTGACCCCAGAGCATGTTGTGGTGAACCTGGAGGAATTGCTCCAGAAGGGAGGTCCTGAACGGATCAAGACACTAAAGGCCAAGGCAAGCCTCGACGTCAAGGACAAAGCTGCCAATGAGGTGAAGGAGGCGAAGTCCCTCGATGCGCTGCAGGTTGCTCTCGCCAGGCGCAACTCGCCTCGACAGCCTGGAAGGATCAGCAAGGGGTCGCTGTACCTGCAGCCTGGGGACGAGCGGCGCAAGAGTGGAAGCCACTACACGCCGAAGTCGCTGACCTCTCCAATTGTCGAGACGACGTTGCGTCCCGTGCTTGAACGCCTTGGCCCGAATGTCACTGCGGACCAGATCCTGGAGCTCAAGATCTGCGACCCAGCGATGGGGAGTGGTGCCTTCTTGGTGGAAGCGTGCCGTCAATTGGGCGACCATCTGGTTGCTGTGTGGAGACGGACTGGGACCATGCCGGAGCTTCCACTTGATGAAGACCCGGTACTTCATGCGCGTCGCCTCATTGCTCAGCGCTGCTTGTACGGCGTGGACAAGAACCCGCTTGCAGTGGAGCTGGCGCGGTTGGCGATGTGGCTTGTGACGTTTGCAAGGGGCCACCCTTTTGCATTTGTAGAACATGCGTTGCGGTGCGGGGATTCATTGGTGGGGCTGTCGCGCGAGCACATCACGTCGATGAGCCTTGAGGTCTCCAAAGGAAGACAGGTTGGAATTGTACACACTGTCGCTGAACGAGCAGTCACCCGTGCGGAGGATTTGAGGCGGGAAATCCGTTCGATAACGGACCCACTCGACGACACACGCTTGCTCGACCTGTTGCGCGAGGCCGACGACGCACTCGACATTGCACGTATGATGGGAGACTTGGTAGTCGCTGCATACGTGTCTGGGGGTTCGGAAGGGGCGCGGCGGACAGCGATCGAGTCCGTTGCCCAAAAGACTTCGGCATGGCTGCAGACAGGCGCACATGATGCGCAGCTACGCAATACCGTTCGGGACCTCCGCGGGGGAAGCGTTCCGATCGAGCCATTCCACTGGGAGATCGAGTTTCCGGAAGTCTTTACAGATGGGACAAGGTCTCACGGCTTCACCGCAATTGTGGGGAATCCGCCGTGGGTTTCCTATGCTGGACGGGCGGCCCAGCCACTCGACGATCGCCTTCGGCTGCTCTACACAAAGTTCTATCGAGCATTTGGTAGGTTCCGCAATCTGCAGGCTCTCTTCGTCGAGCACTCCGCGGCAATCCTTCAGTCGGAAGGTCGTCTCGGTCTTGTGCTTCCGAGCTCGATGGCAGAACTCGTTGGATACGGGGTTTCACGGGCTGCGCACGATCAACTTGCCACCTGCGATTTCGAATTGCCAGACCTTGGCGACTCATTTGTCGGCGTCTACCAGCCGTCGATGGTCCTCTATTCTACCCGTCGAGCAGCAAGGGACGCTAACATTGCTGAAGCAACTTGGCCTATCGCCCGACCGGATCTTGATGGCCAGTCTAGGCGAATTTTGGCGCATCTCAAGGGAGACACGTTGCCGGCTAGTCTCTTTGGGGAGCGCGGTTTGCAGAGCTCCGGTGACGACGTTGCCCACATGCAACGCATATCTGACACGGAGCACGTCACGCCCCTACGGGTTGGCAGCGATATTCATGCATTTCGCCGTGGAGCTGCGTCACTCTATGCCGCACCGGGTTGGTTCGGCACTCGACTGCGGACACCTTTACAATGGTGTCGCGTTAAAGTTCTTATTCGCCAGACCGCACGGATTCCCATGGCCACGCAGTCCGATGGTATTGGATTTCGCAATAGCATCCTCGCGGCGTTTGAAGACGAGGGGTACTCGGCCGACTTTCTCGTCGCTTACCTGAACTCGACCCCCGTCCGCTGGTGCCACTACTTTCGCAACCGCGATGCAAGGCTCGGAATACCACAGGTGAAAATTGGGCACTTACGCGCCATACCCGCACCAAGAGATCGCGACTATGTTGGGGTCATCGCGGCTCTTGGAAAGAAATGGTCAGCTCGCAACGCGGGCATTGACTCCGCAGAGCAGGAGTTTCTCGATGAAACTGTGGCTCGGTCGCTGTTTATCCAACTGGAAGACCTAACTCGAATGCGCAACGATGCGAGCCTGTGGAAATGACCGCCTGCGACTTCCGCGAGCTTGACGAGAGCGGCTCACGACGCCGAGGGGGCCCAACGTACGTCGCGCTTGACCTGGACACGGATCGATGATGCCCTGACGTCATCGTCGAAAGGAGTGTCCGAATGCAGCCCCATGAACCATCTGTAGCGCCCCGAAAAATCCCTTCTGGCCCGAAGGTGCCACGTCGCTTCGAGCTTCGCCGCGAGCTTGGCCGAGGGGCATTTGGCACCGTGTGGGCGGCTTTCGATAAGGAAAGAAGTCAGCTCGTTGCCCTCAAAACCCTTCATCGGATCAACCCATCGATCCTTTTTCGCTTCAAACAAGAGTTCCGGGCCCTCGCGGACATCCGCCATCCCAACCTGATCGCGTTGCACGAGCTCATTGCCGCAGACGACCTGTGGTTTTTCACTATGGACCTCGTCGAAGGCATTGACTTCCGCCACTACGTGCGGGGTGACGAGCGGGCGGAGGTCGGGATCAGTCTTGTCGACACCACCGGTCCAGTGAGTCTGCCTTCGGTGCAGGAACTGGTCGCCTCGACAGCCTCGCCTCACACGACTGCCAAGGTCGACGAGGACCGGCTTCGTCAGGCCACGAGCCAGCTCGCCTCGGGGCTTATTGCGCTGCATGGCGAGGGGAAGATGCACTGCGATCTGAAGCCGTCCAACGTCTTCGTCACGGCGGAGGGACGGGTGATCATCATGGACTTCGGTCTGGTCAGTGATGTGGGTGAAACACAAGGGGGGCATGGAACTCCCGGATACATGTCTCCCGAGCAAATCAACGGGACCAAGATCACGGCGGCGTCCGATTGGTACAGCCTCGGGGTGATGCTTTACGAAGTGATGGTTGGGCAGAGGCCACATCAGGGGAAGACCTCGATGGAGCTGTTTACTGCCAAGCTCAAGGTCGTGCCAGTCCATCCACAATCTGTCGTTGCGGGCCTTCCAGACGACCTTGCCGGCCTGACCATGCAACTGCTTCAGAAGGACCCCACCAAACGTCCATCCGGGCAGGAGATCCTTGATTGCATGGGGGTTGACGCCAAGCGGACCAGCGTGGTCCCTTATGTGATCCAGGGCTCGCTGCTCGTGGGAAGAAAGGAGCAACTCGACGCTCTTGCCGATTCCTTCCGTGCGGTGCGTGCGGGGACTCCAACGATTGTTCGGGTGCTTGGCCGATCGGGGCTCGGCAAGAGTGCCATCATCAATAGGTTCCTCGAAATTGTTCACTACGACGCCAAGCCCCCCGTCATTTTGCGAGGACGTTGTTACGAGCAGGAGTCGGTCCCTTTCAAGGCGCTCGACAGCCTGGTCGATTCGCTGACGCGGTATCTGTCGACGCTGTCGGACTCGGAGGTAGGCAAGCATCTTCCCGCCAAGATAGGAGCACTGTCCCAGATTTTCCCGGTGCTGCTCCAGGTCGAGGAGATCAACGAAGAGGCCAAACGCGCACAGTGGATCGAGAACAAGAGGGAGCTGCGAATGAGGGCCTTTCAGGCACTCCGCGAGCTGCTAGGCAACATCGCCGCAACCCGTCCTGTCATCGTCTACATCGACGACCTTCAGTGGGGGGACGTCGACAGTGCACAGTTTCTCCGTGACTTCTTCGAGCCCCCCCATGTAGCGCCAATTCTGCTGATCGAGAACTTCCGCGACGAAGACCAGGAACGCAACGAGGTGCTAGCGATCCTTCGCAAGCCATCGTACTACTCCGACATTCAGATCGATCTGCGCGAAATCAAGATCACGCCTCTTAGTGACGAGGAATGCAAGGCTCTGGCGCTGGCGCTACTCGGTGGAGTGACCAACCCTACGGCGGAGCGCGAGGCCCAGGCGATTGCCAAGGAGTGCGTTGGCAACCCCTACTTTGTACACGAGCTCGTACAGTACATTCAGGCCGTTGGAGGGTCTGTGGAGTCCAAGGGGGAGCTTCGTCTGGACTCGGTTCTAAGCAAACGCATCGCGCGTCTGTCGCCCTCGGCACAATTGCTTCTGCGCACGGCGGCCGTGGCGGGGGTCCCCACGGCTCTTGAGATCGTTCAGAAGGTTTCGGGGCTGACTGGAAGTGCTTTCTATGATTCGCTTTCTGCACTTCGCAGCGCCCATCTGGTGCGCACGCAGGGGCTTCGAGGAAAGGACCGAATTGAATGTTATCACCATCGCATTAGGGAAAGCGTAGTTCAGGACCTGAGTGAAGAGATGAGGCGCGAGGAGCACATCAAGTTTGCCACCGTACTGGAAGCGAGCGGCGAGGCGGATCCTGAGGCGCTTACGGTGCATTTCAAGGCAACAGGGGACACGGCGAGGACAGCCAAGTACGCGCTGTTAGCGGCGCATCGGGCTGCCCATACGTTGGCCTTTGCTCGGGCTGCGGAGCTGTATCAACTGGCACTCGATCTGAAACCGTGCCTCGATGAGCCGGAGTTGCGCCACGACCTGCTGCGCAAGCTGGCCGAGGCTCTGACCAGTGCGGGACGGTTGGCGCAAGGGGCTGAAGTGCGGCTTGGACTTGCCAAGGAGGTTCCGCGGCTCGAGTCTCTCAATCTCAAACGCCTTGCTGCTGAAATGCTTCTGTGTTCTGGGCGGTCCGACAAAGGGTTCGACACCTTTCGCGAGGTGCTTGGAAACCTTGGAATTCGGGTTCCTGTTTCCCCGCTCGCCGTGATCCTTTCCGTGCTCCTTGCGCGCATTACACTTGCATTACGTGGACTGAAGTTCAAAGAGCGTGCTGCCACTGATGCCGATCCCATCGATCTTGTGCGCATCGACGCGATCACGTCAGCTGGACTGGGCTTTTCCCTGACCGATACGGTGCGAGGAGCCTACCTTCAGACCACGGGATTCCTGATCGCCCTTCGGACTGGGGACATCTTTCGATTGGCGCACGCCTTGAGCTTCGAGGTCAGCTACACCTCCATTGGTGGTGTGAAGTCGGCGCCCAAAGCTCGCAAGCTGATGACGATCTTGTCGAGCCTTGCCGATCGTGTGGACCACCCTCGGATCCTAGCTGGCAAGCACTATGCACTGGGCTTCAGTGCGTTCATGGTCGGGGATTGGAAAACGGCAAAGGAGAACTTCAGTCAATCCGAGGTCCTTCTCCGTGACCGCTGCACGGGCGAGCTCGCGTCGCTCAATACGATACGGAACATGCTGTACCGGTCCTTGATTTGGCGAGGTGAGTTTGTGGAGCTGGCGGAACGGGTCCCCGCAGTACTTCGCGAGGCAGACGAGATCGGAGATCACTACGCAGGGGTCAATCTTCGAGGGCTTCCCATGACTGTGCTCGGGTTCATGGCCAACAAGCCAGAACAGGTGGAACTTGACCTGGAGCGAGCGACTCGGAACCTGTCGACGCAGCGGTTCATCATGCCGCACTTGTATATTCTGCTGTCGTACACGCTGCTCGACTTGTACATGGGACGTCCTCTGGAAGCCTATCAGCGGCTGACAGAAAAGTGGCGGACTATCAAGCGCTCGATGCTGCTGCGGGTCGAATCGCTGCTGGTCACGACGCTAGACATTCGAGTGAGAGTGGCGCTTGCAGCGGGAATCGCGGGGGCTACCGAGCGTTTTTCCGAGGCCGACAGGGTTATCACGAGTCTCGAGAGGAAGCAGGCTGGGTGGTCCAATGCACTTGCGATGATGTTTCGAGGGGCTCTTGCGGCGTCTCAGGGACAACGAGAACAGGCTATTCAGCACTTTTCGTCTGCGGCTCCAGCGCTCGACGCGCTGGGCATGGGGCTTCACGCTGCGGTGTCCCGTCTGCGTCTAGGGCAGCTTCAGCCAGGAGGAGAGGGCGAGGAGCTACGTTCTCAGGCGCTCGAATGGTTCAAGGGGCAGAACGTCATCTTGCCAGAGCGTTTTGCCGACGTGTTTTGTCCCATGGCGCGAACGGAGCAGGCGAGCCCATGACACCCGACTGCGATCACACCTGCCTCGTTGTTCCAAACGGGTGGCTTTTTGCCTCGATGCGCCGATGCCTTTCGACTACAGCACACCTATGGGTTCGCCTTGCCTCTCCCCTACGGTTTTTCTCGATTCCGATAACCCGTCGGTCCAGCGGTTCGCCTCCGATGCGATTGGGGACGCGGCCTCGCCAAAGGAGCGGGCCATCCGCCTCTTTTATGCGGTGCGAGAGCAGATTCCCTACGACCCCTACGCCGCCGTTCTCGAAGCCGACGCGATGCGGGCAAGCGCGGTGATCGCCAAGGGGAAGGGGTTTTGTGTCGCCAAGGCCATTTTGCTAGCCGCGGTCCTTCGGGCCATCGGGATCCCGGCGCGCCTTGGGTTTGCCGATGTCACCAACCATTTGGCAACCCGGCGGCTCCTCGAGCTGCTGCGCACGGACGTGTTCGTGTTTCATGGGTACGCCGAGGTGCTTCTCGATGACCGTTGGGTGAAGGCGACCCCCGCGTTTCATTCGCGTCTTTGCGCCCGTTTTGGCGTGCCGGCGCTCGACTTCGACGGGGAGCACGACGCTGTCTTGCAACCCTTCGATGGCAGGGGACGTCCTTTTATGCAGTACCTGCGGAGCCACGGGAGTTTCAACGATTTCCCTCATGAGGCGATGCTGCAGGCGTGGCGCAAGACCTACCCGCACCTGTTCGAGATGGCACAACCGACGGGTGACTTCGAAGCCGAGGCCTGAAGGACCCTTTTGACAATTTTGACGCTGCGCCAAAGGCGCCCCATGATGGCGCCGATGTCAATCAAGCGTACCAAGCAAGTGTCCCATGGCCGACAGCGAGAGACGGAAGCAAACAGTCCGTTTGCGTCAATGAAGCCCAAGGAAGCGGAGAAAACCTGGGCCGAGCACGTGGAGGGGAAGGCGGACGATGTGTTTGTGCCGTATTCTCTTGCGGCGCGGTACGAACGTGGGGCGCTGTTGGCGCATCCAAAGTTTGGCAAGGGGGCGGTGGTGGCCGTCGAGGGGAGTCGAGTGGAGGTTCTGTTCGAGAGTGGGACAAAGAAGTTGGGGCACGGTTCGAGCTAAACCAAGGCGGAAAGCTTCAGAGTCTTTTCCAATAGCCAGGACTTGGGTGTAGATCGACCCCATGTTCGCTCGGATCTTGGCTATCGCAATGAACACGCACCGGGAGGCCGTACGTGCTCGCATCCTTCATGGCCTCTTGGGTCTGGCCCTCGCGACTTGCGGCTACAGCGTCGTTGTCGCCCACCTTTCCCTCCATCAAGAGGCGCGGGTCATTGCCGACCTCGGCGCGGCCTCCATCTCGCTTTACGCGGTATTTGTAGCCATCGTCTTGGGAGCCACGCTGCTGCACCGCGAGCTCGAACTCAAGACCATCTACCCGATGTTGTCGCGACCGCTTCGCAGGCACGAGTATCTCTTGGGCAAGTACTTCGGCACGCTTGGAACCGTCATCGCCTTCATTGCGCTGGACGCGGCCGCGGTGCTGGGGGTCTTGGCGCTCGAAACCGGGCAGACGCCGTGGAAACTCGGGGTCGCGCTCGGGGCGCTGAGCGCCGTTTTGATCGTAGCGCTGGTGCGAGCCAAGTACACGCGGGTGTTCGTGTTTTTGCCATGGGCTCTGGCCGCTTTGGTCGCCATGGCGTCGCTCGCATCCACGGCGGGGCTCGAGCGGCAACTGGTGCTCGCGTCGGCGGCGCTGACGTTGGCCGAGGTGGTGATCGTGGCGGCGGTGGCGACGTTCTTTGCGTCGTTCTCGTCCCCCTTTTTGACCGCAATCTTTACCGTTGGCGTGTTTTTGGTGGGACGAAGTGCGGACACGCTCGCCAACCTTCCGCAACGTTTGCTTGGCGAGGCGATACGGACAGGGGGACGGGGTCTGGCACGGATAGCTCCGAACCTTCACGTGTATGTCCCGGCGCGTCCCCTTCTCCTTGGGGAGATCGCGAGCCAGCCCGTATGGACCTACGTTGGGCTGGCGTCGGTGCAGGCAGGGGCGTACGCGATGGCTCTCTTGGTTCTGAGCGCGCTGATTTTCCGCAAACGTGATTTCCCGTGAGCTCGGTTCGAAGGCTCGCATGGCTAGTGGCGATCTTGACCGTGGGGCTCATCGGGATCACGGCACGGCGGGAGCATTCGGCGGGGGCCGAGGCGTGGGAAACGAGCGAGCGTGCCCTGGCTAAGGGCGATCGCATGGAGGCGGTGCGGGCGGCCGGACGAGCCGCGTCGGCGTTTGTCCCTGGGGGCTCCTTTTCGGAGCTTGGATGCCGTCGGCTCGAGACACTGGCGCGCGAGGCCGAGGTGCGAGGAGACGACCAGACAGCCTTGGCAGCGTGGCGAACGCTTCGGGCTGCGGTGGTCTCGACCCGCGGGATCGGCGTGGGACGTGAAAGCTGGCGTCGTCTTGCCGACGAAGGTGTTGTGCGGATCGCGGTTCACGCAGGGGGGGAGCAAGCGCAGCGAAGTGGGGCACTGAGCGGCGCACTTAGTCGCGAATGGACTCCGTCGAGTGGAGCTTTTGCCGCACTGGCCTTGGCAGTCGCGCTGTTTCTTGGGGGGGCGGCCCGTGCGGTGTGGGTTTTGGGCGAGCCAGGGGAGTTGCCTCGGGTTGCGGCGGGACTGGCTGCGCTGGGCTTGTTGATGACTGTCGTGGTGGTCTGGCTTTGCTAAACCGGTTTAACTTCATCAGGAAACTATTGGAGCCTTCCCCCCGATCGTTGGAAGCCATACGGTGACCGAAGTCCCCTGTCCCAGCGTGCTTGCGACCCGCACCTGCCCCCCCAATTGCTCCACAATGGTCTTGACCATGTAGAGACCCATGCCGGTCCCCTGGATTTCCTGCTCGATGGCATTGCTCGCTCGAAAGAACCGCTCGAAGAGGTGGGACATGTCTTCCGGCGGTATCCCCAGTCCAGTATCGGTCACCTGTGCCACGATCCCGGTGCCGTAACCCCCATCCGACTCCACCCGAAGCGTCACCTGACCGTTGACTGGGGTGAACTTGACCGCGTTGGTGAGCAGATTGAGGACCACTTGCCACAGATAGTCCTTGTCGCCCAGCACCTGGGGCAGATCGGGAGCCACGCAAGACGACAAGGTGATGGACTTGGCCTGCGCGAGAGGAGCCACCGTTTGCCATGCGCCCCGACTGACTTCCCCCAGGTCTACGGGGACCCGCGCCAGCTCGAACAACCCCGCATCCATGCGACCGAAGACCAAGAGCTTCTCCACCAAGGTGCGTTGACGCACCAATTCCGCGTTGAGGATCCGCCAGTACTCTTTCAACTCCTCTGGCGTCCCCCCCTCCTCAATGAGACTGGCCATGAGCATGATGGTCGCAAGCGGTGTCCTGAGCTCGTGGGCAGCCCGGTTGATGAAGTCCGACTTCATCTGCTCAAGGCGCTTGCGCTCGCTCACGTTGCGCACGACACACAACACCTCGTTGGGTCCGAGGGCCACCATGCGAGCTTCGTGGAACTGATGGGCCACCGGCATGGGCAACGTATACTCGAAGGTGGAGACCTCTCGGGTCTTCAACACCCATTGGAGATGGTCGAGAGCGAGCTCGGCAACGTCAGGTGGGAGCAATTGGCGCAAGTAGCTGTTCCTGATTTGGTCTGGCGCGGTGTACAGGTTTTCCTGTTGGCTGGCCCGAAAGTCGGTGATTCTGCCTTCGCGGTCGATGAGGAAAATGAGGTCGGGAAAGGAGTCCAAGATCACGGAGCTTCGGGCTTCGCTCTTCCGAAGTGCTTCCACTGTGTGCGCTCGCGCGATGGCTGCACTGAGCGCGTCGGCAGCCGCGGCAAGCATGTCGATCTCCGCGGGCTGCCAATGGCGCTCCACACGACACTCGTCGAAACCGATGAAGCCCCACCACTGCTCGCCCAGGAACACGGGGAGCACCAAAATGGACTGGATCCCTTGGGGCTCCAGAATGATCCGGTCAGCGTCCGGGAGCTGCATCACATCGCCAGCAATGCGTCCCCCCCCCTCGAGCTGGCTCACCCAGTGCCCAAGACCGTTCGCCTGAAGGTCCACGTCTTGGAGGTCCGGGTTGGCCATCTGCGGGGCTATGCCCGTTGCACACCACTCATAGCGCTGACTGGCCAGCCATGCAGAACGCTCTATTGCGAACTGGCACTGGAAAATGTAGACACGGCTCGCTCCAGCGGCGTGTCCGAGACGAGCGAGGACCTCGTCGATGTGATTTTCCCAGGACACGCTCTGCAAGAAGGCGTGGGCCGTAAAGCTGACGGCCTCCAGGATGTCGTCCCGACGACGCAAGGCGGCTTCCGCGCGGGTCCGCTCGGTCACATCCCGGGAAATGCCGAAGAGTGCGGGGCGTCCCCCCCAGATCCCGTGGGTGACCCGAGTCTCCACTGGGATCTGGGTTCCATCCTTGGCGACCAACGGGACCGGACAGGCGGTCGCTTCACCCGCCAACATGGCAAGGACAATTTGGCCGGCCTCGTCGCGTCTGGCAGCCGGATGCAATGCCAACACATGCATCCCCTCCAGTTCCTCGGAGGTGTAGCCCAGTCGGGTCTGCACCACGGGATTCGACTGCACAATGCGTCCGTCCGCATCAAGGATGAAGAGAAAGTCTTGCAAGGTGTCGAAGAGCGCCTGGAGGTTGCGCTGTCCCTCACGAAGGCGCGCCTCGGCGTCGAGGCGGGCGATGACCCCCCCAATTTGCGCGGCGACAGCCTCGAGGACATGACGCGCAGGGAGCGGAATTTCTGGGAGGGTGTAGGACGCTAAGTTGAGGACTGCGACGGCTTGGCTCTCATGCATCACGGGGAAAAGACCCACGCCCCGGATCTGGTCCCCACCATGGAGGCCGAGGAAAGTGGAAGCTGCTGCGTAGTCCACGTAAAGGGTCTTGCCTTCCTTCACGAAACGAGCCTGAGGTGTGTCGGCATCGTACTCGGCAACCTCGCGGACAAATGCCTCGGAAAGGCCCCGATGGACCGTAAGCGTCAGTTTCCCTGTAGAGGAATCCACTAGGTACACGCCGCCGCCGTCAACGCCCTGGATGGAAAGGACAGCCTCGAGAAGAACCTCCAGCGCTGGCCTAAGCTCTGTCGCGGAGCTTAGACTTAGCGCGAGATTTCTCTGGAGCCGCTGGAGATCCGCGGCTTCCACGCGTTGGGTCACGTCAAGCACGATGGTCAGCACTTCGTCCAGACCGCTCGGCACCATCCGGGCCTCAAAGTGGTGTCTCATGCCAGCGACGAGCAGCGAATACTCGTAGACCTGCTTGTCACCCGTGGTCAGGGTCCGTTCCACGAGCTCCATGGGCATTGCCGCCATCTCGGGTGGCAACACATCCGAGACACACCGACCAAGAAAGCTCTCTGGAGGTGCGACGAGAAGGTTCGACTTGGGCGCATGGTAGCCCAGATACAACCCGTCGCGACGAATGCGGAACATCATGTCGGGGATAGCGTCGAGGAGTGCACGGTTTCGGACCTCGCTCTCCTGCAGGGCC
>CAITRH010000669.1 GCA_903894755.1 uncultured delta proteobacterium
CGCGTCCTACGCGCCTTCGCGCCCGACACCGTTCAGGATATGCCTTGCCCGCGCCCCTCGGAAAAGCGATACCTCTCCCCGATGTTTCGCAGGGCTGGGACCCATTTCGTTGACGCCGCAACATTCCGTTCACGGCGGATCGCCATTGGATTACCTAGCCCCTCAAAGTGGTCCTTGACATGCGCAAGGGGCTTTGCATCGAGGAGCTTTCGATTTTCAGGCGCTCGCGGCGTCCTCTGCTTGGAACGATACCGCACTGCTTTCTCGACGATGTGCGTTGGTTCGCGGACTGGTTTAGCGGGCACCTGGTGTTCGAGGCTCCTGGCAAGCCGAAGGTGACTGATCTTGAGATGGTGGAGCCGACAGTGACGCTTACCGACGAGGCTGTGGTTGTGACGGGCCGCATTGCGTCCAGCCTTGGCGCGATTGACAAGACCATCACGATCTCGTGGCTTGATGGCTTCGTCCAAGGGGTCGATTGCACCATGGCGATGCTCCATGTGCACCGAAGCCTTGGAAGGGAACACAATCTAGGCCACCTTGCGAGGACGAAGAGCAAGTCGACCCATGATGCTAACGGGTGGGACCCTCGAACGGCGCTGCGCGTATCCCTCGGCTTCTCCGCTTCCTCGACGAACTGAAAAATCCCCCGCAGGCCTCCCGCTTGCCGCACGTGTCACAGGCTTCAGCGTACTCGTTCTTCCAGTCCGAGATGCTCTTTCGCCCGACGTGCTGGATGCTCTCGTCGAGTACGCAGAGCTGATGGTTGTAGATCGATGTCGCCATGCCCGCACGTTCAAGCGTGCGCACTGCGGCGACGAGCTCCTGCTGGTAGTCGAGCGCGTCAATCCAGAGAGCGTCAAGGTTGGCGCGCGCGAATCCGACGGGCTCGAGTCCCATCAGCGCGACATGGTCGACAAACCGAAGATTCCGTGCGACGAATTCGGCAAACTTGGGCATCCGCGTGTACGTCTCGCGATGGATGACGAGGCGGAGCTCCACACGGACACCAGCAGCCTTGAGGTTCAGGATTCCACGCACAGTGTCGTTGTACGCTCCCCTCGCCTGCACCACGAAGTCGTGCTCCTCGGCCAGGTCCGAATGGAGTGGGATCGCAACCATCAGGTCCGGGTGTCGCAGGTCTGCCAAGGCGCGGGCAAAGGCCAGGTCACCGAAACGGCGGCCGTTGGACAGAACATGGACCGCAGTGCGAGCCAGCCGATCCCGCAGAAGGCGCACCAGGTCGATCAGACGCTCTCCAAGCAGCGCCGGCTCGCCACCAGTGATTCCGATCTCCGCGGTGTCCGTCGACATCAGCGCGATTGCCTGCTCCGCAACGTCCACAAGCCAGCCGTCGTCCACGTCCCTCGGCGGCTGCGAGCACATCAGGCAGAGATTGTCGCAGCGCTCCTTGACGAGCAGCGTATTAAAGGAGGAAGCGCGACGGTAGATCGAGGTGAGCGTGCAGTGGGCCGGGTCGATTCGAACCACGTCCCCATGGGCAACGTACTGGTGCGCTGGAGCAAGGACATATGCGTCGGTGAGCCCATCGACATCAGCCTGCTGGTCGAGCAGGTAGCCGCGGAAGCCGGGGGGCAGCACAGACAGCGTTCCGCGCACCCGAAGGACATCGGTAACGTCAGCTGTCTGGATCCCCTCCGTCACGCGCGCGACAAAGGGGGCTCGCGAGCTTGGGGAGATAGGGCGCAGGCCGGGTGCTGTCAGCTTGATGAGCATGCGTCAGGCCCAACTCAGAAGCGTTTCGCGCGCGAACGCGTTGCCGTCGAGCAACCCGAGCAGGTGGCGCAGCACGCCCATCTGCTTTGCGCAGAACTCGCTGAACGCCTTGTCGCCTTGCGTCGCCTTGTGCCGTACAGGATCCGCGCCGCAGTACGGCAGGAACGCGCAGTCGCTGCACATCGGAACCCCCTCGAGCATCGTGTCAGCGAGCGCCCCAATCAGTGTGTCGGACGTCATCGTCGCCTCGTACGAGTCGCGGTCGAGGTGCCCGAGACGGAACGACATGTCGCCCATTTCGGCGAGCATCCGGCCCTCATCCGACCCGTACAGCCAACCATCGTAGTTGTAGACGACTGCGCCGATCCCAATGCCAGCGGGCGACTGCAAGTCGACATAGGAAGTCCCCTCGGGCGACGCAATCTTGCGCATCAGTACCGATGTGTACTCCTCGCGAAACGACGTGCCACGCCGGTTGATCTCGAGAATGTGCGCGAGCGCGCGACGGTAAAACTCGATCCATGCCCCCGCGTCGTACTTGCTCACGAGGCTTTTCGCCGCGAAGCCGTACGGACTGAGGCTGCGCAGGAAGATGCCGCAAAAGCCAAGCTTCACGTATTGGTCGATAATCTCCTCCACGCGCGACAAGCTCGCTGCCGTCGCCGTCATCAGAGCTGCGACTGACTCTTGGCCGAGGGACGCGCGGGCTCGCTCGATGGCAGTGACCACTCGCGCATGGCTGCCTCCGCCATGACGAATCCTCTGCGCGTCGTGCAAATCCGCTGGCCCATCCAGGGAGGTCGACAGGAACACATTGTGGCGCTTGCAGAATGCCAACACATCGTCGTCGAGGAGCGAGAGGTTCGACGCGAGGAGTCCAGGGCGATCGCTAAGCTGGCGCCATCATGACAGCCGGACATGGGAAATCGAAGAGTGACGCAGCGGCGGGATGTGTCACGGAGGCGGTGCTCGCGCTTGCGGCGCCTCACCTCGGACTGCCGGCGCCAGCCGACGGCGAAGACGTCCAGCCTATCGGTCAGCGCGTAACGCGTCCGAAATCGGCGAGCAAGGCGGACTCCGAAAAGTGCACACCTCGGCGCGCGCCCCGTGCAACGCGTCCGAAATCGGCGAGCAAGGCGGACTCCGAAAAGGGCACACCTCGGCGCGCGCCCCGTTCGACGACCGTCAAAGGTGATAACGCGGCATCCCCCGCGCTCGCGCCAACGTC
>CAITRH010000670.1 GCA_903894755.1 uncultured delta proteobacterium
GTCTACGTGGTCTTCGTGACGCGTCCCGCGCGCGAGGAGCTGGTGTACGAGGTGGATGTCTCGCGTGTAGCGGGACTGCGGTTGGTGAGCCATGTGTTGGAGTTCCTCGATGAGGGGGGGGCGCCGCGGCTGCGGATTGCACCGCCGTTTGTGGTGGATGCAACGGGGGTGAGGACGGAGGCGAAGTTGTTGGTGGAGGGGTGTGCGGTGGATCGGAATCCCGCGGGTCCTTGGGGGCGTGCGGTGGTGGAGTGCGGGGAGTCCAGTTGTCGGGTGCGGGTGGTGTGGGAAGGGGTGGCGTATCCTGTGGTGGTGGATCCCTTTTGGCAGGCCACGGGGTCGATGACGGTGGCTCGCTCGTACCACACGGCAACGCTTCTGAACTCGGGGCGAGTCCTTGTGACTGGCGGCAGTGCCTTTTCTCCAACCTGGCAAGTCTGGGCTAGCGCGGAACTCTATGACCCCAGCGCAGGGACCTTTGCGGCCACCGGGCTCATGACGACCACCCGAAGCTACCACACTGCAACACTGCTCGACTCGGGCAAGGTGCTTGTTCTCGGAAGCTACAACACTAAAGCTGCAGAAACTTACGATCCGGCTGCCGGTACCTTCAACTTTGCCGGCTACATGGCAACATCGCGTTCCGAAACGACCGCAACGCTTCTCGCATCAGGCTCTGTCTTGGTTGCAGGTGGCACTAATGGATCGACGCTTCAAACAGCAGAAATCTGGAATCCAGCCACGGCAAGTTTCACAAGTACGGGATCCCTAGTAGCCCCACTAAAGTATCATGCCGCCACCCGACTCGCATCGGGCAAGGTATTGATATCAGGTGGCGACACCTATCCCTCCATCGCCCAGCTCTATGACGCTACCATGGGGACCTTCACGTCCACCGGAGCCATGGTGACCCCACGATGCAATCATGCCACCGCACTGCTTGCATCGGGTAAGGTCCTCATTGCTGGCGGTTCGCGGAGTGGTGGAGGCACGTACAGTATAGAACTCTACGATCCGTTCACGGGCACCTTTGGCACTCCACCTTGCAGTAGTGCCTACGGCTTCTGGGGGAGCGCGACACTTCTCGGTACAGGCCAGGCCCTCCTGGCCGGGGGATCCAATCCATTCTACACATACTCGTACCTGTTCGATTCGACCACAGAGACCTGTACGACCGCTCCCTCGATGCTGACAGCACAATTCGGCCATCGGGCAGCCAGGCTCGCCTCCGGGAAGGTACTCATCACAGGTGGAGGTCAGGTTAACGGTTCGAGCGCAACCGCCGAACTCTTCGCACTCGTGAAGCTCAATGGTGAGACCTGCGGGCTCCCCGCCGACTGCGGTTCGGGCGTCTGCAACAACGGAATCTGCTGTTCTGGGGCATGCAGCGGCACCTGCCTCAAGTGCACCACTGGAACAGGCGCGTGTGCCCAGGTTGCCAACTCCGACGACCCCGACACATGCACTGGACTCAGCACTTGCGACGCTAGCGGCTCCTGCAAACTTAAAACCGGCCAGCCCTCCACCGACCCCACCCTCTGCGCCAGCGGCTTCGCCTCCGACGCCGTCTGCTGCAACACCGCGTGCGCCGGTGCCTGCGACGTATGCACCACCTCCCTCGGCGCCACCGCCAACGGCACCTGCACCATCGCCTCCGCCACCTACGTCGGCAACCCCACCTGCGGCGACTACCTCTGCAACGGCTCCAGCTCCGCGTGTCCCACCGCAGGTGCCCCCTGTGCCTCCGACGCCAACTGCAGCACCTCCGGTTACTGCGCCGCCAACGCCAACTGCCAACACCGAAAGCCCCAATCTACAGCCTGCAACCTCGCCGCCTCCTCCGATTGCCTCCAAACCAACTGCCGCGCCTGCGCTACGAACCACTGCATCGACGGCGTCTGCTGCGACACCGCCTGCGACACCATCTGCTTCGCCTGCACCGCCGCACTCAAACAATCCGCCACCACCGACGGCACCTGCGGTCCCGTCAAATACGAAACCACTCCACCCGCACGCCAAGGCACCTGCTCCTCGACTCCCCCCTGCGGCGCCGACGGAACCTGCAACGGTACCGGCGCCTGCACCATCAACGCCCCCTCTGGAACCACCTGCGGCTCCACCACCTGCGCCGACAACGTACAAGCCCGCTACGCCTGCGACGGCTCCGGCACCTGCCGCGCCTCCACCCCGATGCAGTGCACCCCTTACACCTGCTCCGGGAACGCCTGTCGCACGTCCTGCGACGACAACAGCCACTGCATCACCCCAACAGCCTACTGCAGCACGGGTACCTGCCAGTCCACCCAAGGACTCGGCACTCTATGCACCTTGGCCGCCCAATGCACCACGGGCAACTGCTCCGACGGCGTCTGCTGCGATGCCCCGTGCGCTGGCCCCTGCGAAGCTTGCACCCGCGTCTTCAAAGGAGGAGGCAACGATGGAACCTGCGGTACCGTCAACGCCGGCACCGATCCAAAGAACCGCTGCACCGACCACGGGGCAAGTTCCTGCGGGACAAGCGGCGTGTGCGACGGCTCCGGCTCCTGCTCCCTTTACGCCCAGGGGACAGGCTGCTCCCCCAATACCTGCACCCAAGGCACCCAAACCGCCTTTGCTTGCGATGGACTCGGCGTCTGCCGCTCCTCCTTGGCCCTGTCCTGCGCCACCTACGCCTGCGCCAGCAACAACTGCGCAACCTCCTGCGCCGCCGACAGCGAGTGCGCCTCGGACGCCTTCTGCAACACCTTGGGCTACTGCGTCGCCGACCAGTCCAACGGCGCCTCCTGCACCTCGGCCTCGCAGTGCAAAACCGGGGTCTGCGTCGACGGCGTCTGCTGCGATAGCGCCTGCAGCGGAACCTGCGTGGCGTGCACCTCCTTCAAAAAGGGGGCCGGGGCCGACGGGGAATGCGGGCTCATCGCAGACGGCGCGGACCCCGACAGCGAATGCACCGACAACGGCACGTTGAGCTGCCAGCAAGATGGAGTCTGCAACGGAGCTGGACGCTGCCGCCTCTACCCCCTCGGGACCGTGTGCGGCGCCACGACCTGCACCGATGGCGCAAACGGCGCTCACAGCAAACGCAACGGCAAGTCGTGCAACGGCTTCGGCACCTGCGCCGACAACGGCGCCGAGGACTGCGGCCTGTTTCGATGTTCGGGGAGCACCTGCGCGGCGAGTTGCACCAGCTCCTACGATTGCATCGACAGCGGACACTGCGTGACAGGAGCGTGTGTCCTCAAGGGGAGCCTCGCAGATGCATGCGTCTCCGGGGCCGACTGCGCCCCACGGACGATGCGGTCTCCTGCGGACGCAACGGTACGTGCGACGGCGCCGGGACCTGCAAGCTCTATCCGAGGGGGAGCTCCTGCGGCAGTGCAACCTGCACCGACAACGCCTTTGGCAATCACTCCGTGGTCACCGGCACGGCGTGCGACGGCTGGGGGACCTGCACGCCCAACAGCAACGCAGACTGCGGCATCTTCCGCTGCGCCAACGGCGGATGCGCCAGCTCCTGCGCTACGTCGGCTGGCTGCATCGACACCGCGTACTGCAAGGCCGGCGTTTGCCTCCCCAAGGGGAACGTCGGCGCCACCTGTTCCACGACGGAGGCTTGCGCCAGCGGCTTCTGCGTGGATAGCGTCTGCTGCAACTCGAGCTGCACCGGGACCTGTCAGGCCTGTTCGGCCGCCAAGAAGACAAGCGGCACGGACGGCACCTGCGGCCCGATTGGGGCCGGGACCGACCCTGACGACGAGTGCCTAGCCGACCTCCTGGCGAGCTGCGGACGGAGCGGGTCGTGTGACGGAGCAGGGACCTGTCAGCTCTACATCAAGGGGGCCCCTTGCGGCGCGACCCAGTGCTCGGACAACGTGATAGGAAACCACTCCCTCGTCACCGGGGTAGCCTGCGACGGGTGGGGCAAGTGCGTTGGAAACAGCAGCGCCGACTGCGGCCTTTTCCGATGCATCGGCACGTCCTGCGCGCCTGGGTGTACCGAAGGATTGCATAGATAGCGCCCACTGCAGGAGCGGCGCGTGTGTCCCCAACGGGAGCCTCGGGGATACGTGCCTGACCCCAGACGACTGCGCCAGCGGGTTCTGCGCCGATGGCGTCTGCTGCCATTCGAGCTGCACAGGGCTCTGTCAAGCGTGCTCGGCGGTCAGAAAGGGGACCGGCAGCAACGGTACATGTGGTCCCATCGTGGCGGGGACCGATCCGGACAACGAGTGCGCCTCCGAGCCCCAGGCAAGCTGCGGACGGAGTGGCCAGTGTGACGGCACCGGGGCCTGTCAGCTCTACGCAAAGGGGGCCGCATGTGGAGCCACGTTGTGCACCGACAACGCGTTTGGCAACCACTCGGTCCAGACCGGAATTGCCTGCGACGGGTGGGGAAAGTGCGTCGGCAACAGCAGCGACGACTGCGGTCAGTACCGATGCAACGCGACCGCATGCAGCGCGGGGTGCGAGACGGACGCTGACTGCATCGTGAGCGCCACCTGTTCGTCCGCCCGCACCTGCGTGTCGAAGTTGAACAACGGTGCGTCGTGCGGCGACGGCAAGGAGTGCGCAACGGGATTCTGCGTAGACAGCGTCTGCTGCGAGACCGCCTGCCAGGGACAATGCGAAGCGTGCAATGCAGCGTCGGCCGACGGTGGCATCGCAGGCAGGTGCCGCTCCGTGATAGGACAACCTAGGGGCTCGCGCGCTGCATGCACGAACGCGGGGGGCGAGTGCGGAGGCTCCTGCGACGGGATCGCCACGGCACAGTGCGAGTATCCCAACGAGGTCAAGAGCTGCGGGGCTGCCACCTGCGCGATGGAGACGGAGTACAAGTCGTACTGCGATGGACGAGGAGCGTGCGGAGCGCCCGTGGGATCGGCCTGCGTCAAGTTCTCCTGCGGTCCCACCGGCTGCAGGACCTCGTGCAACACGGACTCGGACTGCGGCACGCAGTTCAAGTGCGACGTAGCCAAGCGTGACTGTGTTCCATCGGGCGTGTTGTGCGACGGGGACCATACGCTCGTATCGAAGGAGGCGCCCCCTACGGACTGCACGCCGTACAAGTGCAACGCGACCAACGTGTGCCTTGGTTCGTGCACCTCGAGGGCCGATTGCGTGGCGGGGATGGCGTGCACGTCGGATGGCAAGTGCGTGTCGCTGACCGCGGTGGTTGTCGTGGCGAACAAGAGCGGGTCCATGTGCAGCGTCACGTCGGGCCCGGCGGGGATGTCATACAAGGCGCTTCTTGCGGGGCTGGGGATTGCGATGGCGTTGTTACGGAGGCGGTCTCGGCGTTGCGCCCCGCGCGTTGGCTCGCCGCAGCTCGCACGTCTTGCTTGACGCGCTGACCTGTCCGCTGCTAAACGGAAGCCTTCACTCTCACGCTATCAAAGTAGTCAAGGAGGTTCGACCTATGAAGAAAATGCTGCTTGCTGGACTCGTCACCGTAGCTGCCTTATCCCTCGCTAACCCAGCCGCCGCGGGAGGATCCGAGGGATGCGTCAACAACATTCAGTACTGGTGGAACGGCGACAATCCCACCGTACGATTCACCGTGGGCGCGCAAATCTTCACATTCAAGGGGACCGAGATCACCGTCGGCATTACGAATGACGCGCTGACCCCCCAAAGTCGTGCCGCCTGGCAATGGCTGATCGACACGCTTCGCGCCGCCCAAGCCGCAAAACAGACAGTGAAGGTCGCCTGGTTCGACGGCCCCAAGCGCGTCAGCAGCATCGAAACGCTGGCAACGACCTGCCGCTAGTAGCTCGTCACTCTCCCTTCGATGGGACGGACCCCACGCGTTGATTGGCAGCCCCGAAGGGGCGAATCAAAACAGCCCAGGGTGGGTAACCCTGGGTCGCGGGTGTCGCCGTTCGGCTGCCCCGGAGTGTCCAAGGACTTCCGCCGCGAGCCACTAGGCGATTCCGCTGGAAGTTTCTGTCCCTTAGCACCTCCCGCTACGTGCGTCACGATGACGTAAGCAGGCAATCCGAACACGTTACGGGTTCAGTCGTCTCTCCGATCGAGACGCAGCTCGATGGCTTACCGCGGAGTTGCCTCGCCAAAAGGCTCCGAGCCATCCGATTTCGCCTCCCGTGCGCTCACAACAAGGCTCCGAGCCATGTGGACACCCCGCCGAGGGCCCTCTCGCCCCCCATCGCGTGGGTTCGCGGTATACGGAGTCCATCGTGTACCCGCCCACTGCCCCCTTCGAACTGCATCCTGTCCCACCCCCCTTGTTCCTGCGGAACCTCGTGGCTTACGCCCTCGAAGTGCCCCCCGCGAGTGGAGCCTCCCGATGACCCTCCGGCTCGATGCTTGGGTGCGTTCCAGAGCTTGGCTTGCCACCTGGTCTCTCCTGGGACTTGTGTTTCGCCTTGTCCTGGTCTTTCGAGGCAAAGGCGCGTTGCAGTATTTCGACGAGCACGACTACCACGAGATCGCCCAGAACCTGCTCGCCGGGGTTGGGTTCGTGGTGCGAGGACAGCACACCGCGTTTCGACCTCCGGGGCAGCCGTTCTTTCTTGCAGCAGTGTACGCGTGCGCTGGGCCCAGACCCCTGGTCGCCGAGGTGATCCTGGCGTTGGCGCTTGTCCCCATGGCCTGGCTCATCGCGCGCTTGGCACGTCGCTTTTCCAGTGAACCCTCGGCTCGAATTGCCGGAGCCATCGCGGCAGTGCACCCAGGACTCGCGTTTTCTTCTGCAACCCTTTATCCCGCCGCGCTCACAGCGCTCGCATGCACTGTGGGGGTGGTCCTGTTCGTAGAGGCGCTCGACAGCGGTAGTCGTGTGCGTGCCGCCGCGGCAGGAGCGTTCTTGGGCGTGGCGGGGATGGCCACCACCTACTTCGTGCCGTTGCCCCTGGTCGCGGGCCTAGTTGCAGGGGCGCGTCGCAAGGTTGCCGTTGCCGTCTTGGTTGCGGGGGTTGGACTTGCGCCGACAGGGGCGTGGCTCCTAAGAAACGCAGTGGTGTTGGGGACACCGGTCCTCGCATCCAACGGTGGGTTCAACCTTGCTCTTGGGGCCAACGATAGGGCGACCGCACGTTCGGGCAACTGGATCGACCCGGACCCTATTGCACGCGGTCTCGACACCGAGCTCGAACGCGATCGAGCCTACCGGGACGTGGCCATCGCCTGGATTCGTGAGCATCCAGGGAGGTTCTTCGGGTTGGCTGTGGGGCGCAGTCTGGCGTCGCTCGAGTCGACGGCGTTGCCAAAGACAAGCACCGGCGTGCTGCGGTTGCCGGGCCTTTTGGCGGGGGCCGTGCTTGGGGGGTGGGTGCTCCTCGGGGTTGTGGGGCTAGGACTCGTTCGAAGACGTCCAGAAGCATGGATGGTGGCAGCGGCGCTCGGGTTGGTCGTGGCGAGCTCGGCGATGACCATCAGCAAGCCGCGGTTCCGGTTCCCCGTGGATCCGCTCTTGGGGGCCTTTGCGGCGCATGCGATAGAGCGTGGGGTCACCGCGCGGCGGCGGCGACAACACGACCCCTGAAGACGACCATTGCGGCGACGAGGTCGACCCGTGTAGATATCGCGTTCATGACGTTCGACGTTCTCATTGTTGGGGGGGGTATCGTGGGGATGGCGACAGCGATGGCCATCCTGCGGGCCCGTCCGCTTTCCGTTTTGGTGCTCGAGAAGGAGCCCGCGCTTGGGGCTCATCAGACGGGGCGAAACAGCGGGGTGATTCACTCCGGGCTCTACTACAAGCCGGGCTCGCTGAAGGCGACCACGTGTGTGCGGGGACGCGAGGCGATGGTGGCGTTCTGCGAGGAACACGGGGTTCCCTGGGAACGCTGCGGCAAGATCGTGGTAGCGACCCGTCGCGAGCAGCTTACGCAGCTCGACGAGCTAGAGCGACGAGGGCGCGCCAACGGGATCGCGGGGATGGAGCGACTGGGGCCCGAAGCGTTGCGGGAGCGAGAGCCCCATGCCGCCGGGATCGCCGCTCTTGCGGTTCCAGAGACGGGCATTGTCGATTACGCTGTGGTGCTGCGGGCCATGGCGGACCTGGTGACCAAGCGCGGTGGGACTGTGGAGTTGGGCGTGCAAGCGCTTGCCGTGCATCGGGAGACGCAAGGGTTGGTGGTGGAGACGAGCGCCGGACCGCGTCGGACTCGATTTCTCATCGGTTGTGCGGGGCTTCACAGCGATCGCTTCACGCGGGCGTCGGGAGTGGAGCCTGGGGTTCGTATCGTTCCGTTCCGTGGGGAGTACTTCAAGCTGGCACAGGCGAGGGAGAGCCTGGTACGCAATCTGATCTACCCGGTGCCGAATCCCGAGTTTCCGTTCTTGGGAGTACACTTTACCCGGATGAAGCGGGGCGGGGTGGAAGCTGGCCCCAACGCTGTGTTGGCATTGCAACGCGAGGGGTACACCAAGACGAGCGTATCGATTCGGGACATCAGTTCTATTGTGACCTGGGGCGGTTTCTGGCGCATGGGGAGCAAGTACTACCGGACCGGGTTAGGCGAGTTGTGGCGTTCCTGGAGCAAGGCGGCTTTTGCGAAAGCGCTTCAGGAGCTGGTCCCGGAGATCTGCGAAGCGGATCTCGAGTCGGGAGGTGTGGGAGTCCGAGCGCAGGCGCTTACCAAGTCAGGGGCGTTGGTGGATGATTTCCACATTGTGCAGGCGGACCGCATGGTGCACGTACTCAATGCGCCATCGCCAGCCGCGACGGCATCCATTGCCATTGGCGAGCAGATTGCAGAGCGCGTGCTTGCTCAGGTACGACCGTAGCGGCGGCGCCAGGGAAGCCCTTGGGTCTTGAGCCACCTCACACCAGCGAACCCAGTTGATCAAGCCAATGCGGGGCCACTCCCTTGGTGGCCCCCGTGGAGGCGCCTGGTTCCGATCCTAGGGAGCACCGGGTATGTGGTCGCCCTCGCCTTCTATCACGCCTCGGGACACGGCTTACGTCTCTGGACCTGTTCGGCGCTTGCCTTCGCCATTGCGTGGGCAGCGGCTCGACGGGAGGTTGCGCTGCCCCGTCGAGCGCTCTGGGCGCTAGCGATTGTCGTGGCCTCCTGTGGTGGTGCAGGGGCCTGGCTTGCGATCTTCGGTGGCATCGGCGCCTTCTCCAGTGCTCTCGCCGCTTGGTCGGCTCTTGGACAGGTGGTCGCAACTCCAGGGCTTGGAAGCCGCAAAGCGCGCGCTCCCTGGTGGGCGGCGGGGCTGCTCCTTTTGGGGTGGGGCTTGTCGCTGGTCTCGAGTGGCGCTGTCATGGCAAGACCGACCTCTTGGATCGCCCGAATGCCAGACGAGCTTGCCACCTTCGCGGCGGTCCTAAGCCTGGTGGCACTGTTGATAACGGTCTACGTGGTCGCTCGTGTCCGCTGGCTCGAGCTCGACGTGGTGGTCCGAAGCACCGCAGCGTACGCGGCCCTCACCACAGCGGCGGTGGTTGCCGTGGGGCTCACCCTGGCAGGGATCGATAGCCCTGAGCGGGTGGGGCGGGTCGCTGTAGGGGTTTCATCGTGGGCGGTCGTACGGGTCTCATTGCACGCCAACGGTGTAAGGGTCGCAAGGGTCACGCGACGTCTTATGGTCCTTGGACTCGTGGGGAGCGTTCTTGTCCTCATGGGAACGCTGGGGACCGCAGGAAAACCTTGGGAGGCGGTCTGGGCAACGCTGGTCACAGGAGTGCTGGCCCTGGCACTCGGAGCTGCGTCGCCACTTCTCGAAGCTCCTCTGCGTCAAGAGCGGGGCGAATGGCTCGACGCGTTCACAC
>CAITRH010000671.1 GCA_903894755.1 uncultured delta proteobacterium
CCGCGGTACAAGTGGCTCTCCTCCCCCCTCGCTCGAAGACGATTTTACTTGCCCGCATGGGCAAGGAAAATGTCGAGGGAGAGGGGGGCTGGGGGGGTGAGGTCCGCGGCTCGGAACCTGCGGTTTTCAAGATGGGTTTGGTTTAAGTCAAAGTCAGGGGGCAGTTAGGAGCGGCCTCCGCAGTGCGGGACGAAGACGTCATCCAACAAGCATCGCCGTGCCTTACCCAAGCATAGGCGTGCCTTACCCGAGCATAGCCGTGCCTTACCCGAGCATCGTCGTGCCCTACCCGAGCATCGTCGTGCCCTACCCAAGCATAGGCGTGCCCTACCCAAGCATAGTCGTGCCCTACCCAAGCATAGGCGTGCCCTACCCAAGCATCGTCATGCCTTACCCAAGTATCGCCGTGCATTACCCGAGCATAGGCGTGCCCTACCCGAGCATCGCCGTGCATTACCCAAGCATCGCCGTGCCTTACCCGAGCATCGTCGTGCCTTACCCAAGCATCGCCGTGCCTTACCCAAGCATCGCCGTGCCTTATCCCGAGCATCGCCGTGCCTTATCCAAGCATCGCCGTGCCTTACCCGAGCATCGCCGTGCCTTACCCGAGCATCGCCGTGCCTTACCCGAGCATCGTCGTGCCTTACCCGAGCATCGCCGTGCCTTACCCGAGCATGCGGGCTTCGTTTCGAAATCGGTGGGTGTCGGCACCATCAGCAAGGGAGCACTGGGGGGGCCGGACTCGAGTTCTGATGACGGAAAGTCAATTGGAATTAAGCGTTTGTCCCACTCAGTCGGACGCAAGCCGCAGTGCTGGATGGTTCCGGATCTCGTCCAGGCACTCCGGATTGCGCAGTGCTCCAAGGTTTCGCACCGGATGTCCATTGAGCGCCGCCCGCGCTGCCGCCACCGACTCTTTGCCATTGCGGGTTACGGCAAGTGCTGACACGGAGGCGATCACCGCAGGCACATGGGCCAGCGACGCCTTACTGCGAAGCGCTTTCTTTACCCGCAAGGTCAGCGCGCGATCGAGGACAGCCCCTTTTGCTAGCACTACCAGCAGGATCATACGGCTCCCCCCAGGCTCGCGCGGCGCCTGCTGCTCGAGCGCCATGGCTGCAGTAATCTCAGGGAACTCCTGCAACACATGGTAGATCTCTGCAGGCCCAATGCGAAGGCCTAGAACGTTCAACACCCCGTCCGTGCGCCCCAAGATCCGCGCGGTCCCTCGCACCGTGAGCTCAATGCGATCCCCATGGGTCCACACCCCTCTGTGTTCCGCAAAATAGGCATCGTGGAGCTTCGTCCCATCGGCATCCTCGAAGAAGCCAATGGGGCGCGATGGAAACGGAGTTGCACAGATCAGATCCCCCACAAGCCCCTCGCTCGGCGGCGGCACCATGGTCCCCGTCGTGCCCGGTGGCGGGGGAAGCGCTCTGACATCGAAACCAAGCCCCACACAAGGACTCTCCCCTCGGTAGACAGGAAGCTCCGGATGTCCCATCACAAAGCAGCCTAGAATGTCCGTCCCCCCGGAAATCGAGTGGAGCGCAAGGGGTTTCACGTTCTCCGCCACCCAGTCGTACTGCGCGTCGAACAGTACCGCCCCGGTCGACAGCATCAGGCGCAGCGACGACAAGTCGGCTTGCTCTTTGGGCACCACCCCTGAGTCACGGCAGTAATGCAAGTACGCAGGGCTCGTGCAAAACGCGGTCACCCCCTCGCGTCCAATGAGCTTCCAGAGCGCGTCAGCCTCTGGATAGGACACGGCCCCGTCGTAAAGCACCAACTCGGCTCCAGTCAGCAAAGCCGAAAGCTGCCAATTCCACATCATCCATCCAGCCGACGTGTGCACAAACAGGCGATCTTCCTGGCGCAGGTCCGTATGCAGACGGAGCTCTTTGTCGTGCTCGAGAAGGGTCCCCCCTGCGCCATGGATGATGCACTTGGGAGCCCCCGTGGTGCCCGATGAAAACAGGATAAACAGCGGATGGTTGAAAGGAAACCTTGGAGCCTCGAAGCGCGCTTCCGGCTCCTCGGACTCCAGATCCGCAATGGCACCATGCGAAACTTGGCCGGGAACCCCAACGTCTAGGTCCTGGTCCAGCGATACCAACAACTCGAGGGACTGCAACCCTGCAGTGAGTGTCCCCACACGCTCCACGAGACTCGTGGTTCTCCCCTGGTAAGGGAACTGCGTGTGCGCCATGAGGACTTTCGGCCGAAGCGGCTTGAACCTTGCCAAGACCAACTCCGCTTCGAGGTCCGTTCCAACGGACGACCAGATAGCTCCAAGCGACAGCGCCGCAAGACACGCCACTGTGGTGTCGGCAGTGTTCCGTGCCAGTGCAACCACCCGATCGCCCGGGACAACGCCACGACGGCGCAAGGCAGACGCGAGCCTTGCAACGCGGGTTCGGAGCTCCCCGCGGGTGAGCACCACGGGTTCGCCTGATTCTGTGCAGGCGCGAACGGCGACCCGATCGGGGTCCGCGTCGGCGTGACGCAACAAGTTCTCGACATAGTTGAGGCGCACGTCGGGGAAAAACACCCCGTGCTCCATGTCCTCGCTCGTGCACACTGGGTCACGGCTGCCCTCGTAGAGAAGCCCTGAAGACTGCAGGAGCAGGTCCCAGAACTCGCGGAACGAGCCCACGGAGAAGTCGTGGAACACCTGGTAGTCATCCAACTTGAGTCCAGTAGCCGCTTCGCAAACCCGGCGGAACGCCCGCATCGCCGACGTCTCGGCCCGTTCCATGTCTGCTGCAAACATCATCGTGCTCATCGAGGCCCCCTGTAGTCCTTGTGCGACAGTACGTAGGTTACAATCTTCTTCATTCCGTCGAAGTTGACTCGGGTCAGGTTTTTTCGATCGATCTTGATCCGGTACAGGTCTTCGAGGTGCACCACCAGCTTGACAAATCCAAGACTGTCTAGGATAGCTCGGTCGAGGAACGACAGCTCGTCGTTGCCTCCAATGAGCTTCTCTGCATCACCAAAGTGGTACTGATCGTCGAGCCATTCGACGACCACGGCGCGAATCATGGCGTAGCTCACTGGGGTCCTCCTCAGAACTGGGCGTAGATGAAGGCACCGGCTCCCACCGGGGCGAACATGGCCAAAAACACAATCACTAGGCCGTACAGCACCCCTCGAGCGGCGGTCGGAAGCGCAAAGAACCGCTCCCGCCACTGGCGAAACCGCTCGAAGTCGATGACATGGTACGCGACCAGCCAACCCGCGATCAACACCAGGTGCGCAGGTCCTTCCGCCTCGAGCTGCGAAGAACCACCCGACACCACGAGCCCCTTGGCAAAGGTCCATGCAACCCCCAGCGACGGCGCTCGAAACGGAATCAACGTGAGCAGGAAAAACCCCTGTGTCAGTCCCCATGCGGCCACTTTGTACGGTCCCCCACGTCGGAGTTGCACATAGCGGCGGTCCTTGCGACAAAGCGTCTTGTAGAACTGGTCCCACCGGTCCGCCACGACCAGTGCAACACCGTGCAAGAAACCCCACAAGACAAAGGTCCACATGGCTCCATGCCACAACCCGGACGCGAGAAACACCACGATGAACCCGAGACGGTACCGGGCGCGCATAAACCCTGTGCCAGTGGTCATGGGGCCATAGATATAGTCGAAGAGCCAGGTGTTCAGCGAGATATGCCAGCGTCGCCAAAACTCCATCAGGCTCGTACTGAGCAGAGGACGTCGAAAGTTCTCTGGAAGCTCGAGGCCAAACATGCGTCCGGTCCCGATGGCAAGCAGGCTGTAACCCGCAAAGTCGCAAAACACCTGCGTTGCATACGCAAACAGGCTAAGCCAATGGAGCCCTCGTGCGTAGGCCGACGGGTCCTGAAACACAGGTCCTACGTATTCCGCCACGCGCTCGGCGACGTAGGCCTTCATAAAGAAGCCAACCAGGAACGCAAACGCTCCGGAGGCCAAACGCTCTGCATCAAGCCGTCTGGGCACTTCGTACTGCGGAAGCAAATCCCCGCCGCGTCCAATCGGCCCTGCGATCACCTGGGGGAAAAACGATACGAAGGTGAAAAACACCAGCGGAGAACGACACGCAGGGATACGGCCGTAGTAGACGTCCAGCATCGCCCCCACTCGGGTCATCGTGTAAAACGAGATGCCGATGGGAAGCGCAATGTGAAGCACTGCAAAGCCCCCCTGGAACCCCACCAGATGCAGTAACTCGCTCAACGACTGCACAAAGAAGCCCGCATACTTGAAGTACCCAAGGGCTCCCAGGTTCGACACGAGGCTCAGCGCCAACACCCAGCGACGTCCGCCGTGTTCCTGTCCGTCTTCAGGCTTCGGGTGCTTTCCCAACCATGACGCTGCGACGTAATCGACTGCTGTGGTCAGCAAGAGCAGCGGAAGCAGCTGCAGGCTCCAGGTGGCGTAGAACACCAGGCTCGCCACCAGCAATACCGCGTTCTGCCAGCCAGCTCGACGCGGTCCGAGCCAGTAGAGCAGCCACACTATGGGAAAAAAGAACGCGAATTCGACTTCCGCTAAACTCATGTTGCCCCTACGCGAAGATATTTTCCAGGACGTTTAGGGTCTGCGACAAACCACGCGGGACGTCCCAACGGATCCCTTCCAAGACGCGCTCCTGGCACCGGCGGCGCATCGGGTCCAGGAGGTGGCAATGCCGCTCGGGGCAAAAACCCCGTGTCTTGCATCTCGACAACGCTCTCTTCGAAGGCCCGAAGGATAGCCGCAATGTCTTCATCGGTGTGCGCCACGGTCAGGAAGCACACCCGTCCATCCCAGATGTGAATTCCTTTGCTCCTCATCCAGTAGTACAAGAGCCCGGCAAACTCCAGGTCATCGGGATAACTCAACTTGAAAAACGAGCTGAAGTGCGCTGCCGAGAACGGCACCCCAACGTTCTTGAAGAAGTCATTGAGCCTCTGCACCAGTGCCTCGGTCTTGGCGTTCAAACGCTCCTGAAGACCCGGACTCTCCCGCTTTACAAACTCGAGAGCCGCCTTGGCCGCAGCAAGCGCCAACGGGTGACGTACGAAGGTCCCTGCAAAGTAGGTCACTCCAACCTCTGGAACGGACGCGTCCCCGTATTGCCACATACCCCCATCGAGGGCGTCCATGAAGGCCCGCTTTCCCGCAATGGCACCAATAGGAAGGCCCCCGCCCAGGATCTTCCCGTAGGTTGCCAGATCGGCTTTGACCCCAAAGTACTCCTGCGCTCCTCCGAGGCGAATGCGAAAGCCCGTGATCACCTCATCGAAGATCAGCGCAATCCCGAGTCTCTCCGTCAGCACTCGCAGCTCCTGAAGGAATTCTCGCGGCTGCAGATCGGGATGACGGCTTTGCACTGGCTCCACGAGCACTGCGGCTATCTCGCCTGCTCTGGAGGCAATGACCTCGAGGGATCCCTTGGCTCCGTATTCGAGCACCAGGTTGTTCGCGACAGCCTCTGGAGTGATCCCAGGAGCTCCAGGGAACGACTTCAGGCTCCTAGAGCCCCGCAAGACCACCTCGTCGAAAATGCCATGGTAGTCGCCGGTGAAGGTTACGATCTTGTTTTTGCCTGTCACCGTACGGGCAATGCGGGTAGCTCCAAGCACGGCCTCGGAGCCTGTATTGCAGAACACCACACGCTCGTGTCCGGTCAGCTCGGCAAGGAGAGCGGAGGTTTCGGCAACAAGCGGATGCTGCGGACCGATTTCAAACCCGCGGTCAAGCTGGGCGTGCACTGCCTCCACCACATAGGGCGGGCGGTGTCCCAAGAAGTTCGCGCCAAAGCCGCAGGTCAGATCGATGTACTCGTGACCGTCGATGTCCCACAGTTTCGAGCCCGACGAGCGCTCGACCACAATGGGATACACAATTTCTTTCCAGATAGGTTTGAACCCGGTCACAACCCTGGGGTCGGCCAGCCGCGCACGGTTGTCTTGTGTAAACGCCTTGGAACGCGGCGTGCGCGCCAGGTAACGTTGGGCAAAGACGTCAAGGGCAGTCCGTAGCGGTTCGGCCAGGGCAGGCCCACGGGTGCGCTCGATGCGGACCTGCGCTCCAAAAGGCTTTGCCCCAGCTTCGGGAGCCTCTGGAGCCGCCGCAGCTACCGCAGCCACCGCCGCTGGCGTCCTTGCCACCGGGGAGTCGACAGGACGTGCCCCGAGCAACTCGAGCTGACGCGCCATGATCTGAAGCTGTTGGGCAACCAGCGCTTCCACTGCCGAATTCGAGCCCGCTGCTAGAACCACCGGGAAACCAAGACTCGGAGCTGCCGCTGCTGGCAGGGGCGCGGGGGCTGGTGCGCGTTCCGCAAACGCATCGGGCGGCAATGACGTGTCAAGGTACTCGGCAAGCGCTGCAAGCGTCGCCTGATCCTCCATCAACTGGCGAAGGGCCACTCGGACTCCCATGGCCCCTTGGAGCTTTTGCGCACACTGGGTCAGCACGAGCGAATCGAGGCCAAGCTCGACAAAAGTTGCACTAGCGTCGGCGGCCGCCAGCTCAATCCCGGAGGCGTCTTCAAAGGTCTTCTTGATGGCATCTACAATACGTCCGCGACGGGCGGTGGACAGGGGCGCTTGGGGGGTCATGGGGTCCTCTTGTGCTTCGCGGCGCACAGGCGCCGTTTCCCGGGGAACAGGATCGATCCAGTAACGCTTTCGTTCGAACGGAGTTGCAGGGAGCGCGACGCGACGACGCAATGCCCCCTCGTGCATCGCTGGCCAGTCTACAGTGACTCCCGCGAGCCAAAGCTGTCCGACAGCCCGCAAAAGCGAGCTCCACTCGGTCTCTGCAGTCGCTTCGAGGGATGCCACCGCAAGCTGCTGGGGCGATTGGATCGACTGACGCGCAAACGTGGTCAAGGTCGAACGCGGGCCCACCTCCAGCAATACCCGGTTAGGCACGCTGGCAAGCTCCCGTACCGCGTCGGCAAATCGCACCGTCTGTCGCAGATGCTTGGCCCAGTACATAGGATCGGTCGCCTCCTGGTCGGTGATCAACCGTGCAGTCACCGTGGAGACAAACGGAATCCTTGGGGGACGAAGCCGTATCGCACGAACCCGCTCGGCAAACGGCTCCACAATGGGATCCATCATGGCCGAGTGAAAAGCATGGGACGTGTGCAGCCGGCTCGAGACCACCCCGTCTTGACCCAGACTGGCCTCCAATGCGTCGATGGCGTCGTCAGGTCCCGCAACAACCACCAGCGACGGGGCGTTGATCGCTGCCAGTACCAGCCGGTCGCCCAGTCGCGGAGCCATGCGGTCGGCGGAAGCGCGAACGGACAACATGGAGCCACGTGGAAGCTCCTGCATCAACTTCCCCCGCGCCGCCACAAGACTTAGTGCGTCTTCGAGCCCCATGACCCCAGACAAACACGCTGCCACAAACTCGCCCACGCTATGGCCCGCCATGACAGCGGGACGGATTGCCCAGCTTTCATACAGACGCGCCAAGGCGTAGCTGATCGAAAAGAGCGCAGGCTGGGTCAGCGACGTTTGGCGAAGCCGTGTCGCCGCCGTCTCTTCGTCCGCTCCCTTTGGATCCAATGCGTCCAGTAGGTCGAACCCGAGCCAAGGACGCACAATCTCGGCACACGCTCCGAGCGCGTCTCGAAACACAGGTTCGCACGCCGCCAGCCGGCTTCCCATGTGCAGGTACTGCGAGCCCTGTCCCGGAAACAGGAACACCACCTCGGGACTCGCACCGTCATGCTGTCCGCTTCGAAGCGGCGAAGCAAGTGCCTGTACCGTGCCCTGCGTATCGCCACCTACGACAAAACATCTGTGGGCAAACACGCGCCGTCCCACCTGCAGTGTGTAGGCAGCATCCGCCAAATCGAGCTCGGGCTCGCGACGCAGATGCTCTCGAAGACGCCCCACGGATAGATCGAGTGCTCCCCTTGTCTTGGCTGAGAGCACCAGAAGCTGCGCGGGCTTGGGCTCGGGACGCGATGCAAGAGGAGGTGCCTCTTCGAGCACCACATGGGCATTGGTTCCCCCCACACCAAAGGAGCTTACCCCAGCTCGACGAGGCGTAGGCCCCGGTTTCCATGGGGTCGCTTGCGTCACGACAAAGAATGGACTCGCCTCGAAGTCGATCTTTGGATTCGCCTTCTCGAAGTGCAAACTCGGCGGAATGAGCTTCCTGTCCAGCGCATACGCCGTCTTGATGAGCCCTGCAACCCCCGAGGCTGCTGTCAGGTGCCCGAAGTTTCCCTTGACCGAGCCAACCCCGCAATAGCGCTTCTTCGAAGTGTGCGCCCGAAACGCACGGGTCAGTCCCTCGATTTCAATGGGATCCCCAAGTGGCGTCGCGGTCCCATGAGCCTCAACATAGGAAATCGTATCGGGAGATACCTCGGCTACCGCCATCGCCGTGGTGATCACCTCGGCCTGACCTTCCACACTCGGCGCAGTAAAACTCATCTTCTCAGCGCCGTCGTTGTTCGTGGCTGCCCCTCGCACGACAGCCCAAATGCGATCCCCAGAGGCAAGCGCGTCGCTCAAACGACGCAATGCCACCATCCCAGCTCCGTCGCTGAATACCGTCCCCGTTGCCGACGCGTCAAAGGGACGGGTGTGGCCATCCGCTGACAACATCCCCCCCTCCTGGTACACATGCCCCGCACGCTGCGGAACCGTGATCGCCACGCCTCCTGCCAACGCTAGATCACACTGGTGCGTTCGAAGCGCATAGAACGCGTTCGCCACCGCTACCAGCGACGTCGAACAGCCCGTGTGGATACTTAGCGCTGGCCCCTTCAAGTTCAACTTGTGTGCAATGCGCGTGGCAATGAAATCCTTTTCGTTGCCCGCCATCGCCTGGAACGCCCCCACACGCTCGATCACGTCGGGACGGGGCAGGATATTTCTCGTGTAGTACGTGTCATTGTACTCGCCACAATAGACACCAATGCTCCCTGGGAACGCCGAGGGGTCAACGCCCGCACTCTGAAGCGTCTCCCATGCGATTTCCAGCATCACACGCTGCTGTGGATCGATGACCTCCGCCTCGCGAGGAGGGATTGCAAAAAAGGAAGCGTCAAAGGTCTCTGCGTCCGTCAAGATCCCCCTGGCCGCCACATAGCCGGGCTGGGCGCGTTCGGCTGGATCCAGGTCGCGTGGGTCGAAAAAGGTTACGGACTCGACCCCGGCGCAAAGGTTGCTCCAGTACTCGTCGGCATCGGCGGCACCAGGAAACCTTGCCGCCAACCCCACGATGGCTATAGCCTCCGCACTTGCCCCTCGGGCACGCTTTCCTCGCGCTTCGGCTTCGTCGTAGTGCGGCTCGGCCTCCATGCTGACAATGTATTCAGCCAGCGCCCGCACCGTTGCATGTTGGAACAGCATCGCTACCGGTACGGCCAGACCGTGCGCCAACCGCAGTTTGGCCGCGACTTCGACCACACGAAGGGAAGTCCCCCCCAGGTCGAAAAAGTTGTCATCCCGTCCAAAATGAGACCGTCCCAACACCGCCCGCCATACCTTCGCAACGGTTTGCTCAATCTCCGTCTCGGGAGGCCCCCCAATGGCCACACGACGCGCTTCTTCAGGTGCAGGAAGCGCCCGGCGATCTACCTTGCCATTGCTGGTCATGGGGATCGCTCCCAGCACCACAAAGGCCGACGGTACCATGTACTCAGGAAGCTTCTCGCGGACCAACGCTCGAAGGTCCTGCGGGCTGACGTCGGTCACCACGTAGGCACACAGAAGTGTCTCGCCCTTGCTCGGCGCGTAGGGGACCACTGTAGCGTCGCGTACCAAGCCGGTGCGACGCAGCACCGCCTCGACCTCCCCTGTTTCAATGCGAAAGCCCCGGATCTTGACCTGCTGATCGATCCTTCCTAGGTAGTCGAGCTCGCCATTCGGTAAAAACCGTGCAAGGTCGCCGGAGCGATAGAGACGGGTCCCAGGTCGAAACGGACTGTCGAGAAAACGCTCGGCGGTTAGCTCGGGACGGTCCAAGTAGCCCCGCGCTACGCCGGCTCCACCTACGTAGATCTCACCTGGAACCCCCACTGGCACAAGCTGTTGGCTCGGGTCAAGCAGGTACACCTGCAAGTCGGGAATAGGACGTCCGATCACACTCGCCGAGGTCGAGCCAAGATCGGCTAGAGACACAGGCCTGTAGGTGACATGCACCGTGGTTTCCGTGATCCCGTACATGTTGACAAGACGCGGAACCTCGTCTCCGTGTGCGTCAAACCATGGTCGCAAGCTCTCGAATTCCAAGGCCTCGCCGCCGAAGATCACAAGACGCAGCGCAAGATCCGCACTGATCCCAAGCTCGCCCTCGACCGCAATGAGCTGGCGGAATGCTGACGGGGTCTGATTGAGTACCGTGACCCTCTCGGCCGATAGGAGACGATAAAACTCCTCGGGGGAACGGCTCACAAGGTACGGGACCACCACAAGCTTCCCACCGTAGACAAGTGCTCCCCAAATTTCCCAGACCGAGAAGTCGAAAGCAACCGAGTGGAACAAAGTCCAAACGTCGCGATCGGAGAAGGTGAACCAGTCGCCCGTGGCCTCGAAAAGCCGCACTACGTTGCGGTGATCGATGAGGCATCCCTTGGGCTTGCCAGTGGAACCGGACGTGTAGATCACATACGCGAGGGCGTCCTGCGGATCGCCAGGTAGGAGCCCACTTTCGTCGAGGTTCGTGTCGCTCTCGTCTCTGAAGTCGGCCTGGTCGAGACGTACGATAGGCGCTTGCGTACGGCTTACCTTGTCGAGCTGGGAAGCGTCGGTGAGGACTACAGCTACCTTGGCGTCGTCTAGAACAAACGCAATGCGGTCGGCAGGATGGGTGGTCTCGAGGGGCACATACGCGCCACCGGCTTTGAGCACTGCGAGGAGCGCCACCACAAGCTCGATGGAGCGGTCCAGACAGACGGCCACGAGCACGTCGCGTCGAACTCCGAGGCGTCGAAGCGCATGGGCGAGGCGGTTCGAGCGCGCATTGAGCTCTCCATAGGTGAGTGAGAGGTCGCCGCACACGACAGCGATGGCGTCGGGCCTGCGCTCCGCCTGCGCCTCGACGAGCCGGTGGATGCAACGGTCGCCAGGGAAGTCCCTTCCCGCGTTGAACTCGACGAGAAGCGCGTGGCGCTCGACGTCCGTGACCATGGCGAGGTCGCGAAGGGGACGTAGGTCGTGGGGCACCACTTGGGACAGGAGCTTGACGAGATGTCCGCGCATTCGCTCGACTGTGGGACGGTCGAAAAGGTCGACGGCGTATTCGAAGGCGACGGTGTTTTGGAGGTCGTCGAACGTGAGCGCGAGGTCAAGCTCGCTGAAGCCGACGGTGAGTGGGAGCGGGGTCCAGGTGAGGCCGCCAAGGTCGAGGGGCTGGGTTTGGGGGCGGTGCGCAAACTGGACTTGAACGATGGGAGCTCGGCTTGGATCGCGTGGGGGTTTGAGCGCTTCGAGGAGCCGTTCGAAGGGGAGTCCCGCGTGGGCGAGTGCCTCGGCTCGCACCTTGGAAACGTGGGTCACGAAGTCGTGGACCGAGAGGCTCGAGTCGACAGGCACGGAAAGCACGACGACGTTGGTGCGTTCGAGGGGCTGACCTACGGCCTCGGCGATCAAGAGGTGGTCTTGACGGGTGTAGCGGGCGAGCAAGAGAGACCAGGCGGCGAGCATCTGGTCAGCGGAAACATGGGGAACGTCACCGAAGACCGTGTCTGTGGCGAGGGTGCGAAGCTCGGAGCGGGGACGATCGGTGGGGAGGTCGAGAGGCGTTTGGAAGCCTTCAAGATGTGTGGTCCAGTGGGCGAGGAGGGCGTTTGCATGGTCGCTGCGGAGACGTTCTTCGACGGCGCGTCGCAGGGGGAACCTTTCGTGCGGCGGAAGGTGTCCGGCGTAGGCATGGGCGAGGATCTGAACGAGGGCGTCGAGGGGACGTTCGCTGGTGAGGAGGCGGTGGGCGACGAGGACGAGGACGGAAGGGCCGCTGGGGGGATGGAGAAGGACCGCGCGCAGGAGCGGTCCGTGGGCGACGTCGAAGGGGCGTTGATTTTTGATGGTGTCGGAGGCGAGGCGGTCGAGGGGCTCGTGAGCGTTGACGCGTTCGACGGTGAGGGGGGGAGCGGCGTGACGTATGTGGGGGGTGCCTGTGGGTCCTTCGAAGGTGGCGCGCCAGAGCGACGAGCGTTCGAGGACTTCATCGAAAGCGCGGCAAAGGCGGTCGACAGCGAGGGGGCCGTCGATATGGATCGCGAGCGCGTGGGTGAGGGCGCGGCTGGCGGGCTCGAGTTGTTCGAGCACCCAAACGCGCTCTTGAGCGTAAGAGAGCCCGCGGGTGGTGTCGGGCGCAGGCGGGCGTGACGTTCCCATTGTGTCCTCCGCAACGGTCGTTTCGAGAAACCGGTGCGACCCTATCAGGCATGCCGCGCGTGGGGTACATGTACCTCGCTGACATCCGGTGCGGTCGATTCGCGCGCGTGGAGTAACCACGGCGTTGACCGACAAGGTCGCTCCAGGCATTGGAACCAGAATCGAAGGTCACGGACGGGGCTCCTTCACCGACCGTGGGTTTCACCGTGATCAGGATCTGTTCTCGAAGCTGGAGTCGGTCCTTGACGCAGCGCGAACAGCGTAGCCCTGGAGAGTATCCCCAGCGCCCAATTACCGCGTGTCAAGTTTGGTGTTCTGCGGGCGGGGCCAGGAGCTCTTCGGCCCGCGTCAGTGAGACGGCCAGCGCCACCCAGCGGTCGAGGAGGGGAAGGTCGCGGCATGCGAGGATCTGGGTGCGCACCGAGTCGTCCACGGGGATCGCACGTGCCTGAAGCACGCGGAGCACGTACGTGGCCAGGGCTGTCCGTTCGCCTTCCTTTCTGCCTTCCTTTTTGCCTCTCTTTTCGCCCATCTCTATGGCCGCCCCCATGTCGATACGATAGGTCGCCATCGCGCGTTCACGGTCCCGCGCCACGGCCTGGGCTTTCTCATCGGCCGACAGATCCATCAGACGTGTGTA
>CAITRH010000672.1 GCA_903894755.1 uncultured delta proteobacterium
CCCCGACCGACGATTTGCGTCGCTCGCGACGCTTTTCGGCGAGGCTCCATCTAGAACTTCGGGGGTATCAATTTCGTTGTGATCAGCCGTTCCTTCACCGGATGACGTGTCCGACACGAGGTTCTCCGGGAGGCTGAGCTAACGCTTTATTCGTAGGTTCACAGATGTCTGTATCTTTGTGACTAAACATTTTTTCATCAGATATCTTGTCTGGTACCATGTTGTCTGGTGACCTGGGTGGCTGATCTGAGTCGTCATCTGGAACTTCGTCGAGACCTCTACTTTTATAATTGACAGTTTCATCCTTAATGTGAATTGGCGAGCGTCCCCTCTCTTTTCCGGATGGCTTCTGGATACTGTCTTCCTTGGGTGGCTCCCGCTCCAGGTGGCTGGCGCACGACCTCTTTCGAGTCTCCGATTCGCCGTGGCAATGCTCCTCGCTAAGTGATTTTCTTGACGCGCGCGATGTCTGCTTTGGAACATCTTCCACAAGGGTCTCCTCCACTCCATTCACACCATTCGATGGACAGGAAGCCAGGCGACGAAATTCGAGTACATCACTGAAAAATACCCTCAAGTTACTACCTGGCTCGGACTCTTTATTCCACCAGGTCTTACAGTTAATCCATTCTATCGCGAGGAGACAAATGTCCTCGCTTGTTGGTGTGTTATATGCAAATAAACATTTCGACTGCCCGGAGTTGATGGGCGGCGATTTAGCTAGCAAGTCGTCTAAGATAGCAGCCCAACTTTGGTTTTTTTTGGTTGGGTTGGGTATTTGGCTCGAATCTGCTCTTTCGGCAAGATCAGGGTAATTTATCTTACCACTTCAGCGGACTTGGTCAGTCTATCGAGGCGTGTCGGAGAGCCTTTTTCTCGTGTCGATGGCGTTCGAGTCGGCGTCGGAAGCCCAAGAAACGCGTCGCACGCTGGACTCGGAACTGCGGCACACCTGGCTCTCCTCCCCCGTCGCTCGAAGACAATCCTGCTTGCCCGCCACTTCGCGGAGCGTTGCCTTGAAGGCGTAGGAGCGCCCGCTTCACCAGCGCCCGCCGAGTCCGGTAAGCGCCGTCCACGCGTCGTAGGGACGTCGCTCTTCGGTGTTCTTACCCGCGAACCGAATGCGCTGCCCCTCGTAGTCGCCCGACACGAACGCGTGGGGGAGAAACCCCCAAGACAGCCCGAAAAGAGTGTCGAGATGAAACTGTACGTTCGCTCCCGCCGATAGAAGTGTCCCCAGGCCGGTCTGGTCGAAGGAGCTTCCCGCATCTGTGTCGGCCGTGCCCGCGTACAAGAGCGCCAGGCGGAACGTGGCCCCCGCAGTGAGAAAAGCGCCGAGGTCTTGCGATGTTCCTACTCCGACATGGCTTTGAAACGCCGTGGTCTGCGTGACCCTCGCCCGTGCGTATCCGCCAGGACCTACGACGATCCAGCTCGCTCCGGTGCGGTTGGGAATCCCGATGCCCACGTCGCCGAGCGACACCACCGAGCGCTGCACCCCGAAGTCGAGCGGCAGCACCGTCGCCACAAGCCCTACCTGGTACCTGCTCGGGCTCTTGCCGAACGCTAGCCCTCCAAGAGGGAGACTCCCGGCGAACCCTGCATAGCCCTGAACATAAAGAGGGCCCGCAAAGTGCCAGCGTAGTTTGGCTTGGGCCCCGACCCGCGTGGGACCATCCACCTCGCCGTTGACCACCAAGGCCGCGTCGGTGGTGGTGCGAAAGCGGGTGAATTCGAGGTCGACGTCACGTGGCTTGTAGGTCTCAGGCACCGCCTCGAGAGGCGCACTGCGGGTGACAGGAGGCGGAGGGGCCGACGGGACATAGCGCGAGCTGGCCGCATCGCACTGGCCCGTCTGCGCGTTGCGCTTGCGTCCTGAAAGTTTCCCGTCGGCGAGCGCCTTTCGTACGGCGTCGTCGGAGCATCCGGCGGGGGACGCGAGCAGCGACGCCACAGGATCCTCCTCGGCTCCTGGAGGCGCGGCAAGGGAAGGGTTACGGATACGCCGAATGCGTTGGGCGAGCAGCTCCCAGTCATCGCAGCTGGTCAGGAAATCGAGGTCGTCATCCGTGTAACACGGGTTCATGCAGCGGAGGGTCCCTCGGATTTTGTAGCGTACGGTGAGGGGACTGAGCTCGCGGTCGGTGACCTCCTCGAACTGGTCGTAGCAGGCGAGACCGATCTGCCTGGGACGAACCCGGACGCGGATGGAGTCGGCCACGTTGTTCTGTCCGGCGACCGTGTCGGTCTCGAAGACCACTTGGGAGTTTGCGGGATCACGCGGATCGCGGCGCTCCGTGTAAGTGCGTGGTGCTGGCGCGGGAGCCGGAGGCGTCGACGCAGAAGGCGCAGGTTTGGGGACCGACGGAGCCGACGACGAAACCGGTGGCGGCTTGAGGACCGATGGAGCCGGCGGCGGTTTGGGGACCGACGGAGCCGGCGGCGGCGGTCGAGGCGTAGACGGGACCGGGAGCTGGCTGCACAAGGGGTCCCGGGGCGCACACTGCGTGGTCTGTGCATGGACCGCCCCGGAAGCGAACCCAAGGGAGAGTCCTGCGACGAGGCGGCGTGCCACGCGTGCCGTTGCGGTCACTTCGTGGGAGTGGGTGCCGGCGCTAACTTAGGAAGAGCACTTGGGATCCCGGTCGGCATGGGAAACGGCGCACTAGGGAGGCCGGACGGAAGCGCCCAGCCCGTCGGGGCGCCAGGAGCCGTGGGGGCAGGAGCCGTGGGGGCAGGAGCCGTGGGGGCAGGAGCCGTGGGCGATGGGGCGGTACGTACGGGCGCCGTTGGAGAAGGCGACGTAGGCGTTGCCGCAGCGCTATCGAGGCCAGCAAGCGGAGGGGCCGTCGGAGCCGCGCTGGCGGCAACTTGCGTTGGGGTCGGAGTTGGCGTGGCGGCGGGAGCGGGTGGGTCGACGGCCTTACGAGACTCACACGAGGCGGAGGCCAGTAGCGCTAGGAGAACGAGAACGTTGGTTCGCATGGGGGCAGCGTAAACCAAAGCGCGTCGGGGATCCGCAATTCTCCCAACAGGTGGGCATGGAGGCGTTAGGGACTCCCTAGGAAATATATACACCAGAGCTACCCCTCAGATCCGTCTCTCCGTTGTGGACAGAGTGTGTTGGAAAATGGCCTACAAGAGATGATGTCAAGCACAAAGTGACCTGCGCCGCGTCGTCGACCGTCAAGATCGCGGCGGATCGTGTCAGGAGGTCAGAGTCTCAGGGCTCGCGAAATGGCTTGCCGATCCGCAGGCAAAGTAACACATGTCCTAATTTACTACGCGCTACCGCGCAGCGACGCGACAGACTTGTCTCGTGGGATAAGCCACGTCCAGATCGAGACCCCCCATTTCTGCCAGACGAGGCTTTGGCTGAGGAGCCCGCGCAGCGTACTTAAAGTACGTGAGCAGGCACCGCAGGCCAAAACGGAGTATGGCGGGTCTCGATCTGGACGTGGTTTAGCGTGCGATACGGAGTCTACGGAGTGGGAGCAGGCGTTAGCGGCTTGGGCACAGCCTTCGCTGCCTTGGGTGACCGTTCCAGGTGTTTGAAAAACCGGTCCGGCCAGCTTCGTCCCAGCCCTTGCTCGGCGGCCTTGTCCCCCTCCGCCTGCAGCTCCATCGCAGGCTCGGACCGCAGCGACGGGACCCATGCGAATGATCACGCTTGGCGGTTCGGAGAAGTACCTCAGGAACCGAGCATCCTTACGATCCTGTTTCACCAGCAAGATGGCACGCGCGATCGCCTCCACGACATCGTCGAGAAAGTCGTCCGCGCTATCGACGGCCGCTTGTGCCAGGAGCTCTCGTCGCCACGCCTCGAGCTGGGCAATCCGTACCTCCATTGCACGGGCCACCAGCTTTTTAAAAATGGGGGCCAAGTCCTGAGCATACAGGTCCTCGCCCAAACGGGCTTCCGTGTAGACCAGCTCGGCCCAGATCGTGCTACAGGCTCGTCAGCAAGCAATGTACGCAGCGGCACAAGAACCTCCTGTCGGTGTGAGTGCGGGCGCAGCCTACCGAGGTTCGCACCTCAAGCCAAGGGCATTTCGCATCCCAGGTATAGGTGCCCGCCGGGATATCGCGCTGCCAAACGATGCTTGTTACCGTATCGGTAACCGTGCCTTGCTTGTTACCGTATCGGTAACCGTGCCTGCGGCCGCTTCGATAGTGTACTGACCTGCGGGAGCGTCCGTGGGCGCACGCGCCACGAGGAGGAGGAACACCGCCGGCAGCGCGAGACCTAAAACGTACTTCGATTTCATGTTGTTTTCTCCTGTTTCGGTAACTTGGTTTGGGTGCGGCTCTTTTTGAGCGTGGATGATTTGCCTTCTTTTTGGGGCAGATCGCGAACCGTACTGACGCAACGGCCAAATCGTGGCATGGCGTCGCGCATGTTGAGCCCCTCGAAGAAAACCACCGTTCAGGATGTGTTCCAAAGCACACGCGACATCTTTGAGCAGATGGTCTCGAACTTGTCCGGCGCTGGCCTAGCCCAAGCCACGGAGAGTGAAGTGGAGACGCAGACGGCCAAGCAGGGCACCGATCTGCTGCGTCAGATCATTCAGGGGCAGACTGATACGTGCCTGTAAAAGACTGATATTACAACTTTTTCTGTTGCAAGATGTACACTGCCCATGGCATAAAGGCTCAGCCACTCGCATCGAATTCAAGCCTGCCGATGCTATGATGAGTCACGATCCACTTTCGAGAGTCCTCTAACTTTCGAGAGTCTTCTAACTTTCGAGAGTCTTCTAACTCCAAAGAGGCTCAGATGCTCAACCTGCTGAGGGACTACCTACAAAGTATTTGCTCCATCACCGCGATCATAAGTAGCGGCGAAGCTCATCAAGCCGGCTCTCCGCTCCCTCACGGTCGCGGTACCAAGGCAGCGGGCTTGGGGGAGGTCCTTAGAGCACCAATTGGCGTAACGGGTGGACCGCCCAGGACACGTCGAATGGGTAAAATCAGGGGCTTGGAAACGTGCCGTAATACCCAGAAACGCGAGAGCACTCTCTTCCCAAAGTGGACTTCGCGGGTCGCGGGTTCTTTTGTGAGCGCTGGGATCGGAATCAGACGTCGACGGATCCACGTGGATGAGACTCGGCTAGAGCACCGGTCGAGTAAAATTCAGGCTCGTGATGTCACACACTTCTGGAAGAGCCTCTAGCGCCTGAGCGATGAGATCCCGTGCAGTTTCAGATTGTTGGCGGAACATGCCAAAATCTTCCCGCATTGTAGAGCGGTTACATGCGACGCGACATTTCCATCAGAGCGAAATCATCTCTCACCTCCCCAATTAAGGAGGCGCGGCCCCAGCTGGGCTTTTGTACCAACATGTTACCCACAAGGGTGGGTCGCATCCTTTGCACCCATCCAGGTCATGAAAAAACTTTTCCGCATACGCTTGCTCGGAACGACAAGAAAAATGATCTGGAAGATAATCCAGATCGGTTTGCTCCTTCCGGTGTCCGATGTCAGTATACCTGCCTGCAGACCGTGGGATTTCTAGTAACCCACATCAAACTGGTCGACAGGTCAGAAAAGGGCACAAGACAATGCAGAACAAGACATATAACACACCAACAAGCGAGGACATTTGCCTCCTCGCGATAAAATGGATTAACTGTAAGACCTGGTGGAATAAAAAGTCTGAGCCAGGTAGTGACTTGAGGGTATTTTTAAGTGATGCAATCGAATTTCGTCGCCTGGCTTCCTGTCCATCGAATGGTGTGAATGGGGTGGAGGAGACCCTTGTGCAGGCAAAGAACTCGCTAAAAAGGCCCATGACAACGCGCGTCGGAAGCTCCGAAGCGCGTCGGAAGCTCATTTGAACGCGTCGATGGGCCCCGCGAGCGCGTCGATGGGTCCCGCGGACGCGTCCATGGGGCTCGAGGAGACACCGCTGGGCCGCCCGCCCGCGTCCGAAGGGCAAAGTCACTCCCCAGTTTCGCCTGGGTAGCCTCGGCGTTGCTACGAGGACATCGTCGGAAACCTTCGCGACACAAAGTCGACCCTGCTAGAGAGCGTTGCGCAACGTCTGGACGGAGGTCTGAGCATGTCGAAGAAAGCCGAGGAGTTCATTGGGCGGGTTGTGGAGAAAAACCCTGGCGAGGTGGAGTTCCACCAAGCCGTACGCGAGGTCGTTCACTCGGTCATGCCGTACGTGGAGGCCCACCCGCGCTATCAGAAGGCCAAGATTCTCGATCGCGTGGTCGAGCCTGAGCGGGTCATTCAGTTTCGGGTCCCCTGGTTCGACGACCGCGGCGAGGTTCAGGTCAATCGGGGCTACCGCATTGAAATGAGCAGCGCCATTGGTCCCTACAAAGGCGGACTGAGGTTTCACCCAAGCGTAAACCTTGGCATTTTGAAGTTCCTAGCGTTCGAGCAGGTCTTCAAAAACAGCCTCACCACCCTTCCCATGGGCGGCGGCAAGGGCGGATCAGACTTCGACCCCAAAGGCAAGAGCGACAACGAAGTGATGCGTTTTTGCCAGAGCTTCATGACGGAGCTAGCGCGCCACATCGGTCCCGACACGGACGTTCCCGCGGGCGACATCGGGGTAGGCGGACGCGAGGTGGGCTATCTATTTGGCCAGTACAAGCGTCTCCGCAACGAGTTTACCGGGGTGCTGACGGGCAAGGGGCTCGGTTGGGGAGGAAGCTTGATTCGTCCCGAAGCCACCGGTTACGGCTGCGTGTACTTTGTCGAGGAGATGCTCAAGACCCGCAGCGAAGGGCTTGCTGGCAAGGTGTGCACGGTGTCGGGTTCGGGAAACGTGGCGCAGTACACGGTCGAGAAACTTCTCGAGCTTGGCGCCAAGTCGGTGACCTTGTCGGATTCGGACGGGTTTATCCACGACCCTGATGGCATCGACGCCCAGAAGCTTCAATTTGTGATGGAGCTGAAGAACGTGAAGCGCGGCAGAATCAAGGAGTACGCCGACGAGTACAAGTGCAAGTTCATTCCAGGGGAACGTCCATGGGGCATTGCCTGCGACCTAGCGTTCCCGTCGGCGACGCAGAACGAGGTCGAGGAGGCAGACGCGAAAAAGCTTGTGAAGGGCGGATGCCTTGCAATTGGCGAGGGGGCCAACATGCCGTCGTCACCGGAAGCGATCCGAGTATTCCAACTTGCCAAGATTCTGTACGCTCCGGGCAAGGCTGCCAATGCGGGCGGCGTGGCCACCAGTGGGCTGGAGATGTCGCAGAACAGCCAGCGCCTGTCCTGGAGCCGAAAAGAGGTCGACGAGCGGTTGCATCAGATCATGATCAGTATCCACGAGGCATGTGTCCGCTACGGCAAGGATGGAAAGCACATCGACTATGTCAAAGGGGCCAACCTCGCGGGGTTCTTGAAGGTTGCCGACGCAATGATCGACCAGGGGCTCGTATAGTCCCGCCTTTCACTACCGGAGGGGGACCGTGTTCCGCACGGTTCCTCTTCCCATTTTTTTGCACTTTTGGACCAAAATGGTTCCCATGGTCTCTTCCACCATCGATCCCGCCACCACTGGGCTTCCTTCTCTAGACAACGTGATGCAGGGGGTCCGTCCTGGGGACAACATTGTCTGGCAGGTGTCGCAGATCGACGACTACCTAGCTTTTGTCCGTCCATTTTGCGCTGATGCGCTTGCGAAGGGGCGGAGGCTGACTTATTTCCGCTTCGCAAAGCACAAACCGCTGGTCGAGGCGGGGCCTGGGGTACAGGTGTGTGTTGTCGACCCCAAGGATGGTTTCGAGACCTTCATCACGGAGATCCGGAGGGTTATCGAGGCCAACGGGGTGGGGGCCTACTACGTATTCGATTGCCACTCGGAGCTCGCGCGCGAAGCGTTCAGCGACCGGATGCTCGGCAACTTCTTCGTGCTCACGTGCCCGTTCCTTTACGAGCTGGAGACCGTGACCTACTTTGCGGTGCTTCGGGACTACAACTCGTACCATGCTGCGCAGCCCATTGCCGAGACCGCGCAGGTACTCATCGAGGTTTACAATCACCACGACAAGTTTTTCATCCATCTTCTCAAGGTAGACCAGCGCTTCTCCCCGACCATGTACCTGTTGCACGCCTGGGAGGGGGATCAATTTGTTCCTATCACCGAGAGTGTGACCATAGCCGACGTATTGACGTCGACGCACTGGCCAGGGCTTCAGTCGGCGTCGTACCGTCACCTAGGACAGTGGGATCGCCGTCTGATGCAAGCCGAGGAGCTCCTTCAGGCCTACCGCAAGCGTCTTGTGCAGCGACGGGTGGTGGATGATGCGTTTCATCGGCTGTTGCCGCAGCTTGTGTCGAACGACGCGCCGATAGTGGAGCTTGCGACGAAGTACCTGAAGCTCGACGACCTGATCTACATCTGGAAACGGATGATCGGCTACGGGAAGATCGGCGGCAAGACCGCCGGGATGCTGATAGCGCGGGCCATTTTGTGCAAGCACAGCAAGCGGATGCGCGAGCTTCTCGAGGCGCATGATTCCTTTTTCATTGGGTCCGACGTGTTCTACACGTTCCTGATTTTGAACGGCTGCTGGCTTGACAGGCAGCGTCAGAAGAACCCCGAGACGTTCTTACAGGGGCTCGATGCGGCGCAAGAGCGGATCATGGCGGGGAGTTTCCCCGAGTATCTGCTTCATCGCTTCGTCGACATGCTGGACTATTTTGGCCAGTCGCCGATCATCGTGCGTTCGAGCAGTCTGCTCGAGGACAACTTCGAGAGCGCCTTTGCGGGCAAGTACGAGAGTGTGTTCTGCGCAAACCAAGGGGACCGAGAGCAACGTCTTGCGGAGTTCCTGCAGGCGGTACGTCGCATCTACGCCAGTGCGATGAGCGAAGAGGCGTTGCGGTACCGGGCCAAGAGGGGCGTGCTCGACAAGGACGAGCAGATGGCGCTTCTTGTACAGCGGGTATCAGGGGACATTTACGGCACGCTGTTTTTCCCACAGCTTGCGGGAGTAGCGTTCTCGTACAACTCATATGCCTGGCATGAGACCATTGATCCTGAAGCTGGGATGATGCGTCTTGTCGTGGGGCTTGGCACACGCGCGGTGGATCGGGCCGATGACGACTACACGCGGGTGGTGGCGCTAAACGCTCCGGACATGCGTCCCGAGGGGAGTTTCAACGAGGTACGCAAGGTAGCGCAGCGACGCATCGACGTGATCGATCTGGCGGACAACTGTGCGGCCTCCCGGTATTTTGTCGACGTGGTACGTCAGACTTCGCGTCTTCCGGTGCGCATGCTGGCAACGTTGGACGAGGAATCGGGACGGGGCTTGGTGAATGCGGATGGAAGCGAGCGTCAAAGCTGGGTGATCACGTTCGATCCCCTCTTTGCCGAGACTCCGTTCATCGAGGACATGCGCAGCATGTTGCGGATCCTGCAGCGTGCGTACGGGAGGCATGTGGACATCGAGTTTGCGGCAAACTTCACTCCAGATGGAACCTACAGGATCAACTTGCTTCAGTGCCGACCCTTGCAGGTGAAGGTAAGCGGGGTGGTGGATGCAACGCGGGTTCCGCCTGTGGATGCAGAGCGCGTGATTGTGCAAGCGCGGGCGGGGGTCGTGGGGACGAGCCGAGTGATGCAGGTAGACCGTGTGATCTACGTGGTCCCCACGGTGTATGGGCATCTTGCAGAGAAAGACAGATGGGCGGTAGCGCGCCTCATTGGCCGCATCACGCGGGCGTCGGGAACGGAGAAGACGCTGATGCTGATCGGACCGGGGAGGTGGGGGACACGGATGCCATCCTTGGGGGTCCCCGTATCGTTTTCCGAGATCAGTCCGGTCTCGGTGTTGTGTGAGATCGACACGATGCATGAGGGGTTGGTACCCGATCTGTCGCTAGGGACGCACTTTTTCAACGAGATGGTGGAGATGGACATGCTGTACATCGCGCTGTTCTCGACGAGGCGAGGCAACCACTTCGACGAGACGCATCTGCGGCACTCGCCCAACCTGCTGACAGAGCTGTTGCCTGACGAAGGCGCGTGGACTGAAACTGTGTGGGTAGTAGACGGCGATCCCAAGGCCCGGATGTACCTACGAGCCGACGTACTCAAACAAGAAGCCACATTGTACTGGCATCCCCGCCGCCCCCTGCGCCCACTGCGGGGGGGCAAATAAGGGGCTTCGCCCCTACGCTCCCGTTGGTCGCTACCCCTTCCTGCGGGTAGGGTCTGGCTCGCGGCTGTCCGGGCAATCACGTCCTGGGTTGGCGGGCTCCGTGCTATGCGCCCGCTGGTGCGTCCTTTGCTCCTGGTCCCCGCCTTCAACGCGGAAGCTACCGTTGGTGACGTGGTTCGTGACTTAGCGCGGGTCCTGCCGGGAGTGCCGGTGCTCGTGGTGGACGACGGCTCCATGGACACGACTGCACGGCGTGCTCGGGAAGCGGGGGCGACGTGGGTGATCACGCATCCAACGAACCGAGGGAAAGGAGCCGCGCTTCAGACCGGTCTTGGCGAGGCCGAACAGCGAGGCTTCGACGCGGTCGTGACCGTCGACGCCGACGGGCAACATCCGGCGGAATCGGCGCGGGTGCTGGTCGACGTGTCTTGCGGGCGCTCTCTTGTCCTCGGGGTCCGCGATCTGGAGCGGGACGGTGCCCCTCGGGCTAATCGGTTTTCCAACGGGTTTTCCAACCGCGCGCTCGGTCTATTTTCGGGCAAGCGGCTGGCAGATACGCAATGCGGGCTTCGTCGCTACCCCACCGCAGAAGCGCTGGCTCTGGGGGCGCGCGCGTCCGGATTCGCGTTCGAGGCCGAGGTACTCCTGCGGGCCATCGCAGCGGGTGTTCCCATCGTCGAGGTGCCTGTCCGTGTGGTGTACCCGACGGGACGGCGCTCGCATTTCCATGTGGTCCGCGACCCGGCTCGCATCGTGGCGGTGGTGCTCCTCACGGTGTGGGAGCTTCGAGGGTTCCGGCGCAGGGATTCGAACCCCGATAAGAGGATCCAAAGTCCTCTGTCCTACCGTTAGACGACGCCGGAAAAAGCGTCGCTCCTCTAGCGAGGATCGGAGTGATGCGCAAGGGGGGCGGCGGGCCTGGCGTGGCTTCAGGGCTTCTCGAAGAGGTAGCCGAGCCTGCCCAAGGTGACGAAGATCTCGGAACGCGCTTTCCTCGACATGACCCCGCCGAGGTACTGCGATCGGCACCAGGCGCGGTCGACGGCGCCTGTCTTTTGAATCCGAGGCCGCAGGGGGAACACCTCGATGCGGTCTGGGCGAAAGCGCTCTCCGAGCTCCCGCAGGATTATCTCTTCGAGCTCGCGTAAGGGGATCGGACGCTCGCCGCGCAGTCCCTCGGTAAACGCAAGGAGCACCACGCGCGCGTCGTTGATGTGGCGTCCGCCGACCGCGATCGCCGCCGCGTGACGGATTTCGGGGTGCGTGCATGCGACCTCCTCGAGCTGCTCGATGGGATAACGCTGCGCATCGCGTCCGACCTCCAGGCTTCCGCCATAGAGGAGTGCGGAGCCAGAGCGCGAGAACGCCACCCGTGGGACCGACGGGTCCGCGTCTTCGCCTACGAGGAGGGTGAAGATCCCAGCTCCTGCGAGCGCGGGCACGGCCCCCTCGACGGACTCGGACAGCTGCCACGGAAGACCAGGAACGGGCCACATGCGCAGCGACGGCGCCTCCGACGTTGGCGGGGACGCGAGCAGCACGCCCCCGGATGCCGCGCACGAGACCACGGCAAACCCTGGGATCCGCTTGGCAGGACCGAGCCGATAGAGCGCGTCCCACCGATCGCCCTCGAGCACCTCGGTGAGGCTACGAAACCACGCGCGGACCGGCGAGCGCAGAAGGTCGACGCTGCGACCGAGTAGAAGCTCACGGCTGGCACCCGTGAGACCAAGGACCGTCACGCCAGTCTTATCGACCGCCTTTTCGATCGCCTTTTCGATTGGGTCGTCGGCGAGGCTTGCGGGGGCAAGCTCGGCGAACGCAGCTCCACAGGCGAGGGGGCCGAGGAGCAGCGCCGGCTGGTGTTGGGAAACGTCGAACCCGGGAGCCGCGAGAACGTCGTCGGAGCGCAGGGCAAAGACCAGGGCACCGTCGCGAAGTGCGCTGTCGTGGACTGTTTTTGCGGTGAGATCGGAAGGGGCGTTCGACGGGGGGGCGAAGGGGGACAAGAGGCGCAGAGCGACCTGGTCGGCATCATAGGCGTGCGAGGTGGACGGGCCGCTCACGCGGGGCGGTGCGCTGAGGGGGAGAGCGGCGTAGGACAGCGGGATCGCTGAGCGTTGTCTTGCGGAGGCCGTGACCCAATCGGGCTGGAGGGCGAGGAGTCGGCTGCGCACGAGTGCCGGCCCGGCGAGCGCGACGGGGGCGGCGACGAGGCCGAGGCGGAAAGCTGTGACGAGCGCGGCGAGGTAGTCGACGCTGACGGGGGCGACGATAGCGACGACCTGGCCTACTTCGACGCCCGCCTCGGTCCAGGCGGCGGCGAGTCCATTGCTGCGGGTTTGAAGCGCGTCGTAGGAGGTCGGGACCACCGAGCCGGACTCGTCGTACGCCACGAACGCTACGCGTTTGCGTCCAACGTGGGCGGCGACGAGGTCGTGATAGAGGTCGAAGCCGTGGTCGTCTCGCCCTTTGACGGGGGCATCGCGCCGGGTGGCGACGAAGCTACGGAGCATGTCCTGAAAGCGTTCGGGGGCGGTGTAGGTCGACGGGAGCCATGACTCGAGCCAGACCTCGGTGGCGCGGCCGCTTCGCAGTGTCTCCTGGATCACGCGGAGATCAAGGCGATAGGGGTCGCTGATGCTGTCTGCAGCCATTGACGGGTTGTAAGTCAAAGCTCGCGGTGGCTAGAGAAAACTTCGATGCAGAACCAAGCCTACCTGCGCAAAGCACTGGTGGACAGCAAGGTAAGCCCCAGCTCCGCGGCTCGCGCTTTGGCATCGGGATAGGTCGACCGACCAATGAGCACGGGGAAGAGAGGCTCTGTCACGACCGCACGCACGCGCTCCGCCTTGGCCCAGAAGGCGTCGACCTCCCGGGTCCGAACACGGTTCTTGGCTTCGGCGAGGATCATCACCTTGCCATTGGGCCCCTGTCCTTCCCCAAAGGCATCCAACTCCTCGTCGCCTAGCTCGGAAAGGAGGAAGGGGCACTGGAGCGTTGCAGAAATCTTGTGATGGCGCTCCAGCCATTCGGGGAAATCCGCGGTGACAATGTCCTCTACATTGAGCCCGGCTGTCTCCGACAGTGCGCCCAGCTCCTTGCGTATGGCTTCCATGCTCTTTTCCGACGAGGCCATGAAGCGCTCGAGCGTCGTTTCGACGCGAGCCTGGGCCTCGACGAGCCCCTTCACCGTCACATCGGTGCGGACCTGGGCCTCGGCGATCGCATCGACCTTTTCACTCAGTCGTTCGACTTTTTCACTCAGTCGTTCGACTTTTTCACTCAGTCGTTCGAGCTTCTGATCGGTGCGGGCCTGCGCCTCGGCGAGCGCATCGACTTTTTCACTCAGTCGTTCGAGCTTCTGATCGGTGCGGGCCTGCGCCTCGGTGAGCCGAAATATGGCTTCGGAAAGGCGATCGATGCGGCGCTCGACGTGGCAAAGCGTCTCCTCCACCTGATGGAGAGCCTCCACGATTTCCGGAAGCCCTAGAAGGCGCTTCAATTCCTCAAGGGTCGAGGGGTTGCGTACTTGGGTGAGGAAATCTTCAGAGGTCACCGCCAAAAGATAGCACCCTCCAGAACGCTAACGCTATCGTCGCCACCATCCAATGGGAGATAACCTGGCCGAGCTCGTCGACCTCCTCAAGACTGGTCTCCTCATCAACCCCAACGACTCCTTCAAACGCTACCAGCTCGGCTCCACCTACCTCAAACTCGGAAACCTCAACGAGGCCATCACCAACCTCACACGCGCCGTCTCCGTCAAACCTGACTACTTCGACGCCCACTACCAACTCGGTCTCGCCCTCGCCTCCAAAGGAACCCTCCCCAACGCATGCGACGCCTTCGCTAAAGCGTCCCGTCTCAAACCCGACCACCTCGACGCCGCCGTCCAGTACGGACGCCTCGCCTTCGAGCTTGAACGCTTCTCCGAGGCCGCCGGAGCCTACAAACAGGTCGCTCGTCTCCGTCCCGAATTCCTCGAAGCCTTCGAACGTGGCGGCGAAGCTTCCCTCCGTACCCAGGACTTCCGCGCCGCCGTCGACTCCTTCGAGCCCGCCGTCAAACTCGCCCCCGTCCAGGCCGACCTCCATCGCCGCCTCGGTCTTGCCCTCGGGAAACTCGGTGAGTGGAAACGCGCAGAACGCGCCCTGCGCGACGCCATCGATCTCGCCCCCGACCTGGCCGACCCCTACGAGCTCCTCGGCGAAACCCAAACCGCCCTCGGCACCTACGACGACGCCCTCGCCGCCTATGACCAAGTCCTCGCCCTCGACCCGTCGCGCACTCGAATCCACGTGGCCATCGCCCGGGTCCACGAGAAGGCCCAACACGACGAGCTGGCCGTCGAATCGTACCGACGCGCCGCCCACGCACTCTCCGACAACCCCGCAGTCCACGCCGCCCTCGCCAAACCTCTCGAACGTCTGGGCCAGCTCGATGAAGCCGCCGCAAGCCTCGCCAGAGCCGTAGACCTCGCTCCTAGCGAGCTTGCCTACCTCCTTTCCTTTGGCGCAGTCCTCGCAGCCCTCGAGCGCTGGGACGACGCCCGTCGCGTCTTCTCCGAGGCTGCGAAGCAATCCCCCATGTCCCTCGAGGCCCAGCAGGGTCTTGGCGAAACCTGCCGCGCTCTCGGGGCCTTCGAGGAGGCCCTCATGGCCTACCGCGCGGTCCTTCGTATCGACCCTCGCAACGCTCGCGCGTTCGTGGCCGCCGGCGCCCTCGAGCTCGCCCTTGGAGACCTGCAAAACGCCTCCCTCGCCCTCGAACAGGCGCTCCGTATGTTGCCCGACGACCCCGAAGCCTTGGGGCTCCTCGGACGTGTCGACCTGGCCCTTGGACGCTTCGCTCCGGCGCTCGCTCGCCTCGAACGTGCCGTACGTCTGCGCGTCGATGACCCCGACAGCCGACTCTGGCTCGGCGTCGCCTACTTGCGATCGTCGCGCTGGGAAGACGCACTCGACATGCTCCGTTCGAGCGCCGCGATGGCTCCCGAATCCGCCGACGTGCACAAACGCCTTGCCGACGTCATGTCCCACCTCGGCATGCTCGACGACGCCATCGCCGCATGCGAACGCGCCCTGATCCTCGACCCGGCTTACGCCGAGGGCCATGCGCAACTTGCCGCTCTCTATGAGTCCGTCGAGCGTTACGCCGAAGCGGTCCACGCCTGGGAGCAAGCCGCGCGTCTTCAGCCCAATGTCGCATCGCTGCATGCGCGTCTTGGCGGCGCTCTGGCGCGTGTAGGACGCAGGGAACCGGCCACCGAAGCGTTCCTTCGCGCCTCCTCTCTTGGCGCCGGCGACCCGGATCTGTTCCTTCAGTTGGGGCTCATCTTCAACGGCCTCGGGGTGTGGGCCAGGGCTGTCGAGTCGCTTCGTACGAGCCTGCGATTGCGTCCAGCTTCAGCCCCCGCCGAAACCGCGCTCGGTGAAGCCTTGGCGTCGCTGGGCCAGGGGGACGATGCGCTTGCCGCTCTTGGTCGCGCCGTCGCCTTGGATTCCACCTTCGCCAAGGCCCATGTGACCCTCGGGAAACTCTACGAGCGGCTGGGACGCGACGACGATGCGCTCTTGTCGTACCGCGGCGCGATGGCGCTGCTCCCCAAGGACCCCGGCCTCCATGCGGCGCTCGCCGAGGTCTTGCTTCGTCGCGGACGGGTCGAAGATGCGGTGGCGGAGTTCTCCGAAAGCGCGCTTCTGGCTGCGGACAATCCCGACGTGCTGCTCCGTCTTGCCGAGGCCCGGTCCGCGCTGGGCGACTATGCGCACGCTTACGAAGCGCTGACGACATGCCTTCGGCTCCGCCCGTCTTGGGGAGCGGCCCACCGGGCGTTTGGGCGAGTCTCGGAGGCTCTGGGGCGTCTCGACGAAGCGCGGGGGGCGTACGAACGCGCGGTCGCGATCGAGGGGACCGACCGCGAGGCGCGCAGTCTGCTGGGGCTCCTTTGTGTGCGCCAGGGACGCGACGCACAAGCCGTCGAGTTGCTTGCTCCCCTTGTGGCTTCCGATCCGGCCGCAGGGACCGCCTACGGCATTGCGTTGGCGCGTCTCGGTCGCTTCGACGACGCACTCGGTGTCCTGCAGCGCGTGACGGCGCAAAGCCCCACCGATGGACGCGCATGGCACTTCCTCGGCTTCGTCCATCTGCGTCAGAAGCATCCAGCGGACGCGCGCAAGGCGCTCTCTACAGGTGCGGCGGTCGAGCCCTCAGCAGACACCTTCAAGCTCCTGGGCGAGGCGTGTGCCCGTCTTGGAGAACACGAAGAGGCCGTGGCGGCCTATCGAGAGGCGACCACCCGGGACCCGTCCTTTGCCGAAGGTTTCGTGGCGCTCGGACGGATGTACCTGCTCCTGGGACGCGACAAGGACGCGGCCGACGCGTTTGGGCGTGCCACTCGGGCGCTTCCCGACGACTTCGTGCTTCACGTGTCGCTCGGCGGCGCCCTTGCGCGCGGAGGACGTCTCGACGAGGCCGCGGTCGCTTTTCGACGCGCGACCCAGCTTCGTCCAGACCACGCGCCGACCTGGATCGAGCTGGGACGCGTGCAGGCCGAGACCGGCCACTGGAACGACGCCTGCGAGGCGTTTCGACGTGCTGTCAACGCAGCTCCCGACGAACCCGACGCCTGGCGTGGTCTTGCACAGGCCTGCGTCAAGATTCAACAGACCGACGAGGCCTCGCTGGCCTTCGAGAAGCTCCTGGCGATCGAGCCCGACGCGGTCGATGACCGTCTTGCCCTGGCGCGTCTGTTCGCGTCCGCGGGACGTGACAACGACACGGTGCGGGTGCTCTCCGAATTGCGGGCGGTCGCCGAGGCGCATGTCCTTTATGGCGAGGCCCTGTTGCGACTCGGAAACGCCGTGGAGGCGTCCCAGGCCTTCGAAGAGGCGCTTGCTGTAGCCCCGAACGACGCGCGGGCACTGCTTGGGGAAGGGGCGGCTTTGGTGGTCCTCGAGCGCTTCTCTGAAGCGGCCGATGCACTGGAGCGGGTGACGCCTCCGTCGGCAGCGGCGTTCGGGCTGCTCGCAGACTCCTACGAGGGGATGGGGCGGATCGAAGACGCGGTGACGGCGCTTGGACGTGCCGGCGAGCTGGCTCCTCGCGATGTGTCGCTTGCGTACCGTCGCGGGCATCACTTGGCAGCACTGGACCGTGTCGACGAGGCATTGGGGTCGCTACGTCGTGCCGTGGCGCTCGATCCGGACCATGTCGCGTCGCATCTGGAACTGGGGCGGCTTCTCTTGGGACGAGGCGCGCATGCCGATGCGGTACGGGCGCTCAAGACGGCCGCACGACTGGCTCCTGAGGACATCGAGCCGCTTCGGGTCCTTGCGGATGCGCAGCGGGCCGCCGGTTGGCACCGCGAGGCGGCGGAGACGTATCGGAGCGTGTTGGCAAAGGTTGCCGATGACGGGGGGATCTGGCTTTCGCTGGGGGCTTCCGAGCTGGCGTTGGGGCATGCGTCCGAGGCGTTGGCGGCATTCGACCGTTGTTTGGCGCTTCTTGCCGACGATCCCGACGCGTGGGTGCAACGTGGGTTGGCTCTTGAAGCGTTGGGGCGTCCAACGCTTGCTGCGGAGGCGTTTGCTCAGGTGATTGGGCTACGTCCGGGCGACCCAGACGCGTTGTATCATCGGGCCCTGGCGCTTCGGACGACGGGGGATCGTGAGTCGGCCATGGGCTCGCTCCGCCAGGCGCTCGAACGCAAAGGCAACGATGCAACGTACCATCGGCTTCTTGGGGTCCTTGCCAACGAAGCGGGTCACTACGACGAAGCGGCCTCGTCGCTGGAGCGAGCGGCCTGGCTGGCGCCTCCCGATCTGGAGCTGCTGCGGGCGCTTGGGGAGTCTCTCGCCAAGGTAGGTCACTTCGACGAGGCGCGGGAAGCGCTCGAAAAAGCGCTCGCGTTGGCTCCTGGCGATGTTGCACTGCTCCTGTCCCTAGGTGACGTGCTCTTGCACGTGAAGCGTCCGCAGAACGCGCGGGAGCGTTTCGAAGAGGCCATGCGTCGGGCTCCCACCGATGCGCGCGCCTACATGCGTCTTGGGAAACTACTGGAATCCGAGGGGGACACAACAGGGGCAGCAAGGGCACTGCGGGATGCGGCCCGATTGCTCCCCGACGACGCCGAAGCGTTGCTCTTGGCGGCGGACATGTTGCGTCGTTCGGGCAACCTTGGGGAGGCGGCGCAGGCGTACCGTCAGGTGGCGCGACTGCGGAGGGACTCGCCCGAAGTGCACCTGGCACTGGGACAGGTATTGGCGGCACTTGGACGGGACCACGATGCCATCGAGGCCTTTCAAGTGGCCCTTGGACTTCGTTCCAGCGATCCGGTGGTACAGCGCGAGTTTGCGGCCTTGCTGGCGAAGGTGGGACGTCATTCCGAAGCGCTGACGGCCTATGAGACCGCGGTAGGTCTAGACCCTTGTGACGACTCGAGTCTTGACGCGATCGCAGTGTTGACAGCGCGTTTGAACCTTCCCGGGGAGTTCTTGGCAACATTGGAGCGGGCGCGTGGGGCGCGAGCGACGGACGCGTCGTTCTTGCGGCGACTTGGACTCGTGTACGCGGTGCAGGGGAACCCGGCCGAGGCGATGGACACGCTCGAAAAGGCAGTGAAGCTCGATGCGGGGCTTGCCGATGCGCAGCGGATGTTGGCGTTGCTTTACGAGCGCGAGGGACAACCCGATCGGGCCATTGGAGCCTTTGAGCAGGCGCTTACTGTAACCTCGCCAGGAGCCGAAGATCTGCTTACGTTGGCGCGTCTTCATCGCTCGATAGGGCAGATGCAGGCAGCGAGCGACGCGGTCGGGCGAGGCCTCTTGGCGGACCCGACGCATGTTGCATCGTTTCTGTTCCTTGGGGATCTGTGCGTCGAGCTTGGCAAGCACGCCGATGCGGCGGAAGCCTTTGAACAGGTGGTGCGTCTTGCGCCTGACGACGTCGACGCGCTGCTTGGTCTTGGGGTTTCCTATGCGGCGCTGGGGCGGGTCCGCGAGGCCATTGGAGCGCTGCGCGAAGTGACGCGTGAGGCTCCTGGGCGAGCGGAGGGGTGGGAGAAACTTGGGGAGCTCTATGAAGACGCTGGGGAGCTCGATCTAGCCATCGAGGCCGACAGGCAGTTCGTGGGGCTTTGCCCTGACGACGTTGATGCACTGGTGCGTTTTGGCTCGGTGCTGCAGAAAAAGCGGCGTTTCGATGAGAGCGTGGCGGCGTTGTCACGCGCGGTGCGTCTTGCGCCCGACCATGCGACCGCAAGGTATTTCCTGGGGGCGTCGCTGTTGCAGCTAGGGCGCAACGAGGAGTCCGTATTGGCCTTCGAGGCAGCGATCGAGCGCAAGCCCGAGGACCCAGCGTTTCGGGCAGCGGTGGCCTTTGGGTATTCGAGGCTGGAGCGATGGGACGAGGCAGCGTCAGCCTATCTGCAGGCGGCTCGACTTGGCCTCGACAACATGCAGGTGCATCTCAATCGCGGCGCTATTCTGGGTCGTCTAGGGCGCTGGGAAGACGCAGCGGAGGCGTACGAGCAGGCCAAGCAGCTAGGAAGTCCTGAGGCCTCGCAAAAACTTGCCGAGGCGTACAGCGCGCTTGGGCGACACGAAGAAGCCTTGGGACTTCTCGACCAAGCGATACAGCAAGCGCCCAGGGATCCCACCTTGCGCTTCGAGTTGGGAGCCTGTCTGGTGAAACTGAACGACAGGACACGGGCTGCAGCGCAGCTTCGGGTTCTCGAGTCGCTCGATGGTGCGTTGGCAGTGCGGCTTCGGCAGCTTCTGCAGGGAGCTTCGGGCTAAGCGGATGGCGTCCAAGGCGAAGTCCCGTCCGCCCCCTCCGCCCGAACCGGAGCGTCCGACCGACGCCGTGGTGCAGGGCGATGACGTGCAATTTGACCGCACGCTGCGTCCGCGCAGCTTTGACGACTACATAGGGCAGACCAAGCACAAGGAAAACCTGCGGGTGTTTGTGGAAGCGGCGCGTCGGCGTGGCGAGCCTATGGACCATCTCCTCTTGTGTGGTCCGCCGGGGTTGGGGAAGACGACGCTGGCGCACATTGTGGCGCACGAGATGGGAGTGGAGCTGCACGGCACGAGCGGTCCAGTGATTGAGCACAAGGGGGCGTTGGCGGCCTTGCTCACGAGCAAGATCCAGAAGCGCGATGTACTTTTTATCGACGAGATCCACCGTCTGAGTCCGTCGGTTGAGGAGAGCCTGTATCCGGCAATGGACGATCTGATCATCGACATTGTGACGGGGGAAGGGGCCTTTGCGAACGCCATACAGATCCCGCTGCAGCCGTTCACGTTGGTGGGGGCGACCACAAGGACTGGACTTCTGACAGCACCGTTGTTCTCGCGCTTTGGGCATGTGTTGCGGCTCGACTTTTACCCTCCCGAAGACCTGGCGCGGATTGTGGTGAGGAGCGCTGGGCTCTTACGTGTGCCTATTGACCAAGCTGCGGCGGACACGATTGCGCAGCGTGCTCGGGGGACTCCTCGTGTGGCCAATCGGCTCCTGCGGAGGGTTCGGGATTTTGCAGACGTGCTTGGTACGGGGAGCATTGACGTAGCGATGGTGCTCGAAGCGTGCAAGCGTCTGGAGATTGACGAGGCGGGGCTTGATGACATGGACCGGCGGTACCTGATGGTGATTGTGGACCACTACGATGGTGGGCCGGTGGGAGTGGAGACGTTGGCGGCGGCGTTGAGTGAGCCACGCGACACACTTGAGGACGTGTACGAGCCTTACCTATTGCAGCAGGGGTTTATTGGGCGGACGCCGCGAGGGCGTGTTGCAACGCGCAAGGCGTACGGGGCGCTGGGACGCGGGGTACCTGTTGTCAAGGAGGAGCAGCGCAAGCTGTTCGAGTAGTGTTGACGGAGTAGGAGCCGGCCGGGGCGGTGAGATGACGCGGGTGGCCGGGCGGCTACCCCTACTCCAGCAGTCCAGGAGCCAACATTGCCGCAAAGCGGTCCGGGCGACGCACCCCCTCGCTCTCAAACACCTTTCGGGCCTCGGCTACGCGCGCGGCATCGCCCGAGAGCACCCCTTGGCACAAGCGACTTGCCGCTGCGTGCAGCACCAGAGCTACCCCTCCGATCCGTCTCTTCGTTGGGGACACCCCACGCTTGGGCAAGTGGTTTGTCGGTATCTGCTCTCGAGTTGGCGATGGGTAGCTCTGGTGTATTTATTTCCTAGGGAGTACGTAAGGCAGGCTCTGACCTCCTGACACGTCGTGAGGAATCCCTGGATTTCCCGCGAGCCATTGAGCGCAGGTTCCAAGACAATCGTTGACGCAGCCGGGGTGTTTCCGACCACTCAGAGCGTATGGCCTGCTTTTTGCGTGATAACGCCGAGCGTTAGGCCCTATAGCAATCTGCGAAATGCGCATCCGCAGTTGACTTTGTGACCGCGTCGCTCGTCCAACAGTGCGCATGACCACAGAGAACATCGACAATGCGCAACTGTTC
>CAITRH010000673.1 GCA_903894755.1 uncultured delta proteobacterium
CAGTTTGGCAACAAAATCGCTGGCGGCGTAGCTCTCCTCTACTTCGCAGGCCACGGCGTCGAGGTCGATGGCACCAACTACATGATCCCCGCGCGGGCCAAGATCCAACGTATGGAGGACATCCCTATCCGAGCCGTCCCCGTCGACGAAGCCCTGACCCAAATGACAGGCCGCAAAAGTCGCATGAACATTGTGAGTCTCGACGCGTGCCGCAACAACCCGGTTGGACAACGCACCGTCAAGGGGCGTGGACGAGCCCTCGGAGGGGGGCTCGCTCAGGTCAACGCTCCAACGGGAACGCTGATTGCCTTTGCAACTGGACCTGGAAAGGTTGCAGCAGACGGAGAGGGGGAAAACGGAACCTATACCAAGTCCTTGGCCCGGTTCATGGCCCAGCCCGGACTGAAGGTCGAAGATGTGTTCAAATCGGCACGTCAGCAGGTGCTCCAGGAGACGACAGACAGGCAGCTCGCGACGCGAGGGCGACCGGTGCGTTGCCTTGGCGCCCGTGGCCGACAGCCAAGGACTGTCCATTCGTGTCGACGCGAAGGCAGGCGGAACCTTGCGCGCTGGAGAGCGATTTCAGGTGTCGGTGACCAGCAGCCGAGGGGGGGATATCCGGGTGTTCAACCTGTTTGGAAAGGATCAGGCCCTCCTGATCTTTCCCAACGAGGAGCGGACCTCCGGAAGGATCGAACCGGGGCAGACCATTCCCATAGGAGGCAAGTTAGGCTTCGAGGCCACGCCGTTTCCTGGGTTCGACGGAGAGCGCTACTTGGTGATAGCCGCGGATTCGGAAGCGGGGCTGGGGGTGTGGGGAAGGTCGTCAGGGACATGCCGTGTCGCCCCTGCTTCTGCGGCGGCGCTCCACTCCATGCAGCGCAAGGGCTTCCCAACGGGGTTCGTTACGTGGAAGCCTCCTGGGACTCGTTTCCACCGGGGCACGGCCGATGAGGGGCACCGCCTTACCGTCGCGGGTGGTTGTACGCTCGACGACTTGGAGATCTTTGCTGGTGCGGATATCGCCGTTCTCCGCGGCATGGGCTCCCAGCGACTACACTGCCTGTGCGTCTTCGATGGCGGTGCTTCGACGGGGACGAAGGCTAATGCGTAGGATCTGCTTTCGCACGCGGACCGACTCGGGTGTGACCTCGACCAGCTCGTCGGCATCGATCCATTCCATCGCTGTTTCGATGGTGAGGATCTTGGGAGGAGCCAACATCACGTTCTCGTCCTTGCCGTGGTTTCGGACGTTGGAGAGTTTCTTCTCCTTGACCACGTTTACATCGGTGTCGTTGGGCCTGTTGTGTTCGCCCACAATCATGCCTTCGTAGACATCAATGCCAGGCGAGATAAAGAACTGACCTCGGGGTTGCAGGTGAAAAAGGGCGTACGGTGTCGCAATGCCCATGCGGTCGGATACGATGGAGCCGCATTGACGCTTGATCATGGGGCCACCCCAAGGCTCCCAGCCGTCGAACATGGTGTTGAGGAGGCCAGTCCCGCGCGTAGCGGTGAGAAACTCGCCGCGAAATCCAATGAGGCCGCGGCTTGGCACCCGGTATTCGAGGCGCGCACGCCCGTAGCCAGGATTGCTCATCTTCACCATCCGACCGCGTCGCTCCCCAAGGCGCTCAGTCACCACCCCGATGAACTGATCAGGGACATCGATGACCACCAGCTCCATAGGCTCGCACAACAGGCCGTCCACCGTGGACGTGACCACGTCGGGATTGCCAAGTTGCATCTCGTACCCCTCGCGGCGCATGGTTTCGACCAGGATGGCAAGCTGCAACTCGCCCCGTCCGAGCAGCACGAAGGTGTCGGGCGACTCGGTCTCTTCGAGGCGGATCGCCAGGTTTTTTCGCGTCTCGCGGGAAAGCCGCTCGCGAAGGTGACGGCTTGTGAGGTACTTGGAGACCTTGCTCTTGCCAGCAAACGGCGAGGTGTTGACCCCAATGCGCATCTTGATCGTCGGCTGCTCGACGCGAATACGGGGTAGGGCGCGGGTTTCCCAGCCGGGGTCTTGGTCGACCACCGTGTCGCCGACGTCGATGTTGTCAATACCGGCCAGAGCGACGACCTCGCCGGCGCCAGCTTCCATCGTTGGCTGGCGTTTGAGGCCCTCGAAGGTTGCGAGGACCTTGATGGCGGACTTTCCTACGGAGCCGTCTTTGACGATACCCACGGGTTGGTTGGGCCGGACCCGTCCAGCCACGATGCGGCCGATCCCAAGCCTTCCCACGTAGTCGTCATGGTCGATGTTGTTGATGAGGATTTGGAGAGGAGCGGAGTCATCGCCACGGGCGGGGGGAATCCGCTCGAGGATGGTCTCGAAAAGGGGGTCGAGGGTGGTGGAGGGGTCGATGAGGCTTCGTTTGGCGATCCCCATTCTTCCGACCGCGTAGAGCACTGGGAAGTCGGCCTGGTCTTCGCTCGAGTCGAGGTCGAGGAAAAGGTCGAAGATCTCGTTGAGGACCTCTTCGGGGCGAGCGTCGGAGCGGTCAATTTTGTTGATGACGACGATGATAGGAAAGCCGAGCTCGAGGCATTTTCTGAGGACAAAGCGTGTTTGAGGAAGGGGTCCCTCGGCGGCGTCCACAAGGAGCAGGGCTCCGTCGGCCATGAGCAAGGTGCGCTCGACCTCCCCGCCGAAGTCGGCGTGACCTGGGGTGTCGACGATGTTGATTTTGATGCCTTTCCAGTGGACGCTGGTATTTTTGGCGAGGATGGTGATGCCACGTTCACGTTCGAGGTCGTTGGAGTCCATGACGCGTTCGGCGACAACTTCGTTTTCGCGGAAGGCGCCGGCCTGGCGGAGCATGTGGTCGACAAGGGTGGTTTTGCCGTGGTCGACGTGAGCGACGATGGCAATGTTGCGAAGGTTCGAGACGGACATGGTGGTGAAAAGCCGCGAAGGGGGCGCGCGCGCCGTACAAGGGGAACAACTGGCGGCAGCCTTGATTGAATGGCTGTCCGCGCGGCCTCCTGTTAGCGTCGGAGACGTGTCCGCGCAAGCGCGTCTCAGCGGCGCAGGGCAGGGCGAGCTGCTGGTCTCCGGTTGTCTCGCTCACTGCGACCACGCCCGATGACGGGATGGCGGGCTCCACTTGAGCCTTTTTCGATTATCCAGAGGAGCGGCTCCTCGGACACTCGTTCCGTGGTTCTGGACGTAGGGCGGGGCCGGTGATTTCTCTCAGCGGCCCGAGCTCGTGACGCGCACCCGAGTAACGCGTCGACGGCTGATGGAGAGGACTTCACCGCGGCAATCGGTGCCAAGTTCCACCGTGTCGCCAGGGCGGGGGAGACGTCCGAGGCGCTCGACGACGAGGGCTCCGATGGTTTCGGCGAGGTCGTTGTCGTCGAGGAGCAATCCGACGGCGCGAAGCTCGTCGAGGGTCGCACGCCCGTCGACATCCCAGGTCGGTCGAGGGGCGTGTACCTCGATGACGCGCTGGGGCTCCTCGTCGAACTCATCGCGGATCTCGCCGACGATCTCTTCGAGCAGGTCTTCCATGGTGACGATGCCGCTGGTCCCTCCGTATTCGTCGACCACGACGGCGATGGGCATGTGTTTGGACTGCATTTCGCGAAGGACATCGAGTCCACTCTGGGTCTCGGCGACGAACATGATGCGCCGGCAGAGGGGCGTCAGATCGGGGAGGTTTTGCGCGGACGGGTGAAGCAGGAAGTCTTTTGTGTAGAGGTAGCCTACGACCTCGTCGAGGTTTTTCCCTTTGGTCAGGATCACACGGGAGTACTGGTGCTGGCGAACGAGCTCGTAGGCGGCTTGGCCGCTCGTACCCACGGCAAATGCGATCACGTCGACCCGCGGCACCATCGAGTGACGCGCCGCACGTTGGGCAAAACGCATCACACGCTCTACGAGCTCGCTTTTCGCCTTGCCCGCGGGGGTCTGGGCCGCACTGGCCGCCAGGATCCCGACGATCTCCTCTTCTGAGAGCACGCCCTCGGCCGAGACATCGGCGCTCATGCCCATCCAGTGCAGGATCACCTTCGAGGACTGCTCGAGGAGGTACAACACGGGACGGAACGCGAGATAAAGCGCTCGCATGGGAAGCGCCGCGTAAAGGACCGTCCGCTCCGATTGCTGGATCGCGATCAGTTTGGGGACCACCTCCCCAAAGAGCACGTGGACATACATGAGGATTGCGAACGCAAAGGCGTCGACCACGCCATGTGCGAACGGTCCTGGCAAGGCGCCGAAGAGGCGCTCGCCTGCGAGGTTGACGAGACGCGCCACGGCGGGCTCGCCGACCCAGCCGAGGCCGAGGCTGGCAATGGTCACTCCGATTTGCGCCACGGACAGATACCGGTCGATGCGGGCGATGATCACTTCTGCGGCGATGGCCAGACGCTCGCCCCGTCGCACGCGCGACCGGAACTGCGTGGCGCGCACTTTGACGATGGCAAACTCGGCGGCGACGAAAGAGCCGTTGAGGACGATACAAAGAAGAGCGACGAAGATGCCAAGCACGCCCGGCGTTAGGTAACACGGAAGCGCGGCTAGGATGGCGCCGTGCTCGAGCACCCGTCCATCGTGTTTCTCTTGACGCTCACGGCGCTCCTGGTTTCGGCGCGTGTTCTGGGGGCGCTCGCACGACGGATCGGGCTTCCCAGCGTGGTCGGCGAAATCGCTGCCGGGGTGGCGCTAGGCCCGACGGGCTTGGCGCGGTTTGTCCCGCAGCTTTCGTCGCCGCAGCCTTTGCTCGCGGGGTTCACGACGCTCGCTGTGGTGCTGCTGCTGCTCGTGGCGGGACTCGAGGTGGATCTGCGAAGTCTGCGAGGACGGGGGCGAACGGTGCTTGCTACCGCGGGATTTGGCGCTGTGATCCCGATGGGGGCGGGGATCGTTCTAGGGGTTTTGCTCCCCGAGGCGGCTGGGGCGGATCCCACACGACGAGGGCTGTTGGCTGTGGTCTTAGGGGTGGCGTTGGCCATCTCGGTGCTTCCGCTCATCGCGAGGACCCTCCTCGAGCTTGGGCTTCTCCGAAGCGAAGTGGGGGTGTTCATCATGGCGTCGGCCGCCCTCGACGATCTCGCGGGCTGGGCACTGCTCGCCGTTCTTGCGGGACCGATGCGGGGCGCTCCGTTCGCGTGGACCCCGCTTCTGTGGACCACGACGAGTCTGCTTGTACTGCTAGCGGCAGGGTTCGTACTACGTCCAGCCATTCGAGGGGCTTTTGCGTTGCTTGGGACGGTCCAGGGGGTTTCGGGGCGTCACATCGTAGCCGTGGTGGTCTTTGCACTTGGGACATCGGCGGTCACAAGCGCTCTTGGGATCCATGCGGCGATGGGAGGACTGTTGGCAGGGGTGCTGGTGGCGGGGGCGGTTCCTGAGCGGAGCCGACAGACGTTAGAACGCGGGGTGATGACGGTTCTGGCTCCGCTGTTTTTTGCATCCTTGGGGCTACGGGTCGACATGGTGCGGGCGTTTGACTTCAAGTTGTGCCTGTTGGTGCTGGTAGTGGCGTCTGTTGCCAAGGTGGGGGGCGTGATGCTGGGGGCTCGATGGACCGGCGTTGCATGGCGTGAGGCGGGGGCCATTGGCGTTGGGCTGAACGCACGGGGCGCCATGGGGGTTGTGGTGGCATTGCTGGCGTTTGAAGCGGAGCTACTAGGCGAGCGGTTGTATGTAGCGTTGGTGGTGATGGCACTGGGGACCTCGGTGGCGAGCGGTCCGCTGCTCAGGCGGATCCTGCAGGACGATCGGGACGAGGACGTGGTGATGCTACTTCGTCGTGGCGGCTTTGTTCCGCGGCTTCACGCCACGAATGCGACGGACGCCATTGGTGAGCTTGTGCGCGCCCTGGGGTCGTTACTTGCGGGGATGAAGCGACGGGCGAGGGACGTGGTGGTGGAACGCGAGCTTGTGGCGCCGACGGGAATTGGACACGGTGTGGCGATTCCGCATGCGGTAGTGGAGGGGCTGAAGGAGCCCGTGTTGGTGCTTGGACGGGCCCCACACGGCATCGATTTTCGTGCGCCCGATGGGGAGGCCGCGACGATTGTGTTCTTGCTGCTTCTGCCGCCGAAGGCCTACGACAATGAGCTTCGGATTCTGGCGTCCATTGCGCGGGCTCTGCTCGACGAACGCGCTCGGAAGGAGTTGCTTGAGGCCCGTGACTTCGACGAGGTCACACGGGTGTTGAGCCGAGGGGCTGCTCGGACCGTGTCGTCTCGGCCGCCGCCTCCACGACGCAAGGCTGGCTTATGACGCGATGGGGGGTTGCCATCCGCGACGCGATGCGCAATATGGGCGGCGATGCGGAGTGAGGCCCGAGGGTCGCGGCGACTGCCTGGCTTTCCCGGTGCTGTGTGAAGCGGCTAGCGATGCGACAGAGCGAGAGACCGAACAAAAGCGTCTCGACGTGTCGCTTTCTCTTGATCCGGGGCTGGCTAATTCGATAGAAGTTGGCCGCGGGTCGGGGGTGTCGTAGCTTATCTTACACACACGCCTCATGGTGCTTGGGCCGATAAAACGGCTTATGCCATGGGGTTTCCCGCTATCGAGAGGCGACAGCGCCTCTACGAAGGGGGACGGGCCTGCCTCCGCGGGCAATCGGTACGCGCGACCGCAGATTGGTGCGGCTGACGTGTCCCCTTGGAGAATTGGAATGAAACTGACTCCCTGGTATCTTGTCGCCCTCGCCCCTATGGCTCTTGCGGGTTGGTCGGGCGTATTTTTTGGTCAATGCGCTGTGCTAGCGGTCACGCTTTGCATTTTTGTCGGAACTCTATCGCTTGGACACGACCGGGCTATCATTTCGCCTGCATCGGCGATGTCCACGGAGGTCTTTCGAAACACGCTCCCTTCGATACAGGTCTCCGAACATGGCGCGACGCACGGGACCGAAGCCTCACGAGCCTCTCCACGGAGCGGCTAAACCAAACCCATCTTGAAAACCGCAGGTTTGAACCGCGTCCCCCGCGACCCAGGGCTACCCGCTCTGGGCTGTTCTGATTCGCCCCTTCGGGGCTGCCAATCAACGCGTGGGGTCCGTTCCATCAGAGAGAAGAACTCGGGTTCCCTCGCCGCAACACCGCATCAGACGAGGACGACGTGCGTTGATTGGCA
>CAITRH010000674.1 GCA_903894755.1 uncultured delta proteobacterium
CCGCCGAACCGTCAAAAACCCGGCCCGACGGGCCTGCCCTCACCCGTCCTATCCCGATGGGCAGCCCGAGAATCAACATCGCGAAATCAAACCGCTAGCAGGAGAGACCGCGCGAATCAGGCGAACAGAGAGCACGTCCGATGCCATCCAGTCCCCCTCAAGAACATTCGTATTTTTCCACATCGAGACTGTCCGGGACACAGAATGCCCTGTTCTGGACAGGCGGCAGCACTCCCACCCGTTGGGGGTGTTTCATCCGCAGGTGGTGAGCGCAGGTTCATGCTCCGTCCCCACCCTGGCAGATGGCCGCGCTGCTGCTTTCCGGCGCGAGGGGGACCGAGGACGAACACGCCTTGGTCGAAGCGCGTCGCGTGGCGCTTGGTGTGGAACCGTCGTCATGGCCCGATCTCGCCGAAGCGCTACGCACCTTCGACGGTCCACGGGCGGCCGAACTGCTCGCGGGCATGGGACGTTTCGGAGACGCCGACGAGGCCAGCGCGCTCCTACGTCCGGAAGGGCCCGCGCCCACTCACGAGCCTCGGGTCGTCGTGGACGCGGATGCACGAGAGCGTCCTCGTTTGGTGGCGGGCGATCGGGACGCGGAGGAGCTCCTGGCCCGTTTTCGCGGAGCCGAGCACACGTTCCTTCGGGACGCGCGCATCGGGGAGCGGATCCTTCGGGAGCGACTGACCCAACCGCTGACCGTGGTGCAGGCCAGGGCCCACCTGGATGGAGCCTTTCGTCTCGGGGTCTTTCCGGTGCGTTCGAACAACACGGTGCTCTTCGCCGCCGTGCGCGTGGTGACCGCGGCGAAGGCGCGGGCCTCGGGGGTTTCGGGCGTGGCCGACTCCGTGATGCGCGACGCGAAGCGACTGTTCGAGGTGATGCGCTCGTTGCGGCTCGCTCCCGTCGTGAGCTTCGAGCCCGCACGTGGTCTCACCTTGTGGGTGCTCCTGTCCGAACCGGTCACCGCAGCGCGAGGACGGCTGCTGATGGAGCTCGTATGCAGCCGGGTTGGAAAACCGTTGGAGGTCACGCGCGAGATCTCGCCCGCCCAAGACGTGGTCCGGCCGGACAAACCTGGGGCGGCGGTCTTTCTTCCGCTGGGGATCGACCCTCGTACCGGCGAGCGTTCGTGGCTTTGCGACGAGACCTTCGAGCCGAGTCTGGACCCGTTGCTGGCGCTGCGAGAGCTTCCGACGAACGCCTCGGAGTTGGTCGCCGCGGCGCTTGGGGTTGCCAAACAGCCTGTCCATCAGGTTGCGCCGCAAGCTCCAGTGGTGGCAGAGGCGCCGCCGCCTCCCGACCCGGTGGCGATGGCAACGGCCCCTTTTCACGACCTGCCGCTCGCCCGGGATACGTACCGCGGCTGCGCGGTGCTGCGGTACTTCGTGGACAAGGCGACGAGCGGACAAGGGCTCCAGAGCTCGGAGCGCTTCTTCGTCATCGACGTGCTCTCGCGCCTGGGGAACGAATCGGTAGCGGCCGCCGAGGCAGTGATGAGGCACCTGCCCTCCCAGTTGCGGCCGGATTCGGCAGAACCTTCCCGAGCTGACCGCGAGGGTCGGATGCGCGTGCACGTTTCGCGTTCCACCGGGAGCGTATCCGACACCGGTCTTGCACGCGGTGGGGGCCGCGGAGGTCCCAGGCATGTCCGATCGCGTGCACGACGCAGCTTCGCGAGGAGGGGTGGCGAGGGCGGCGGTGGTGGCCATGAACGAAGGACGCAAGGAGCTCGGCGCGAAGGCCGCGGCATTGTGTGCTCGCCTGGCCGATCTGCGCAGGCAGGCGCGCACGGTGGAGAAGACCATCGTGTCGGTGGAGCAGGAGCTCGACTTGGTGGTCGAGAAAGCGGGGGACAGTCCGCTGGAGACGCCGTCGGGGACGCTACATCGGGTGGTGGAAGCGGGCGCGCGGCGCTTCGTGTTGGAGGTTTGAGCCATGGCGGGCGCGCAACGGATTCTGGTGCTGACGGACCCGACGCTGCTGGTGCGTCACGCCAACGACCGGCTGGTGATGGTGCGGGACAAGAAAGAGGTTGCGGCGGTGCCGGTGGCCGACCTGGCGCACGTGGCGGTGCACGGTCCGGTGACCATGACGGGGGCGGCGGTAGCGCGGCTGATGGAGGCCGGGGTCGACGTGACGCTCTACTCGAGCAGCGGGTCGTTTCGAGGGGTGATGCACGGCCATACGGCGAAGAACGTGTACCTGCTGCTCGCTCAGGTCGACGCATGGAAGAGCGACCAGAAGCGTCTCGCGCTGGCCCGTCCCATCGTCTCGAGCAAGATCGCGGGGCAACGAATGCTGTTGCTGCGCGTGGGGGAGAGCCGTGGGTCCGCCCGGATCGACATCGCGGTGGAGCGGATGCTGCGTCTCGAGGAGGAGACATGGGACGAGACGAAGCTCGATTCTCTTCGGGGCCTCGAGGGGGCGGCCGCGGCGGCGTACTTCGATGCGTTCGGGGAGTGTCTGGCGGAGGGGTGGGAGTTTCCGAAGCGGGTACGTCGTCCGCCGACCGACCCGGTGAATGCGCTTTTGAGCTTCGGGTATGCGTTGGCGACAGGGGAATTGGTGCGGCAGCTTCATGTGCACGGGTTCGATCCGAGGATCGGGTTCTTGCACGGACTGCGCTACGGGCGCGTGTCGTTGGCGCTGGATCTCTTGGAAGAGTTCCGGGCGCCGATGGTGGATCGGTTCACGTTGTCGCTGATCAACCGGAAACAACTGAGGGGGGACGAGTTCGAGGAGCACATCGAGGGGGGCGTGCGCCTGAATCCGGAAGCGCGGAGACGGTACTTGGAGCTGTGGGAGGAGATGATGGTGGAGCGGGCGCCGAAATTGCGGCACGAACCGGAGGCGGCGGCGCTGGTCGTCAGCACGGAAGTGGCGCGTGTCAAGAGCGAAGTAAGGGAAGAGGAAGAAGGAGGGAGGACGTGGCGCAAGCGTATGGAGGGGCGGCTGGACGCGTTGCGTCGGTATTTGCTGCATGGAGAGGAATTCCGACCGCTTCAGCGGAGCGCAAAGGTACGAGGAAGGTAAGGTCCGAGCTAGCCGCGAGGTAGGTCCGAGCTAGTAGCTCGCGGCGGAAGTCCTTGGACACTCCGGAGCAGCCGAGCACGCGACACCCGCGACCCAGGGTTCCCCACCCTGGGCTGACCCACGGTTTGCGCAATGAGATGTGGCCAGTAGGCAGATGTGTGCAGACCGCGCGTCAGCTCGGCATTCTGAAATATTCGCGGTTTCCGTAACTACCAGCCATCGGTGTCCGGCCCTATGACTATGAAAAGGAGGTCTCCAATGGCCGAAG
>CAITRH010000675.1 GCA_903894755.1 uncultured delta proteobacterium
ATGGGTGACCGAAAGGCCCCGAGAAGGGGGCCGCCCAGGAGGGCTCACTGGAGCCGCTCATGGGTGACCGAAAGGCCCCGAGAAGGGGGCCGCCCAGGAGGGCTCACTGGAGCCGCTCATGGGTGACCGAAAGGCCCCGAGAAGGGAGCGTTCACCACCCCGTTGTTGGGCGTGGGACGACGCTGTTTTGTTTCGCCCTTCAGTGCTGCCAGGGGGGGAGGGTCGGGAGTTTCAGGCCAGGGCCAGGTGAGGCAGGTGACGGTTTCGGTACTTTCATGGCACCGCCCGTATCGCTCGCATCGGAAACGCCGGCAGCGCGGTGGAAAAAATCTGCAACGCCCGCTCCTCCACGACACGAAAGCCCGTCTCGACAAGAGCGCGCCCCGGGTCCCGATTGAGATGACACCCCTGGCCGTTCAACACGAACCACGCCGGGTCCACCAAGTCCATCAGCCGCCCAGCCACCCGACCCGGACTCCGTACATGCTCGAGAAGACGTAACTCGCCCCCTCGACGAAGTACGCGGCGGATCTCTCGGAGCACCGCCGCAGGCTCCGGAACGCTGCACAACATCAACGCAACCACCACGAAGTCGAACGAGCCATCGTCGAACGGCAACTTCGTCGCATCCCCCTGGATCAACCTCACCCGAACCCCGTGATCGTGAACACGCTCCCCTGCAACCCGAAGAAATCGTGCGTCGAGCTCGAGAGCCGTAAGGTCCACGTCCAGGTGGTAGTGGCGAAACATCAGGCCCGTCCCGCATCCCACCTCGAGGACCGCTCCTCGGACATCGTGCACCAGCCGTTCGCGCTCGCGACCTAGCCCCGCGACATCCATCCGTTCCATCACCACATCGTAGAGCGCCTCTTGCGATAGACGCGCCTTGAGACAGAGCACTCCGGGAGCGTTTGCGAAAAAGTGCCCGAGTTCTTTCCACATGATCTTCGTTTCTCCTGGTCGGGTCCGGCCATGCTGCCTAGAAGGCTTGCATGAACCTTCTGGACCCGTCCCTCTCGGAAGTCGACCCCACCCTGGCACGCCTCATCGACGAGGAAAACCGCAGGGAACACGAGACCCTTCGCCTCATCCCGAGTGAGAACTACGCCTCTCGCGCCGTGATGGAAGCCACCGGGTCATGCCTCACCAACAAGTACTCGGAAGGCTACGCCCGCAAGCGTTACTACGAAGGACAGCACGTCATCGACCAGGTCGAAGAGCTCGCCATCGCCCGACTCAAGACGCTCTTTGGCGCCGAGCACGTCAACGTGCAGCCCTATTCGGGAAGCCCCGCAAACCTCGCCGTGTACCTAGCGTTCTGCAACCCAGGCGACACCGTCATGGGCCTCGCCCTTCCCGCCGGCGGCCACCTCACCCACGGCCACAGCGTGTCGATCACGGGCCGCTACTTCAAGAGCGTCCCCTACGGAGTGCGGCGAAGCGACGGTCGCATCGACCTCGACGAGGTCCGCGCGCTCGCCAAAGAACATCGTCCCAAGCTCATTTTCTGCGGCACCACCGCCTACCCGCGGCAGCTCGACTTCGCAGCGTTCCGGAGCATCGCCGACGAGGTCGGAGCCATTCTAGCCGCCGACATCGCCCACATCGCAGGCCTCGTCTGCACCGGTGTGCACCCGTCGCCCGTGGGCATCGCCGACGTCGTCACGTCGACCACGCACAAGACATTTCGAGGTCCGCGAGGAGGCATGCTCTTCTGCAAAAAGGAACACGCCAGTGTCCTCGATCGCGCCGTCTTTCCCGGCCTTCAAGGCGGACCCCACAACCACACGACCGCAGGTATCGCCGTCGCCGCTCAGGAGGCGCTGTCGCCGTCGTTTCGAACCTATGCCGAAGCCATCGTCGACAACGCGCGCACCCTCGGCGAGGAGCTCGTCGCGCGTGGGTTTGCCGTCGTGACCGGCGGGACCGACAACCACCTTCTGCTGCTCGACCTGACCAACAAAGGCGTCACCGGTAAGGTCGCATCCAAGGCCCTCGATAGGGCGGGGATCGTCGCAAACTACAATGCGGTGCCGTTCGATCCGCGCAAACCGTTCGACCCGTCCGGTGTCAGGCTTGGGACCCCCGCCGTGACGTCGCGCGGGATGGGACGAGACGTCATGGTGCTTCTTGCGAACTGGATCGACCAGGTGGTGAAGGAGCCTGCCAACGACGCGCTGCTGGATCGAGTGGCGCTCGACGTCAAGGCGCTGTGCGCGTCCTATCCGGCGCCTGGAATCAAGATTTAGGCCTGTCTTCCCACTCGGTCCTCCCCCTCCGATGGTTTCAAGGGCTAGGACCACGTGGCAAAGCCGTTCGACCGATCGGAATGCGTCACTCTGGGTCACCCGAAGTGCCTCCGCCGATCGGAATACGTCACTCTGGGTCACCCGAAGTGCCTCCGCCGACTGGAATACGTCACTCTGGGTCACCCGAAGTGCCTCCGCCGATTGGAACACGTCACTCTGGGTCACCCGAAGTGCCTCTGCCGAGTCGGCGAGGAGGCTTCGGGTCACCCGAAGTGCCTCCGCCGAGTCGGCGAGTGACCCCATGCTCGATCGACAGGACAAAGTTCCCAAGCTGGGCTTGGTTTAGAAGTACACGCCTGTTCCGAGGTGAACAGCCAACTCGTGCCAGGCGACGGAGACCCGTCCCGACGACCCGAAGAACGATCCCGTGGTGCGGGTCGTGTCGATGTCGAGAGCCGCCATCTCTCCAATCCCAAGGGCATACCGGAAAGCCAGCGTGGTCCCGAAGTACAGCGCAGGGGGCGCGTCCGCATGGCCCATGTTCCGGCGTGTTTCTTCTTCTTTCCGATCGGACTCGGGTCCCTGGTCCTTCGCCAGCAACACCATGTGCCGCGTCTGCACCCCCACCGTGACGCCGTAGTAGTGAACTCGAGCCCCAGGAAACGCATCGGGGGTCGGTTGGTACGCGCGGTCCGTGAACAGTCCCGCCCCCGCCCGCCAGCGGTCGGAGATCCGAAGGAGCCCCCCCACGCGAACGTTCCACACAGGAACACGTCGCTCCGTAAGCCCTTGCGACGACAGCCCAGGACTAAAATCCCCCTCCACGTTGAGCCAGCCCAGCTTGCCCTCCAACGCAACACCCGCAGTGACTCTCATTGGGGCTGCAAGTAGAAAACTCTCCGACCGATCGGTGCTCACCTGTCCGACGGTCAGTGAGGGATCGGAGAGTCTTCCCTGCGAGGCTTGCGCAAGGGTCTGACGGGATTCCAGAAACAGTAACCGCGGACTCCGTAGGAGAGCGCCCAACGTCAGCGCATCGATGGGGTGGTATTGGATCCCAACAGTGAGCTCGCCCCCGATACGGCTGGCCGTGACCTCGGAAAACTGCGTCTGCAGCGCCGGCTGGGGCGCCTTGGTAAAGGCTGACAGATCCACCCGATGGTCCAGCGTCTCGTAGGAAGCCAGCAGCGACGCCCCCACGCGAAGGCGATCGGAAAGCGCCAGTCCAAAGCCAGGCCCAACATGGTAGCGCGTCAGTCGGTGCTCGAACCTCGCGTGGTTGATCCCCACCCCGTCGTTGGGGCTATTGGCATCGAGCTTGAGATAATCCTGCTCCGTTGTGTAGATGCCCACTCCTGCGCTAAGGCCTCGGCGAATACCGCGAACGAAGACAACCGCAGTAGGCACGCCGGTCAGCATGGACCCCGCCATCGACTGGGACTCGGTCCCCGTGCTCGAGCGGACACGAACCACGTTGTCTACAGACCGGCTCCTTTGTAGATACGCGTTTCCGAGGACCTCCAAGCGAAGTCGATCGTTTTGCGCAAGACCCGCCGGGTTGTAGAAAAGTCCCCCTGCGTCGTGCGTGATGGCCACCACCGATCCACCGGTGATGGCCGCCTGGTCCCCAAAGAAAAAGGAGTCTTGATTGCTCGCCCAAGCAGGAAGCGCCCAAAAGCCGAGCGCAATGCCCACGGCCCAACGGGACGCACAGTGAAGAAAACCAAAGAACCCGCTGCTCATGGCTTCGCGTCCAGCCCTTACGCCGCCGCCCGCTTGCGCCTCGGTGGTTCGGTGACCCGTCCCGACGACTGCCCTTCGTCGCCGCTCCATCGCTCCACCGCAGTCACTCCCTGCGTCTGCCACGCGTCGCTCGTACGCAGCAGCAAAAACTCCCGATAGAGAGCCGTTATCAGCCCCTCGATCTGCTCGAGCAGCACCATGCGTTCGAAAAAGCGCTCCTCGGACTCGTCCTTCACCACCGCAGGGATCCGAATCCCCGACAGCGCGAAGCGGTCCGCAGAGAACGCAAAGGAAAACACGTTCTCACCCCGTTCCACCCGCAGCTTGGCAAACGCTGGAAGTTTCCCCTGACGCAGTGCCTCTCGCGCTTCCGGAGTTGCACTCGGCGCCATCCCGCGCAGCTTGCTCTGCTCCTTGGCCTTGGGACCCGCATCCAACGTGATCGCCCCCTCCAGAGCCAAGTCGAGCACGGACCCGTCCCCCAATACGAACCTACCGTCGCGCTGCTCGCTTTCATACCAGAGCCACACAAGAAACTCGCGTCCTAGAAAGCGTTTCCCCTCGATGAGATGAGCAAGATCCATGGTCCACCCTCAGGCCGCGTTATGGTACACAGCTGGTTGCAACATTTGAATGGCAGTCAACACCGACTCCGGAAGGTCAAGACGTGCCGCGGTTGTGTAGGGACTCTCCGGAACCAACTCGAGATGAAACGTGTCTTGGAACAACACCTCGAGATGCTCGATGGCGCTCGCGGCGCTGCTCCAGAACCGCACGATCCCGGTATCGAGATGCCACGACAGGTCGATGGCCTTGCTCACGGGAACCACGTGATTGCGAAGACGTCGCGAGACCTCTTTTTTGAGCTCTTCTTTCTCCCGTTTCGAAAGCCGCTCCTTCTTCCTTTTCAGCAGGTACGCCCGCTCCGCTTCGCCAAAATGCGCCTTGAACAGTGGCCCTGGAATGACCCACCGGTCGATGCGCAGGCCAACGTTCAAGTAGCTGTCGAGAAAGAGCTTCTCTGCGTCGAGCTCGAGGTCGGCCGGATTGGCCACGTTGCACCATCCCGCCCGAAGGTCGTCCTCATCGTCGACCGTCAAAGGCCGCAGCGCGCGGAGACGTAACGCCTCCGTGAAGCTGTCGAAGTGATTGTCTGGAAGGTCGCCGCGGACAAAAAACCGGGCGTACGAAATGCTCCCTTGAAGTAAACCCACGCGTTCATCTCCTGCAAAAAACCGTGGGAGGTCTGTACCACGCAGGTTCGACTGGGCCAAAAAAGGGGAGACGAAGTCAGGTCAGCGAACCAGAGCGGAGGTCAGCCCGTAGTCGGGACTCGGGTCGACACGAAGAAACGGCGACGTTGCCAAAGGAGCCGTGAGGCCCGTTGCAAGATCGAAAGCAACGACACTCCAGCCACCGTCCGCTTTGCTCAGTCCCACGATGCGCCCCGCACGGTCGTAGACTGGCGCCTTGGGAAAGTCACTAAGCTTGTTTCCCAGCGTTGGCTGCGTCGGATTCCACGCATACCAGTCGCTTCCTTGCTGCACGAAGGACGTCGTTGCGTTGACCCATACGAGCGCATCCACGCGGGACGTAGAAGTGGTCTGATAAAGCCATCGAGAGGTCCCGGTTGCCAAGTCGACAGCTTCGATGCCACGTCCCGAACGCTCGGTCTGCCCCGGCTCGTAACAACCCGTGTTTGCCACCAGGAGCTGTCTTGAGGAGGAGTCGAAGGCAAGTCCATTGGCATCGGCTCCATTGGGATTGATTCCAAGGAGCTCAATGGCGGTTCCAGGTGTGTTGCCGTTCAAGTCGACGATCTGGTCGGTGGTGGTGTCGATGCCCACGATAGCGCCATGAACGGGAAGGCAGCGGGCAACGTAATCCGGGTCGGTTCCTGAGAAGTCGGTTTGGTCGATACGTTGCAGGAGCACATAGGCACGCTGGGTGGAGGGGTCGAAGATCCCGCTTCGGACATCCACGAGCCCGTCCGGATCGCCGGCGGCCATGAAGGACGACAGGTCGATAGTGGTTGAGGAAGCGACACCGGAGAGGTCGATCACTTTGAGCTGGTTTTTGGCGTAACGGAGCACGTAGGCTTTCGAGCCAGCAGCGACAACGACGGCACGGGGATTTGAGATGCCCGAATCGGGAGTATCGGTGCTCGAGAGGGTGATGGACACGTGGGCGCGGTCGACAGGGTCGAGCACATGGATAAGGCCTGTGGTGCGTTCGAGCACGAAGGCATGGTCTTCGCTGGCGGAGGCGACCGAGTCACCGTCGTCGATAGGAATGCGGCCGAGGATGGACGGGGGTTCGAGACCGACCACTACGGCTTCGCTCTTGGCGAAGTCGGTTCCTACGAAGAGGACCGTGGAGACGCGGGATTGCGTGTCGGCCCCGGCGTCGGAGCTCTCTGTACGCGTGTCGCCCCCTGCGTCGGAGGTTTGTGTGGTGGTGGTTTGGCTGGAACAGGCGGATGTAGCGACAGCGCTCACGGCGAGCGTTGCCAAGAGGGGAAGGGACAATCGCATGCGGACTCCAAAGGCTTGACGCTATAGTCGGCTCGACTTTTCCGTGTCAACGGGATCGCGGTCAGCCTTGGAGTTTGATGTGGCCCCGCGACTTAGCGGGCCGTTGGAAAAAGGAGTGGAAACTTATTCCGTTGCGTGCTCGCCGGCGCTCCCCGCACCGCTCGAGTACATGTCGAAGCTCGCGAGGATTGCGCCTACCGTGTCTTCGCTCGCTTTGAACTTGTCTTCGTCGCTTCCGACGATCATGAAGTAGCGGTCGGTGACGTCGAGGGCAATGAGGACCCAGGCGTGATTCTTCTTTTTGTCGGTGCCGGTCCAGGTGACATCGAGCAGTGTGTACTGGTCGCTGAGCGCCTCTTCTTTTACGAGCTTGTAGTCGGCAGCCGTGTCGAGGTCCTTGATGACCTTTTCGACAAGTACCTTCATCTCGGGGACCTTCTTTGCGGGGTCCTTGAATGCCGCAACGAACACCTGGATGCTGTCGTGGGGTTTGGGAAGCTCGGCGAGATAGATGTCAATGCCTTCTTTTGATTCCTGGTGTTCTTTGGTCCCCGCGGGCACATGGAACGAGAACCCTTTGGCCTGATGGTCTCGCACTTCCCAGTCGGTCGGAACGGCATGTTTTACCTTGTCGGGCAGCGGCGCAGTCTTGGCTGTCGCGGGCTTTGCGCTCGCCTTCGGAGCCGCGGCCGCGGGGGATGCCGCCGGCTTGGGCGCCGCAGGGGAAGCTACAGGCGGCGGGGTCGGAGCGGCCTCCGGCTTTTTGTCGCAGCCCACAGCAAGAACCAGCGCGAGTGCAGAAACAATGCTCCATCTCATCATGTGTCATCTCCTCCAAGTGGGCGCATCTCATTGCGCCCCGGTGCCGTGGCCGATCCCGAACGCAATGCCAATCTCTCGCGCGAGGTCGGCCCACGACGTCCAGGCATCATCGGGCACTTGGCGGTAAAGTTCAAGATCTCAGTTCTGTCCGTTTTCCCTCCCAACCCTCTCTTCCTCGCTCGCTCGACATCCTCCTTACCCATGGGGGCAAGGACGGTCGTATTCGAGCGAGGGGGCTCGGAACCGCTTGTTGCGCCCCTCTCTCGACAAGGCGCATCGAGGGAGAGGCGGTTGGGGTGGGGCCGGCTCAAGTAATGAACGCCTAGGCTCAGGTAGAGGATACACGAAGTCAGCCCCGGAGTTTGAAGCAGCCCCCCTGGCGTGCGCCGGGAGGCACTGATACAGTCCCCGCAACGTTAGTACCAATGATTGAATTCCCATGCGCCGTGTCTTGGTTGTTGACGACGAAGAAAACATTCGTCTTGTCCTGCGAACTCTTCTCAAAAAACATGGCTATGAGGTCGAGGTAGCCGACAGTGCTGCGACGGCTTTGGAGCTTGTCGCGTCGTTTGGTCCTGATGTGGTCCTGACCGACGTACGGATGCCCAAGCAAAGCGGACTCGATCTGGTGGCGGCATTGCGGGCCAAGCAGTGTCCGGCGACGCTGATTGTGATGAGTGCTTTTGGCAATGTCGACCTTGCGATCGAGGCGATGAAAGCTGGCGCGTACGACTACATCAGCAAGCCTTTCAAACCCGATGAGATTGTCCTGACGCTCAAGAAGGCGGAGGAACGCGAGAGCCTCCGACGAGAAAACCGAGCTCTCAAGGAGCAGCTTCGAAACGAAAGTCGATTCGAGTCAATCCTCGCAAAGAGCCCAGAGATGGTGGAGATTTTCCGCACCATCACCAAAGTTGCAGAATTCAAAACGACAGTCTTGGTGGTTGGCGAGAGTGGGGTTGGAAAGGAACTGGTGGCCCGTGCGATCCACAGCCGCTCGTCGCGTCGCACGGGCGCTTTTGTGGCGATCAACTGCGGAGCAATTCCTGAGAACCTGCTTGAGAGCGAGCTTTTTGGGCATCGACGCGGGGCGTTTACGGATGCGTCGTCGGATCGGCGGGGTCTTTTCGAGGAAGCGAACGGAGGATCGTTGTTTCTGGACGAGATCGGCGAGCTGCCACTCAGTCTACAGGTCAAGCTGCTCCGGGTTTTGCAAGAGGACACGATCCGACGGCTCGGAGACACGCGGGACATCAAGGTTGATGTCCGCATTATCGCAGCAACGCACCGAAACCTTGCGGACGAGGCGAAGGCGGGACGGTTTCGGGAAGATCTGTATTATCGGGTCAATGTTCTTTTGTTGGCTATTCCGCCGCTTCGGGCACGTCGAGGCGACATTGACCTTCTTATTGACCATTTTGTGACGCGCAACAACGAGCGGCTGGGGACACAGATTCGCGGGGTGTCTGAGGAGGCCCGCAGGATGCTGATGGCGTATGGGTGGCCAGGCAATGTGCGAGAGCTCGAGAACACATTGGAACGCGCGATGGTGCTTGCGGAGCACGATGTTCTTGAGCCGAGCGATCTTCCCGAGCGGGTTCGCGACACGATGGATCCGGTGCAGGCGCAGCTTGCGACTGGAGAGCTGTCGATCAAGAAGACGACGGCAGCGATCGAAGAGATCCTGATACGGAGGGCGCTGCAGAAGACCCACGGCAACCGGACGCGTGCTGCGGAAGTGCTTGAGATCAGCCACCGCGCTCTGCTCTACAAGATCAAGGACTACAAGATCTTCGATCCGTGAGCTCTTCCAGCCCTGCTCAGCCCCTGGGCGAAACAAAACAGCGGCGTCCCACGCCCGACGACGGGATGGTGAAGGCTCCAGTTGAGCCTTTTTCGGTCACCCATGAGCGGCTCCACTTGAGCCCTCGTGGGCGGCCCCTTCTCTTGAGCCCTCGTGGGCGGCCCTTCTCGGGACCTTTCGGTCACCCATGAGCGGCTCCACTTGAGCCCTCGTGGGCGGCCCCTTCTCGGGACCTTTCGGTCACCCATGAGCGGCTCCACTTGAGCCCTCGTGGGCGGCCCCTTCTCGGGACCTTTCGGTC
>CAITRH010000676.1 GCA_903894755.1 uncultured delta proteobacterium
CTCGGCGAACCCTGATATGTAGGAGAGAACATGGCGCATCCCTGGCATGACATAGTAGTTGGCGAACCAGTTGAAGAGGGTTTCTCGGCTTTCATCGAGATTCCAAAGGGTTCCAAGGTCAAGTACGAGCTCGACAAGGAGACCGGCCTGCTCCGGGTGGACCGGGTGCTGTTCAGTGCGGTACACTATCCTGCAAACTACGGGTTTATTCCACAGACTTACTGCGGCGATGGGGATCCGCTCGACGTGCTGGTACTTTGCCAAGAGGCGGTGTTTCCCATGTGCATCATGAGGGCGCGGGCGATTGGCTGCATGGAGATGGTCGACGAGAAAGGGACCGACGACAAGATCATAGCGGTGCACCTTGACGATCCGGCGGTGCGGGATCTGAGTCATATCCGCGAGCTTCCGTCGCACACGTTGGTGGAGCTCAAACGTTTTTTCGAGGATTACAAGACCCTCGAGCACAAACAGGTGACCGTGCAGGAGTTCCAGGGGCCGTTCGAGGCCAACAAGGTGCTGCGCGAGGCCATGGCAGGCTATCGCAAGCTTCGCGCGTCCTAACCAAACCCATTTTGAAAACAACGGCCGCAGGTGTTCGAAGCATCGCCTACCTTTTCCGACACGCTCTCAAGCTCAAGGAACTTCACCTTATCCCGGAACTCGCTCATGCTGTTGCCATCTGTTTCCGCCTCCAGCCGGATTGCGTCAGATACTAATTGGCCTCATGCCACTCGACATCCTCCGGGATTTTCGGACGTCGTACGGGACGGGGCCCAGTATTTTGGAACACCACTGGTTCCGCCTTGGCGTCTTCAAGCTCCTCTTCCGTGATATGACCTGACTTTTGGGCTGCTGTCATGAGGACATTGAGGGTGCGTTGCCATAACACTGGAAGGACTCCAGAAGCCCGAAGGCCATGAAGTTTGAGCGGAGATGGAAGGATCGACGCCAGAAAGAACGCTTCTGGGAGGCTCAGGTCACCTGGAGACCTTCCAAAGTAGTGATACGACGCTGGCCCAATGCCGTATAGGTTGGGACCGAACTCAACGATATTGAAGTACAGCTCGAGAATCTCGTCTTTCGTAAATACTTGCTCCAAGTAGTCAACCAGCACGATCTCCTCGAGTTTCCGAGCCACGGTCTTTTCCCTGCCGAGAAAGAGGTTTTTAGCCAGCTGCATCGTGATGGTGCTTGCACCGCGTATGAATCGACCCGCCTTCAGGTTTGCGATGAGCGACGACCGTATAGCGCCATGGCTAAAGCCTCTGTGCCTGAAGAAACCTCCGTCTTCGGTGGTCAGCACGGCAATGCGCATGTTCGGACTGATCGCTCCAATCTGTGTCCAACCAGCAGTGCCAGGCCCCGTACGTTGTTCTGCAATGGTGCCATCGGGACGGTACACCTTGTGCAAAAACGGCCTCAGAAGACGTTCTTTTGCGAGATCGGGTGGAGTAGCAACGACCTTGCAAGCGTCACGAACGTCGTAGTGAAGGTCGAGAGCATCCCAATTGCGTCCGTCAAAAAACAGATCCCCCTGGAGGCCAAAGGTTCCTTCGAACCGTGTCCCTCGGAGTGTTGGCAACAGTCCCGCGGGCATGGACTCGAAGAGCTGCTGGCAAGACGTTGCAGGGACTGCAAAATGAAGCTGACCCGAAGGAATCGCGAATTGGGCGTTCCCGTTCACGAGGACCTTAAGGGCGCCAAGACCCAAGGTGGCCTCCTCAAGCTTTGCGTTCCAGGTAGAATCCACGGTTACCCTCCCGCGAAGGGACAGATGGACGCCAACCAGCGGTGTGGAGGCAAGGGCCGCATGTTGGACTGAAACGCCTAAGAGCTCGGCGCGTCCATCGAGCGCAGCCAGTTCATGGGGCCTTCCCAACACGAAGTGGCCGTCACCAGCGATCTGCGCCCCTGCGAGAGACACATGGCTGACAACATCTGTCCCCAGTGCTGGCAACAGCGCAGGCCCACCGGACAGCTCCGCTAGGACTCCATCGGTTTGCCGTTGCACGCGTGCGATGAACGGTGTGGATCCAGGCAAAGTTAGGGTCAGTTCAGGGCTGTCCGACCCACGCGCCACTGCGATCCCAACCGGTCCCGCTTCCGGCTGTCCAGCACGACGCAGGGTGAACGCAGAGATCTCCACACGACTTGCCCCAGGGAACTGCTCGTCCAGAGTCGCCAATAGGATGCGGACGCGCTCCATAGAAGGGATGGCGGCTGCATTGGGCTCCGCGTTCGCGGGCCCATGAGGGGCGGCGGCACCGTCAGCTGGGCCAAGTGCAAGCGTCCCCACGCGAGCCTGCCAGCCCAGACCAGACGCGTGCATTAGGGTCAGGTCGTTGGCACTGGCGGTCCAAGAGAGCCATGTTCCCGACAGGGAGCGAGCTTTGGCAGCAATGACTGTTTCAGTTCGCTGTAGCTCAACGCCGTCCGCACCTCCGTTGTTCTGGTCAGATGCCCAGCGGACGCGCAGCTCCGACGCTGTTATTGGGATGTGCGCTGTCTTGTTATGAGAACCGGAGGGCGACGATCGGAGCACATTGTTGAAGCGTTCGAGTGAGCCACTAAGTGTGAGCTCTCCGCCGCGTATTGCAATGTTGCGAGGCTCAAGGCTGGAGGACAAACGGATTTCGACAAGGCCCGTCTCAAGACGAAACAGGGAATCGCCAAGTGGCTCAACAAGGACATTGTGGAGCGCTATCCCGAAACCGTTGGGACGGACGCTTTCGATTTCAAGCCGAAGACCTTGGATGGCTGCATAGCGTTGGAGCTTGCCACGGACAACCGGCCCAAAAGAAAACACCACAATCATGCCTAGAGTGGCAACTGCGGCGAAGGAGACAAAAAACCATTTCTTTCGCAAGCGCTATCCCCCCCACCAAAGGTCACAGACAGGGTATAGGCATAACACAACTGATGATACGTATCGAAAATATAATCCCGGCAGCGTCCTACTCTCCCACACGGTCGCCCGTGCAGTACCATCGGCTCCAAAGAGCTTAACTTCCGAGTTCGGGATGGGATCGGGTGTGGCCTCTTCGAAATCACCACCGGAAAGCTGTGGACTGCGTTCGCAATCCGAATTCTGGCTACGAGTTACAATGTTTGCCTTAGAGATAGGTCAAGCCTCACGGCCGATTAGTACTGGTTAGCTCCGCGGATTGCGCCGCTTCCACACCCAGCCTATTACCTTGTGGTCTACAAGGGGCCTTTAGAGACTTTCATCTGGGATACCTTGTCTTGAGGCCGGCTTCCCGCTTAGATGCTTTCAGCGGTTATCCGTTCCACACATAGCTACCCGGCTGTGCCACTGGCATGACAACCGGATCACTAGAGGTGCGTCCAACCAGGTCCTCTCGTACTATGGTTAGCTCCTCTCAAGTATCCTTCGCCCACGGCAGATAGGGACCAAACTGTCTCACGACGTTTTAAACCCAGCTCGCGTACCGCTTTAATCGGCGAACAGCCGAACCCTTGGGACCTGCTCCAGCCCCAGGATGCGATGGGCCGACATCGAGGTGCC
>CAITRH010000677.1 GCA_903894755.1 uncultured delta proteobacterium
ACCATCGAGCCCTCAGCGTGCAACCTTAGGAGGGATCATGAAAAAGCAGCTCCTACTCGTCCTAGCGCTCGCAGTTCAGTCGTGCAGCAGCGACACGTCCAATCCGCCGAGCTACGCGGCAGCCATCCAGGAGGCACAGGACGCGGCCTACGAGGTCGCTCGTCAGGGCGGAACCTCCGTCGGCATCGCGCTCGTCTCCCGCGACCGGGTGATCTTGGCCAGCGGCTTCGGCGCGGCGGATCTGAACGCCTCGGTCCCCGCCACCGAGAACACGATGTTCCCCATCGGCTCGGTTTCGAAGATGTTCGCCGCCGTCGCCGTCATGCAGCTCGTCGATCGCGGCCTGGTCGATCTCGACAAACCCGTCGTTCAGTACCTCCCGTCCTTCCGCATGGCCGACCCGCGCTACCAGAGGATCACCGTGAAGATGCTCCTCAACCACACGTCAGGGATCCCGGGGACTCGCTACATCGGAGCCGAGACCACGATCGCGGTGCGCGGGTACGCAGAAGCCGTGGTGGCCTCGCTCGCCGACCAGCGCCTCAAGGCCGACCCCGGATCCATGGCGGTCTACTGCAACGACGGCTTCGCGGTCGCCGATCAGGTCGTCGCAGCCGTCACGAACATGACCTACGCGGACTGGGTCAAGAAAGAGATCTTCACGCCGCTGGGCATGACGCACTCCTCGTTCTCTCTCGCGCCGTTTGCCGACGGCAGCTACGCAAAGGCCTACCGCGGCGGCGTCCCGATGCCCCAGGAGTACGTGAACGTGGACGCTGGCGGCGGGATCTACTCGACAGCGGCAGACATGGCGGCCTTCGTTCGAATGTTTCTCAACAGGGGGTCGGTGGGAGGCGTGCAGGTCCTCTCGACGAAGTCGGTCGACCGGATGGCGGAGGATCAGACCGTCGGGACCTTCAACCCAGTGCCGTGGAAAGGCATGACGTACGGTCTCGGTTGGGACAGCGTGGCCGAGGCGGGGCTCGGTCAGGCAGGGACGAAAGGCTGGACCAAGAACGGCGGCACGTTCTTCTATGGGGCGCAGCTGCTCGTCGCGCCCGACGAAGGACTGGCAGCGGTGGCTCTAGGGCCCGCGGGGGGCGGATACGCGCCGCTAGCGATCACGCAACGGGTGTTGACACGTGCGCTGGTGGAGACCGGCCGGTTGGCGTCGTTCCCGAAGCCGCTCCCGCCTCAGGCCGCGGCGGTCGCTTCCGTGCCCGACGGGTTGCTCGGGTCCGTCGCGGGGATCTACGCCAGCTACGACCACGTGTTCCAGCTTCGAGCCGAGGCCGACGGCTCGCTCACGCTGCTCACGCTGCGCGCCGACGGTTTTGCGCCCACCTACGCGGGGTTCCGGTATCGGGCCGACGGGTGGTTCATGGCGGACGCGGCGCCGCTCCTTTCGCTCAGCGTCGTGAGCGGCGGGGCGAACCAGTACCTGGCGGCCCGATCGTCGTTTGGTGACAAGTCCTACCTTGACACCATGGCGTACGCGCAGAGGGTGACCGGCCGGGGCGCGGCACTTTCCAGCGCATGGAGCGGCCGGCTCGGAAAGCAATGGCTCGTGGTGAACGAGCATCCCGACGCGCTGCCGTTCATGGTCGGAGAAGACCCGCGGTTCGGTCTCATGACGCTTCCTGACCTGACCGGCGTGCTCCTCGCGCTCCCGGCCCTTCCACCGATGAACATGGGGTGGCAAGCGCAGGTGCTCGACGGTTCCGTGAGCGCCCAGACGGCGAGCATGATGCTGCTCATCCCGGGTCTCTACGGCAACGACCTGAACGATCTAGACGTCGTGGTTCGCGGTGGAGAGGAGTGGCTGCGCTGGGGCGGCGCTTTCCATCGGCCGCTCGAGACCGTGCAGGTGCTTGCCGCGGGCACGAGTTCCTCGGTTGCCATCGGCCCGGAGGGTTTCGCCGAGTGGCGGTCGGTCCAGCGCGGGACGGCGCCGGTGTCGATCTCGATCTCCGGGGCACGCGCCTGGCGGCTTTATGACGCGACCTTTCAGACACTCGGATCCGGTGGTGCGGCGGTCCAGCCGGTGGTCGCGGATGGCCAGGGGCTCGCGTACTTGATGCTCTTCGGGGAGGCGGGAGGCAACGTCACGGTCGCGGTGCAGTGACGCAACACCGTAAGGTCTCGGGTCGTTCGCAAGGGCGTGGATCGCCGACAGGACCCGCGTGCGTGTGGTCGCGTCGAGTGCATCCAGCGCCTTCGACGCCTTGGGCCGCAGCTCAACTCTGAAGGTCGGCACCGGTCAGCCCGTGGCTGGCGAGGTAGTCGTCGAACGGGATGGTCGTCTTGTCGGGATCCGCGTCGTTCTCGGCAACGGCACGCTGAGCCCACGCCTCGTCGAGCATGTCCTCGGCTTCCTCGACGATGTCCGCCTCGGTCGAGCTCCCCCGTCGATCCCAAGGCGAAGCGCGGCGCTCGGGCGAGCCGTGGATCGATGCCAGGGGCCAGGAGCCAGGAAAGGTCCGCGTTCGCCACTGCCAGCGCGCGCGCGTCGAGCCGGACAAAGGTCTGCGGGTCGTGGGAAAACATGGCGGCCACGACCTCCGCCGTCGCGTGGTAGATGTCCGGGGGGAGAGTCGACTCGTGCTGCACGCGTGGACCGTAGCATGCGGATGGATAAACCGCGTCGTGGCTCGCGTTCCACGTTGCCGACGACGACCTCTTCACTCCGCTCACTCGTCCCTCCCCGTCCCTTAGCGCGTAATGCTCAACAGAATGGTACCGACCAAACGCCTCCGAGACCTCGCGCAGCGCGCCGCCCGAGGCAAACGCCGCGCTGCAGACGTCGCCCGGTTTCTCATCGACATCCATCGCCATTGCGCCGATCTCGCCGTGGACCTTGCCCACCATCGCTACCAACCCGGCCGAGGACGCTCTTTTTGGATCGAAGACCCGAAGCGCCGCTGCATCTTCGCCCTCCCGTTTCGCGACCGCGTGGTCCAACACCTGCTCGTCGACGAGACCCTGGAGACCATCGAACGCGGACTCGCCGCCCAAAGCTACGCCTGCCGCGTCGGAAAAGGGACCCACCGCGCTCTCACCCGCGCCGCTGACCTCACCCGTCACCGCAACTTCGTCCTGCGCCTCGACATCCGCAGGTTCTTCCCCAGCATCGACCACGCCTTGCTCCGCTCCATGCTCCAGCGCACGACCCCTCCTCCGTGGCGCTGGCTTCGGGACCTGTTTCTCGACGCCCCCGTCGCCGTGGAGCAGGTCGCGTTCCACTTTGCCGGCGACGACCTCTTCACTCCGCTCACCCGTCCCCACGGCCTTCCGATTGGCTCGCTCACCTCGCAGATTTGGGCGAACGTCTACCTCTCTCCCATCGATCACCTCCTCGGCTCCGCGCTCGGTCTCGGCACCTTTGTCCGCTATTCGGACGACTTGCTCGTCTTCGACGACGACCCAGGACGGCTCCGCGAGGCGCTGGCTCGGATCGACGACCGCCTTGAATCGCTACGCCTCCGCCTCCACCCGCAAAAGACGAGGCTTCATCGCACCACCGAGCCGGTGAGCTTTCTCGGGTTCGTGCTCCAACGCCACGGCGACGCGGTGCAGATCCGCCTGCGCCACGACAACGTCGTCCGCATGCGCCAGCGGATGGCCCGAACGCAAACGCTTTTTGCTGCGGGAGCGCTCGAACCGCGGGACGTGATGTCGCAGCTTCGCGCTTGGCTTGCTCACGCCCGCCATGGTCACACACGGGCGCTCCTCCAAACGGAGCTCGAACGTCTACGCTTTTCGCGGCACATGGAAGTCCCGTCGCCGGCCGCGTGCCCTTTCGGGTAGAGGCGGCTCGGCGCGCGGGGGGCCGCAGGCGCTCGCCTACGGCTTTATTCGGCCCGAAACCGGGCCCGCACAGGCAGGGTGGACTGGGGTCGTCACTCCCGCACGGTCCGAAAACCGCACGGCTCTGGACGCCCTGGCGAAACCCAATGGTCCCAGTCTTGGCGCAACGGAAACCCACATTGTTGTTGCGGTTCGAGGCCTCGTTGTTGTTGCGGTAAGCGCCGCGCACCCTCGAGGCGTCGTTATTGTTCCAACTACCGCCGCGGAGCACACGGAGCGGGCGAATCCCTGCCCGTCCGACACGTCCGGGGAACACTCCCCATCACGCGCATCCAACCCCCTACCGCGCTCGGACCGACCTTGTCCAGCCCCCGAGCATCCGTCCCACTTCGAGGCTCTGATCGGCAAAGTATTCCGCTTGCGCGTCGGAGAAAAGACGGAGCCGACGCGCCACCCGCGCAAGAACCCGCGCCCTTGTCAAGGCTCTCGATGCCGCCGCCAGCAGCGCCAACTTGTCCCGGACAAAACTCGCCTCCACCAACCCCGACGTGACCTCCAAACAGGTTTCAATCAAGCGATCCCCGACGGTGAACTTGTGCTCCCGTGGCATCTTTGCCACGCGCTCGACCACCCATACCGTCAGATCCTCCATCCTGAGAGCGATCGCCGCAGGCTCGGATCGCTCCAATTTTTGTCCGGGGGCTTCGCCCCCGGACCCCCCTTTCTTCTCCTCTTTATCCATTTCTTGTTTCTGAGATCAAGGGTTCGAGGATCAAGGATCAAGACTTCGGAACACCTTGTGTCCTAACCATTGGCACATTCCCTACTTCTAGCGAGTCCTGGCGCAACGGAAACCCACAACGAAGAGGCGGCGCGAGGCCCCGAAGTAGTCGCGGCAAGCGCCGCGCACCCCCGAGGCGCCGTAACCGTACCAACAACCGCCGCGGAGCACACGGAGCGGGCTGGTACGATCCTTGCCGTAGTCTTCGGAGTAGGCGCTGGAGGTCCATTCCCAGACGTTGCCCGCCATGTCATCCAATCCAAATGGACTCCGCCCTGCTGGATAAGAACCCACCGGACACGTCCCGCCTCGTTTCCCTTTTCCGAGGTCGTTCCCTTCCCCATTCCAACAAAGCTGATTCCCCGGAGCGGCATTGCCCCACGGGTACTCCCGTCCATCTGTCCCTCGCGCCGCGTATTCCCACTCTTCCTCGGTCGGGAGACGCTTCTCGGCCCATGCGCAAAAAGCCGTCGACTGGTTCCAATCCACGTTGTTAATCGGATGATTTCCTCGGTCGCTTTTCCCGAAGTTGCCACCACTGTCTGGGTCGGTGCATTTCCCTGCCTTGACGCACTCCGTATACGCGGACACGGTCACCTCGGTTCGGTCCATACAAAACGGATTGACCGTCACCGGATGAACGGGCTTCTCATCACTTGCGCCTTTGTCCGAGCCCATTTGAAAAGTCCCGCTTTCGATGGGCACCATTCCTGATGGGCACTGGGAACCCTGCAGCGGGATTGGGCTCGCCGACTTGCTCGAAACTGGAACTCCCATGGCAGGCGTGCTCGGAACGGGGGCACTTGCAGACGACTGCGATGATCGGTCCTTTGTCGAGAGCCCCACGACGAGGCCCAACGCGCCTAGCACGACGATCGCGCCTACCACCAAGAGGCGCTGCCGGTTCCCTTTGCCCTTCGCAGTTGACGGAAGCACCGGCTGCGGTCCGGACGGCGCGGGTCGTACCGAGGTGGGAGCGGGCGTTGCGGCGTAGATCCCCTTCTTGCCGGAGAGCATAGGCGCGCACCTTGTTGCCGAGCCCTTCGCCTCGAAGTTGGGAAAGAGGGCCGCAATTTCGGTCCCCGCGACCATGGCGACGGTGGGGGCGGGCCTCGCGGACGCCGTAGTGGCCTGCTCGAGGGCCAAGAGCAGCGCTTTCGCATTGCCAAAGCGTTCCTTCGGAGAGCGCGCCACGGCTTGCGCCACCACGGCTTCGAAGCCGTCGGTCACGAGCGCCCCTCGTCCTTGCGGCGTCGGACGCACTTCGCTCGTAGCGGCGTCCTGAAGCTCGGCGAGATCGTCGCCCTCGAGGGGCGGACGACCACTTACGAGCTCGGTCAAGATAAGCCCCAGCGCGTGGACGTCGGTCCATGGGCCTGTGGCGCCGTATTTCTTTCCGTAGAATTGCTCGGGGGCGCCGTACGAAGGGGAGAACGCGCTGAATCCGCTGCTCGTGCGCGTCTGGACCCGCGT
>CAITRH010000678.1 GCA_903894755.1 uncultured delta proteobacterium
CCCGTGAACGTGAAGTCGACACTTGCCACGAGTTCATCCAGTTCGCCGTTGCGGCGACGCTGCTCTACCCACGCGCACATCATCTCAACAAGCGCGTCCACGTCCACCGAAAAACCGCTCGTCTTTGTCTGCGCTACCTTCCTCGCGAACCCAAGGTTGATAAGATAATTATGGGCGGATGAGGGGCTCATACCCACGCCAAAAAACTCATTGCAGAAGTGGCGGAACGACTCGACCGACACGGGCCGATGCTTGTCGTTTTCGATCAACACCCAACCCGCCGCCACATCCTGCTGCTCCGCGTCCAGAAGCGATGCCGCGCCGCTCGCCTTCTCGGGTGAGAAAACAGTGCCCGACTGCGTGTAGTCGTGAACCCAACGGTCCAGAGAGGCCTTCGGCACCACAGCATCGGCTTCGGCGAGACAATCGCGAAACATCAGGCGAGAAATTCCACGCTTATTTAGTGGCTCCACAAGGCGCGCAATAAGCTCCCGCGTATCCGTGGAGCGTTCTGCTGATGGGTGATGTCGGCTCGGGCGGGCGCCGCGAGGAAAACGGATGTCGCCAGGACAAAGGGAGAAGGTCCAGAGACGCATAACGGGGCTCTCTAGCGGACGCGCGGCCCGTCGTACAGGGCTACCGAGGCACTTCAAGGATTTCGACATCTTGGGTCGTAGTGTCAAAACAGCCCAATGGCAAAGTTGAACGCGCCAAAGTCCTCGTACACGCGACGTGTCACGTTGATCCCATAGTCGAAGGCAAGAGGGCCCACCGGTGTCTGCACCCGTAGTCCCGACCCGACGTTCGCCCGAAGCGCAAAGGGCATGTCGTACACGTTGCTCGGATCGATCCAGAGGTTTCCCATGTCGACAAAAAGCACACTGTCAATAGGGGGACGCAGAGGAAACCGAAGCTCGAGGCGCGGATTGATCATCAGGTTTCCCCCGCGCAGGGCCACGTCGCCAATGGTGTATTTCTGCGGGTCGTTGTCGGCAAGAGTCCTCGTGTTGTCGATACGGGTCGCTAGCTCCTGGGGCAGAAACGAATCAAGACGCCACCCCCGCATGGAGTCGACCCCCCCAAGGAAGAACAGCCTGTCCGGATAGGTCGCCGAGTCGGATGTCAACGGGAGATTGTATCCAAGCCGAACCTGCGCAGCCAGCGTAAGCCTGCGTGTCAGTGGCAAGTACCCCGCCAGATTGTTGGTAAACCGTATGAACCTCCCAGGTTGTCCCGATGTGCCGCCGATCGGTTCGGAAAACACCAGCTCCGCCCCCGTCGAAAGGAACGTCCCACTGTTTGCTTGGAAAGGATCGTTGCGCCGATCCAGCGTCAGCACCACCCGCGGCGCAACGACAAAGCTCCGCCCCGTCGGCACCCTCAGGAGACGTTCCAGGTCGGCGGATGACTTGCCCTGCTGCTGGAGGGCCCGAATGTAGTCATCGATGGTCCCGCCGTTGAACAGGAAGACATCATTGAGCTCGAAACTTAGTCCGGCCTGCAACTGAAAGGAGCGACGTGGACGGTAGAACAGACTGGCGAAGTTGCTGTACTTGGTCAGAGTGAAGTCCCGCTGCAGATCGCGGACATGCACCAGATCCACCTGACCTCGAAAGGTCGGCCCCAACCCTATCTCCGGAGCGCTCACGCTCGCAGTAATACGCCGTGCAATCCGCTCGCCATCGTTGAGCGTGTCGAAGTTGCCGCGGACATCCTGGTCGAGAATGAACATGCTCGGTAAGTAGGAGAGCTGCGCCCGCAATGTCGCACTAAGCGCAACTCCAAAGAGGTTGCGATGGCCGTATTCAAAGGTTCCACGTATCCCCTCACCCGTGGAGAACCCAGGCCGGACCTCGAAGTATTGGGGCATCCGCTCGCTCACAGTGATGACCACAACCTTGTCGCGCTGCGGAATGTATGGGTCCTCAAGAGACACGTCGATGCTCGAAAACACCCCCAACGTGGCAAGGTACTCTTGCGTCTTGCGAACCTCCCCCAGACGGTACGGCTCCCCAACCCGCAACGTGATGCGACTCTGGACAATCCCCGCGCGCACGTTGGTATTGCCGCGCACTTCGATGCCCCGGACATAAACCCGCTCGCCCTCTTGTACGTCGACCCGCAGTCTCGCCCGCGTTCGGTCGAGCGACAGCTCCAACGCCGTCTTGGCTTCGACATAGGCATAGCCCTCTTCTTTGTAGGCGTCCTCTGCACGCTTTCGCGCGTCTTCTACCTGCGCAAGACTGGCGTACTTGCCAAGCGGAAGTGCCATCTTGGCAAATAGCTCTTGTTCGGAAAACGCATGGACTCCCAAGAAAGCCACATCGTAGAGCCGTGTCCTAGGCCCCAACTTGATCGGGATCAGTAGGTCGACACGAGGAGCGCACTCGAGACCTCGTGCTCGGTCCGGCTCGCAGTGAAACTCGGGTCCAAGACGCACGGTTGGAAGCGGCAAGCCGCTGGGATCGTAGGTGCATAGGTTGCTCGGCACCTTGGCAAGTGGCATCGGGGTGCACCGTCCAGGCGGCGACTTGCGATCGCAACGCGCCCGCAGAACCGACAATGGACCTACCAAAGCCTGCAAGTACCCTTCGTTCCGATAGAGCTCCTGGATATGTCCTACCGCCCGCTCGTAGGTGTCCTCCACAAAGGTGTGCCGCGGATCGAGCTCCAACGGTACCCGCCTCGCTCCTGTCATGGAAGGCCCACCAGCCCCGGAAAGCTGCCTGTCGACGGCTAGAGCACTGGGGGACTTGAACACCTCGGTGCCAGGAAACTCCTCCTCGAGGAAACTGTCGATCTCGGCTCCAATGTCCGCAGTCGTGCGGGGTCCCCCTTGGTCGAGTGGACGCACTTCAGCCTCGGACAGACATGGATAGGCCCGAGTTGCCACCCGCACGCGAGGGTTCTCCACGATCTTGAAGACCATGGGACGCACCGAGTCCCCGTCCTTTCCCCTTGTTTCTACCGTCACCTCCGCATCGAGGAACCCGCGCTTCTGATAAAACGCCCGCAGCTTGCCCGTCAGGTGGGAAGGCGAGCGGTCTGGGTCGCGCTCTGCATCGATCGCTGCTCCTAGCGCGTCTGCGTCGTAGCTGGCGTTTCCCTCGAATGACACCATGGAAAGAGGCCCGGTGATCACCCGCACACGCAGCGAAACCAGCGCTGACGACACCCCCACGTCGTGCCAGACGGAAGCGCGGGTGTATCCAAGCGCCCGCAGGTTGTCCTCGAGGCGCGTGTCGGCGTTGGCCAATGCAGTCTCGTCAGCACGCGCCCCAACCCCTACAAGGTAGCCGTCCACAACACCTTGCACCGCTTCCACCGACGCTCCATTGAGGTAGAACCAGCGACGTTGAATAAGGCGCTCAGCACCGGCACGCACATCGATGACAGCCGCAACACGAAGGGGATTGGCCGTGGGAGCCAAGCGGAGGGTCACGTGAGCGTTGGGGTATCCTCGCCGGGCCAACAGGTTGGTCAGGTTGACTCGACGCTCGTCGAGTTCGGTCGCAACGACTTCGCTTCCCACCGCAAGGTCGGCCTCGCGAAGCAGTTCGTCACGATCGAACCGGACTCCATGCAGCTCTGTTTTCACGGAAGCCACAATGCGACGTGGGACCACTCGCACCTGCAGCCGCACCCCGTTGCCATCCTCGGTAACCGAGACGTGTCCATGAGCAAAGCGGCCTGTTTTCAGTACGTCGTCGAGCGCGGCTCGAGCCGTCTGCTGCGAAAGAAGATGTCCCACCCACACCGCGGTCACTTGAGGCATTGGGCTTTCCACCCAGGGGACAGCTCCGTCTGCAAGGACCTCGATGCGGGTGACTGGACGACCTAGGAAGGGATGAAGGTCGGGCGGCTCTTGGGGCAACGGGGGTGAGGGGGCCGCACGCTGCGCTGGAACAGGGAACGGCACGAACGGAGCGTCGGCGTGCGCAATCCCAGCGATCGCAACGAGCGCAAGAGGGAGACAAAAAGACAGTCCGCACATCACGCGTGCGAACCTAGCAAACGCCATCTTGAATACCGCAGGTCCGACCAGGGGTCCGAACCGCGCCCCCCTCGACCCAGGGTTACCC
>CAITRH010000679.1 GCA_903894755.1 uncultured delta proteobacterium
AAGTAAAATCGTCTTCGAGCGAGGGGGGTGGAGAGCCACTTGTACCGCGGTTCCGAGCCCCCTCGCTCGAAGACGATCGTCCTTGCCCGCATGGGCAAGGAGGATGTCGAGGGAGAGGGGGTTGGGGGTGAGGTCTGCGCGAAATTGGGGCGCGGAAGCGGTGGATCGGACCTGCGGTTTTCAAGATGGGTTTGGTTTAGTCGACGGCTTTTTGCGAATGGGCCGAGAAGCGTCTCCCGACGGAGGAAGACTCCACCGTTGTTTTCGCTTTGCATTTGCCGGCGACCACGCACGAGCGGAACGCCACCACGGTGACCTCGGTACGGTCCATGTCGAACGTTGCGACAGTCACGGAATGGGCCGGTTTTTCGTCTTTTCCCCAGTCCTCGGAGGACGAGGCCGGTGGGCAGCAGCGGAGTTTCGGCCCCTAGCATCCCAGGGTCCGACATCACAGCGGGGGGAGATGCGCGTGTCACGTAAGTGGCGCTTGGAATCGGTCCGGCAAACCGGCTATCTTGAGGACCGTATTCTTGCGAGGAGATTTTCATGAGCCGTTCCCGTATGCGTCGCAGTCTTTTCGCCCTCGCGTTCGTGGGCCTTGTTCCGCTCGTCATGCTGGGTTGTCCCAAGAAGCCGCCGCCTGCCACCGAAGAACCGCCTCCGCCTCCGCCTCCACCACCGGCGACGACCATGACGTTAGCGCCGCTCGAGGAAGATGCCGGGAGCGATGCGGCGGTGGACGGGGCGGGGGACGCGAGGAAATGGACGGGCCCTGGCTACAATCCCAATCAACTCAAGATCATGGCGTGCTGTGGAGCGATGCGACAGCGGGCCGCCCAGCTCGGTCCGTTTTCGCCCGAAGGGGCGCAGCTCAAGGTAGCGGCGGGGCAGTGCGATGTGCTCGGGAGGCAGGCTGGTCCCTCGGGAAATGCTCCGGAATTCGCACAACTTCGCGGGATCTTGGGAGGCGTAAGCCTTCCTGCCGCCTGCAACCTCTGACACTTGTGCGTTTGAGCCCCACGAAGGGCCGCCCAAGAGGCACACAAAATAACAAGACAGCCCATGACTGGGCCCCCAACTCAAGGTCCGCATCCCTGTTAGGGTTCGTGCGCAAATGCGCCCTTCCCGTTCCGACCTAGGCCCCTTCCGCGGCATCTGGCACCATCCCTACGTGGACCTCGAGCCCTACCTCGACTTGACCCCCCTCGCGGACATCGACGAAGAAATCGTCTGGGCCTTGGCTCACCTGCCCGTCGATTGCACCGGCGGAAGTCACAAAACCATGGGCATCGTCCCGCCGTCCTTCGAGCACGACCCCTACGTCGACTACGGTCAGGTCATCGCAGGCTTTTCCCGCCAAGAGTTCGCCCGCTTCGTCGCCCTCTCGGACACCCCCGACGAGTTCGATCTGGACCTCCAGTCCGACTACCACTTCGGCGAGGAGCGTGACTTTCCCCTGTCTCGCAAACAGGTCCTCTACCTCAAGTTCAAGTACCGCGTGTACTTCCCCTGGAAAGCCTTCTACGAGCTCATTCCAACCGCGGGCTGGGACGACAAAACTACCGGCGTTGGCAAGGCGTTTACCTCGGAAGCCCTCCGGTGGTTCCCTCGCCTCGTCGCATACGTGAAAACCTTGCCCTTCGCCGAGGTTGGACGCTGCAATATCTTAGGGCTCGAGGCCAACGACCACGGCACTATCCACACCGACCAGGGCCACACCGACCAGGGGGCCGAGGAAAAACCGTTCGTGGACCACTTCATCACGCTCTGTCCCCGAGGCGACAAGCGCTTGTTCTTGTGGGACGAAGCCAACCAGCGCGAGCTCTTCATCGGCCGGCATGCCTACTGGTTCAACGACAACGACTTCCATGGCGTCGCCGCAGACCCGTACTTCCGCTACTCGATCCGCGTCGACGGCATTTTCCGAACCGACTTTCTCGATCGTCTCGCCCGCGACCACGCCTGACGAATGCAGATCTTTCCAACCCGCGCGACGTTCCACGTGGCCCTCGCGGGGGCCGCGCTGGTCGCTGTCGGAGTCGCGTCCCGCCTGACCCCCATGGTCGCTTTCGGTGGCGCCATGATCCTCGCCGTGGCCGCAGGACGAGGCCTGGCGTGGCTCGCCGTCACGCGCCTTCGCAGCGCTGGTTTCGAAATGGCCTGGCTTCATCCCACGCGCACCGTCCGGGTGGCCCGATCGAGCCCCTTCGACGTGATCGCCGAGCTCCGAAATCGTGGGCCTGACCCCGTCCGCGCCGTCGCTATTCGTCCCATCGCATCGAGTGTGCTCGATGTCGAAGTCACCCCCACCGAGCTAACCCTCGGTGCAGACAGCCGGGCGCGGATCACCCTTCGCGTACGTCCCCTGCGCGTCGGTTCCTGGGGACTCCATGGTCTCGCCCTCGAGGTCCGTGCGACCCCCGCCCGCGGCGAGGGACTCTACGAAGTGCCGCTCCTGTTCGCCAATCCGTTCGGTGTCGAGGTCGTGTCGACTCCGCTCCATGCCCTGCTTTCATCCCCGTTGGGAGGGCGCGGACGACGTGGGGCTGCTCTGGGACGTCCATCGAACGCCGTGGGCGAAGGCGACGAGCTTCGCGAGCTACGCGACCATGTTCCTGGCGATCCTTTCAAGCGAATTGCCTGGAAAGCGAGCGCCAAACGCGGCCAGCTGCTGGTGCGCGACATGGAACGTGAGGAACGCGAGGTGGTCTGGCTGGTGCTCGACGCGTCCGTGGAGCTTTGGGCGGGGCCGATGGGGCATGCGCCTCTCGATGACGGCGTGGACGAAGTCGCGGCGTTGGCTGCGGCCCATCTGCGCGCGGGAGACCGAACGGGACTCGCGGTAGTGGCGTCGAGGCTGCGCTCTTTCGTTCGTCCAGCGCAAGGGGCGCAGCAAGCCGTGAGCATTACGCGTGCGTTGACCGATGCGGCAAACCTCGTGGACGCGGACCGGAGCGATCTCGACGAGCAAGACGTGGCCTTGCGCGTTTTCGAGCATGCGCGTTCTCTTGACGGAGCGGGGCTTGCGGACGTGGCGAGTGGGGACTTGGACGGGCTTGCGTTGCGGGCCGAAGCGCTGCTCGAACGGGCCCCTTTCGTGGTGGGGGTTCCCTTCGCAAGGACCGCGAGGGAGCAGGTGTTGCGAAGGCATTTAGCGGCGTACGGGATCGAGGTCCCGCCTCGTCCAGAGGGCGAGCGGCAGCGGGCGGAGGCGACGCTTACGGAGGTGTTGGGGACCTTGCTGCGAGAACGTCCGAGTCCCACGGTGGTTCATGTTTGGGCGCCGGCGCCGCTGTCGAAGAGTCCGGTGTTGGCGGCGCTCCGGCGGCTTCGGTTGCATCGGGTGGAGCTTCGTTGGTCGATGCCGAATCTCGAGCGCGGTCTTGGTGGCCATGAGGCAGTGCAGGAGATTGTCGACGAAGCGGTGAGGGTGAGGGCGAGGGCGGCGCGGCATAGGGGGCAGGCGCTCTTGCGACGGGTTGGGGTGCGATGTGTGTCTCCGGTTCGACGCGCTGGGTGACCCTTGGATTGCCTAGCCCCAACAATCGAGGTCGTGCCTGCCGGGCTCGGGTCATTCTGCACAAATCCCTCTGCCTTCCAGGTCACCCCCCCCGGTCGCAGTATTGAACGCGTCTTGGTCCATCGCCGTGTCGATCTTGCATACCCCGGCTGCCGCCGTGTCGCGTTCTGTTTCCCCACCGTGGACAGATGGCCCGGAACGTCCGCAGGAGCTGGCCAGAGCGAGCACCCGGTGGTCAGAGGCTCCGTACCGAGGCAAGCGAGCAACAAAGCTGCACGCGATAATTTGCCAGCTTGCTTGCCCAAGCGCCCCTTGCCTCGATGGGTCCTCGCGAATCCGAGCTCGTCGCAGCGACCGCAGCCGCCTCCAAGACTTGAACGGGGAGCTACGAGCCCTCCGCGGGGAGCTACGAGGTCTCCGCGGGGAGCTACGAGCCCTCGGGGAGGGCTAAGGGAGCCCTGAAAGAGGGCTACGAGGTCTCCGCGGGGAGCTACGAGGTCTCCGCGGGGAGCTACGAGGTCTCCGCGGGGAGCTACGAGCCCTCCGCGGGGAGCTACGAGCCCTCTCGACCAAAATAGATCACCATCGTGTCGATGCGCACACAGACATCCAAGGCCACACGGTAGATGGGAAGGGACTCATAGTATTAGGACTCCCTCCGACGACATACTCGGTCCACCGGCTAGGATCGGATCAGTGGTTCAAGTCCTCGCGCATGCTCCTCTGTCGTCCCTGCGGCCCGATCGCCCCTTGGCTCCTTCGCGCCCAACATTCTGTTCACCGCGGATTGCCTAACCCCAACGTTTCACCCCCCCTAACCCTTGATCTGCAGCCGCAACGCCTCGTCCATGGCCTCAAGCGGCGCCGTCTGCCCCGTGTACAGCTCGAATTGCAGCGCCGCTTGATGCAGCAGCATCCGCCCTCCGTGGATCACCCTCGCCCCCGCACGTCTCGCTTCCTGCAAAAGCCGCGTTTCAAGCGGCTTGTACACGATGTCCATCACCACCTGTCCCCGCCTCAGCGCCCCCGCTGGCACAGGACTCGACGGGTCGACATCTCCCATCCCCAACGTCGTCGCGTTCACCACAACGTCGTAGTCACACGCCCGACTCACCTCCTCGAAGTCGACACCTATCGCTCCACACTCGGAGGCAAGACGGTCCCCTTTGGCTCGATCGCGGTTCGCCACGCTCAATCGCACTCCACGCCCCGCCAACGTGTGGGCAATGGCGCGGGCAGCTCCTCCCGCACCGAGTAGCAGCACGCGTTTGCCTGCAAGCTCCAGGGTCTCTTCGAGCGCGCGAAGCGCTCCTCTGCCATCCGTGTTGTGCCCCACGAGACGCCCATCGTCGTTCACCACCGTGTTGACCGCGCCGATCCTGGCCGCCAGCGGATCTAGCGAATCTAGCAGCGGCATCACCGCTTGCTTGTGCGGATACGACACACCAAACCCTCGAATCCCTAGAGCCCTCATCCCCGCGAGCGCCCCTTCGAGATCACTCACCTTGAAGGGGACATATACGAAGGGAAGTCCGAGTGCTCGGTATCCTGCGTTGTGCATGCCCGCGCCAAGCGACACAGGATGCTGCGAAAGAGAACCACACAACGTCAGCGTCATGGAACCAACCTACCCCAAGTGCCGTTACCGCTTGGTACCGGAATCAGCAGGCCTCGAAGATGTCGACGACCGCCCAACCGCCAGCTGAGACACCGGCGCTTAGGCAGACAAGGCCTTTACGGAGCGATGCTCTTGTCGGGATCCCCAAGGAACTCGAAGTGCATAGTGTCTTGCATCGCGTCGTGCCCCAGCCAGTAGAACCCAAAACGCTCGAAGGTCTTGACCCAGGTGGCAGGAAGGGCCGTGCGGTCGTACACATTCGACGTCTTCTTGCGGCACAGCGGGTGCTGATTCCACGTGCCGACGCAGCCACAACATGTGTTTACGTCCGAATCGATATCCATCGCGATACCGTAGACATGGTTCGAAACCTCGCCGCCATGGTAGGTGTTGTGATACCGAATGCCTCCCACCCCTCGAGCCGTGTAGACAAGGTGCCCGGGACCGTCCTTCAACGCCTGCTCCACGCACTTGAGCGCCGGCACAATGCGCTTGTGTACCTGCAGTGGCAATCCCATGAACGTCGTGGCCACCGCGTAAAAGCCAGGCGGATGGGGGTTCCATTCGGCACGGCCAAAGCCTCGGAAAAAGCCGTACTTCTCCGTGCGGTAACGTACGGCCTGCTGCGCCATTGCCGCTCCCACCGCGCCATTGTTGAACCAGTTGGTCCGAATCAAGAAAGCCTGCGGGGGTTGTTCCACGCAACGCATCCCGCCTACCCGTACTGGGGTCGCTCCGTAGTCGAGGGACACATCGGCCTTTCCCGCATCCACTGGTCGCTGCGGCATAGTGCGAGGCTGGGGACGAGGCTCTGCTCGCGTTTGCGTCCCGAAAAGACCTAGCGCACATGCCAACAGCCACCAATGTCGGGCTCTCCTCTTTAAATAGACGCCTCTAGTCGAGCACGCCATCGGGCGCTTCCTCGGACGCAAGCAGCGCGGGATGGTCATCCTCTTGCGGCGACGGCAGCTCGCGGTCCAAGTAGAGGATGGTCCGAACGCGAGGAGCACGCCCTGTGCGGAGCGAACCCGGAGGTGGCCAAGAATCGACGTACCGAGGCGCCTCGCCTGGACCGCTTGCGTCAATCCACGCGACGTGTCCTGCCTTCCGGTCGCGCGCGTCGAGGTGCACGAAGTGGCTGTTGGGATAAAAGCCGCACCCCGTGTCTGGCAAGGTCTTACAGAACGCAACCAGGCTCTCGTTCTTCACCCCCTCGATGCGAAAATCGATGGCCCTAGCGCTCGCATGGTAGCTCCCTGCGCCCCCTGGACGGTACCCGGACACGAGCACGAACTTGACCCGTCCCCGCTTCGCGAAGTGCTCGGCAACCTGTTCGAGGCGGTCGACGAGCTCTGGACGGACCCGTTTGATTCCCGGGGCAAGGTCGCTTCCGTGGATACGAGCGAGAGCTGCCGCGGACGCTTTCGGACGAGGGACCCCTCCTGCCCGAAGAAGAACACTGAGGCGTTCGACGGCCAACGGCGCGAGTCCCGTGCAGGTGGCGAACGTCAAGGTTTCATCCTCGCCAAGTCCCTGAACCGAGATGGTGGGCTTCGTGCACGGCTTCGCGCCTCGCGCGTCCGCCTGCTTGCGTGGCGGTTCAGCGCTTGGGTGCGGAAGCGACGGGAGCGCGTCTCGGGAAATCAAGGCCGTCGGAGCTTTTGGACGTCCATGGGCTTCGGTCACCCTCGCGGTTCGGGATTGCGCCTGGCGTTTGGCCGGGCCATTGGGACTCCGCGCATGTGCGGGCCCATCGTGATTGCCGTAACGGGATGGAGCGGGCTCGGCCGTCGCCGGGCCGCCCACGAACAAGGCGGCCAAGACCGCAGCGATCCACTTCGTGTTCATCAGGACCTCCCAGAGGAGCAACGCCAGATAGCGTGGCGACCGCATACATGCGCTTACCTCCCTCGAGAGGCCAACAAAACGTCGAACGTCGCCACCCGCTATGGTCTCCTTTCGGCCATAGTCACATCGTACCTTGTGTGCCCCCCTGTTTTCGGCTGGGGGGGTGGGGTGGAGCGGCCGCGCTCCCCCCACTGTGACTAGGCCCTCCTTTCTTGAGGGCGGTAACTTGACATCGAAACAGAATCCGCGATGGTACCCCGGCTCGTTGTCGGGGGGCCGCCGCGAGAACTCTGCGCCGCAGAGCATGGAGCAACCAAGAACCAGAATGTCACACGAACGTCATGCAAGCCTGCGCAGCGATCACTCGGGACGCGCGCGCTCGGACCACCGCGACTTTTCCGCCTCGCCCAAGCGAAGCTCGGAGGGCGACGCCGAACGCGCTCGGGTGAGTGTCCAAGCCCACCGCGCCGCACTCGAGGCCCTTTTTGCTCCCAAACCGACCGCTACGCCGCCGCCTCCCAAGCGCGAGACCGCCAAAATGGTCATCGCTCGCGCCGCCGACCCCGATCCCCAAGAGCTCCACCGCGGCAAGCTTTACGATCGTCTCCTCGGCGCCCAGGGACGTCTCGCGATCTCCAAGGCTTCGGACGAGTACGTTCGCGCGGGCTTCCTTCTTCCCCGTGAGCAAGAGGTGCATGTCCAGCTCCTCGAGCACACCGATGAAGAGCGCGTGCGCGGCTCCATCACGGCCTTGACCGAGCTCTTGGGCGCCGAGTCCCCCAAACGACGCACCGTGCTCGAGTCGCGTCTGCGCCGCATCGAAGAGTGCGCCGAAGAACCCACCACCCGCGACCTCGCGGCGGGCCTACGGCGTCGCCTCCGATGACTCGGTCCGCCGCCTGGACGCGTTCTGCGTTCGAGGCTGCGTACCAAGCGCTTGTACTCCGCGAGATCGACGACAACGTGGGTTGCGTTGCGTCGGTCCGCTGTTTCGCCTGCTGCGACTCGACCTTTTGCAAAGACTCTCAAGGCCTGGTCCGCTGTCACTACACCACCCGGTCGACCTTTTGCAGCCATTGCGCCCACTGCTCGCGCTGCGACGAGTGCGTCGCCTGCTCGCACTGCGTCGACTGCACCCGCTGCATTCGCTCCGCCTACCTCTTTCATTCCACGGGATGCGTTGAGTGCCACTTCTGTTTTGGCTGTGTGGGCTTACGAAGCCGCGACTTTCTGATCCTCAACGAGCCCTACGACCGAAGCACCTACTTCGAGATCGTCAGACGCCTTATGCAGGAGCTCCGCATCGAACCATGAGGACCGTTATCCATCGCGTCTCCTGGTCCCTTGCGTTTCTTGTGGTGTCGGTTGCCTCTCGGGCCGACGAGGCAAACCCAGTGGTCATCTGGCCCACGTTGACGCCAGCAGGCGACAGCGCAGGACCACTCGCACTGCATCGTCCGCTCGACACCGAGAAGGCACTTGGGACCCGCGCCCAGGAGCTCGATACGACCTTGCGGGATGCCATCCAAGATCTTGGCTTCACTCTGTATGTCGCCGAGGCCGGTCCTTCAGGAACGCAGGCGCGCGACACCGAGATTCTAGCGCGCGCGGCACGGGGAGGTCGCGGTGGCACTTGGGTCGTGAGTCCGCGCATCGAGCAGGTCCATAGCAACACGTACCTGCTGCGCATGGTGGTATCTCCGCCCCGTTCCCAGGAGCTTCGGGTCCGGGTCGAAACCGTTGCAGCGGCCAATCTGTCGGTGCGAGCCCTGGTGATGCTGCGGCAGCTGCTCCGTCCCGAGTCAGCCGCGGCACGAGCAGAAGCTCCAGCCCGCGTCGAGCCTATTGCGTCAACTGTCGAGCGACCGAGGTCTGCGGGGCGCGCCATACTAGCGATCAATGCAGCGGCCTTTGGTGGCGCCCTTGCGTATGGAATGCAGCGAGCCAGTGGTTCGGACGACCCACGGGTTCTCTACCCGCTGCTCACCCTTGGCACAGGTGTGGGCATCGCCAGTGCGCTGCTTGTGTCCGAGGAATGGGATGTCACCCCAGGAAACGCATGGTTCCTCGCGGCGGGCGCGTGGTGGGGGGCGAGTGCGGGGATATTGGTGGCAGGCGGACAACACGTGGAGCCGTCCGAAGACCGCTACGGGTGGGGGGCAGCGGGCGGGTTTCTGGGGGTTGGACTCGCTACAGTGGCACTTGTTGGGTATCGCATGGAGGACGGCGAGGCGGTATTGGCCCATTCTGGTGGTGCGGTGGGGATGTTGTTTGGCGGTCTCGGGGAGCTTGCCTTTCGGGGGGTCACGGATCGCACTCCGCAGACGGGCATGGGGTACGGCGCGGCGATCGGGCTTGTGTCCGCAGGTTTCTTGGCAACAAGGGTCCGCACGAGTCCGTCCCGCGTGCTGCTGGTCGACCTTGGTGTAGGACTGGGGGCGTTAGCGGGTGCAGCAGCAGCGAGTCCTTTGGTATTCGACCAGCCCACCGAGGGAAGGACAAGCGCTTGGCTAGGGGTCACGCTGGGCGGTGCGGTCGCTGGAGGCGCCGTGTCGTGGTGGCTGACACGGTCCATGACTGTGGAGGGGAGGGCTCACCGAGGAGCGCCAATTGTGGGCGTGATTGGGCAGAGTGCGACCCCATGGGGGACTGTCCCCGCCTATGGTTTGGGGTACAGCGGTGTGCTCGAATGATCACGCGTCGCGCTGCACTCGCAGGTCTTGCGGCAGTAGCGGCGGGTGGTTGCAGTCGGGAGCGGGCGGTTGCTCGAACGGCGCGTCGCATCGTTTCCCTGTCCCCGTCCACCACGGAGGCCCTTTTTGCAGTCGGAGCGGGCTCGCGGCTTGTTGGACGTTCCCGGTATTGCGACTATCCTCCTGAAGTCTTGAGGCTTCCCCAGGTTGGTGGGTACGTAGACCCGAGTTTCGAGGCCATTTTCGCGCTCCGTCCAGACCTCGTGATGGGCGCCCGAGGACCTGCAGGGGCAGCTGTTGCCGATCGGTTTTCCTCACGCGGAGTTGCCACGTACTTTCCATCCACGGAGACCTTTGTGGAGATCGACGAGATGATCCTCGGGCTTGGGGTCCGCACGGAGACGCAACCCAGAGCTCGCGACGTGGTCACCGAGCTCCATGCGCGTCTGGAGCGACTCGAGTTGTCGCTGGTCGACCAACCTGTGGTGCGGGCGCTGCTGGTATTTGGTCTCGAGCCCATCGTGGTTGCAGGACCTGGAAGTTTTCCTGATGAAATGCTCCGTCATGCGAGGGCGACCAACGCCGTGACGCAAGGGGGACGGTATCCGACCCTAGGCATTGAGCGGGTTCTCGCGCTCGATCCTGACGTTGTCCTCAACGCTACGATGGCGGAGCAGCACTCTGCAGACCGGATAGGTCCGAACGTACCTGGGTGGTCCAAGGTTGGGGCCGTGAGGCGGGGACGGGTGGTAGCGATAGCGGACGAGACGGTACTTCGCCCTGGGCCACGTGTGGTCGAGGGGCTGGAGGTACTGGCGAGGGTTCTTCACTGACATGGGCAAGACAAGGGTGGATCAGCTTTTGGTCGAGCGTGGGCTCGCGGAGTCACGGACACGGGCGCAGGCGTTGGTTCTTGCGGGCAAGGTGCTTGTCCAAGGACAGCGGGTCGACAAGCCTGGGACCGCAGTGCGAGACAACGTGGTGTTGGAGGTGCGCGGTGCGGATCATCCTTTTGTATCGCGTGGTGGGGTTAAGCTTGCTGCGGCGCTGGATCACTTTGGGGTGCAGGTAACCGGGGTACGTGCGCTGGACGTTGGCGCGTCGACAGGTGGCTTTACCGATTGTCTACTGCAGCGGGGGGCAGCATGTGTGGTGGCCGTCGACGTGGGGTACGGGCAATTGGCGTCGAGCCTTCGGAGCGATCCGCGGGTGGTGGTGATGGAGCGGACCAACGCAAGAACACTGACTCCAGAGGCCATTGGCGGACTGGTGGACCTGACCGTGGTGGATGCGTCGTTCATCGGGTTGGACAAACTTGCCGAGGCGCTGCGGCGGACCCTGCGTGCAGGCGGGACTCTAGTCGCGCTGGTGAAACCGCAGTTCGAGGTGGGACGCGTCGAGGCGTCGCGAGGACGAGGCGTGGTCAGGGACCCGGAAGTGAGGGCACGTGCAGTGGAGTCGGGGGTCGAAGCGTTGCGCCAAGCGGGCTTTGACGTGACAGGCGTGGTGGATTCGGTCCTAGCCGGCCCCAGAGGCAACGTAGAAGCCTTCGTCCACGCCCCCTTGCGGGGGGGCAAATAAGGGGCTTCGCCCCTACGCTCCCGTTGGTCGCTACCCCTTCATGCGGGTGGGTTATCAGCCCAATCGACGCGCCCCCTCTAGCACGTCGTGAAGGATCGCAGCACTCGTCTCCCATGGCACCGGCCCGTGAACACGCACTGCGTCTGGATCCCAAGTCCGCGCAAGCGCCTCGAGCAGCCCCCCCGCCAACGCCGCAGCATCCCGCACTGGGACCAAAAGCCCAGTCCCCGGATCCGCAAGAACATCGGGGATCCCCCCAACCGCCGTGCCCACCGCTGGACGTCCGCTCGCCAGCCCCTCGAGCAATACGTTGGGAGTCCCCTCGTTCCAACTGGGAAGGCACACCAGAGTGCACGCCGCCATCCAAAGCGGCATCTCCGCAAATGGACGCGCCCCAGTCACCCGCAGCTTGCCCCCAAAACGCCCTGCCGCCGCCTCCGCCTCCCCACGCATCACCCCATCGCCCACCAGTGCCAACGTCACATCTGGACGCTCCCGGTGAACCCTCTCGAACGCCTGAAGAAGCTCCCCAATCCCCTTCTGCGGCTCAATGCGCCCCACGAACAACACCACCGGCCCCACTGTCTCGAGTCCTAGCCTCCGTCGTGCCTCCCCACGCTCGATGCTTTGCCCAAATAGCTTCCTGTCAATCCCGTTCGGAACCAAAAACACCCGCTCGACTCCAAGCTTGCCAAGCTCGTCGCCCATCGCTCTCGACACCGTCACCAATGCGTCGGCCCTTGGAAGAACCCGACGCAGGACTGCCCGAGCCACTTTTTTTTGCGCAATCACGTTGACATCGGAGCCGTGTACCTTCACCACACATGGCTTGCCCACCGCCTTGGCAAGAAGAACCGCCGCACAACCATCAGGATAGGCCCACGTTCCCAAGATCACGTCCGCCCAATTCCAAAGATCCCGGTGCGGAGCAAGAGACGCTAGGTACAGCGGTACCCCCACCGCGCTCCCTACAGCGGGGACATACCAGCGACGTAAGTACCGCGTCTCAAGACCGTCGAAGGTGTCTTCCTTGGGAAGTGCCGCGAGTTTGGCCGTGCGCTCCGGCTTTCCCAGGATGGAAGCGCCAGGAAGGTATGGGACCGCACAAAGCACACGCACTTCATCCCCGCAGGACTCTTGCAGCGCGCGAAATTGCTGACGGTTGTAGGGGCCGTAGAGCGGCTCGAGACGGTTTGGAAAAATGGGGGTGATCGCCAAGACGCGCATGCCCCCGAACGTACCACGTGGGAGCCTGGCTGAAGCCGTGCTTACTGAATGAGGTCCTTGAGCGCCTTGAGCGGCGTCGCGCGAACCTTCTTGGACGCGGGTTTGCCCTTGATGGTGATCGGTAGCTTGGTGAACGGATTGATCCCGGGGCGATCCTTGGTCGCCGGTTTCTTGACTGACTTGAGCTTCAGAAGCCCAGGAACCACGAACTCGCCCGAACCCCGTGTCCCAAGCTGCTTCTTGATCAGGTCCGTGAGCCCCTCAAACACGCGAATGACGCTCTTCTTATCGACCTCCGCGAACTCTGAGATCTCCGCAATCACTTGAGCCTTGGTCATCCTCTTGGCAGACATCTCTTCCTCCTCGTTATCCATGTTCTCTCCACAACGCCTCGCTCTGGCTTACCCGACAAGTCACGTTCGTTACCAAAACGCACGAGCACCGCCAGGCCAAATCCCCCGTCCAGCGAGGCTGGTTTAACTAGAGGGTTATCACCCCTTTTTTGTCGTGGGCAAGGGAAAAAACGCGGGAATTGTCGAATTTTTCATCCGGGCGTCGCCCGAAGGGCTCGATTCAAGCCGTCCGAGAGAGCCCCCGACACTCCCGCAGCGTCTTTAAAGGCCTTCCGTGACGCGTTTGCCGACGCCCTGTCCGACCCGTCTCAAGTCCTTGAAAATGCGCGATTACGTAGGCCAGCGCCCCCCTCCCAGAGTCGCTGGAAACCGCGTGTGAGCGACCGCTCACTCACCCCTTGAAACGCCCCTTAGAAGAAGATGTGACCGCCGCTACCACCCGGTCGGTCTCCGCCCGCATCGCCAGGTCCTTCGACGGCGTCTCATGGTCCCACCCAAGCAGATGAAGAAGTCCGTGCGCTAGCAGCACCGTCAGCTCGTCAAGAACTGGCACCCCGCGCTCGTCTGCTTGACGACGTGCCGTCGGAACGCTCACCACAATGTCTCCTAAGAGATCTCCCGACATTGACGAAAATTCCCCCTCCCTCTGCGCAAAAGCAAGCACGTCGGTGGGACGGTCCTCGCCTCGATACGTCGCGTTGAGTTGCTGCATTTGAACGTCGTCGGTTAAGACCACTGATACCTCCTCGGTATCGAGTTTGAGCGCCCTCATCATCGCGCCGAGGCGACGACGCACCACGCGACGTTCCACGCCTTCGAACGGTCCCCCCTGCACGCTCAAATGAAGAGTCCGAGTGCCACTGCTTGATCGCTGCTGCATGAAGGCCACGCCTTACCAAAAGACTTCGACTCCCGTATGCTCGCTGCCATGCGCTCACTCCTGCCGATCCCAAATTCAGCTCTCGACCCAGTCACTCACCTTCCCCGCTTCGGTTCGTACCGTGGCGGCCTCGAACACGTCGACCTCACCGGACTCCTCCTCAATCCACTGCAGCGCGTCGCTCGACACAAACGCTGGTTTTACATCGGGCTCGCCAAAGACCCGTACTACGTAGGACTCGCCATTGTCCGTCTCGGCTACGCATCCACCGTCTTCGCCTTTGTGTTCGACCGCAACGCCGGCGCGCTACTCGCTCAAACGAGCACGAAAGGGCCATCCCTCGCCGCTTCCGTAGGCGACACCGCGTCCGAAGGTGCCTTCGCGCGCTTTCGTCTCGGCCCCGTGTGGGCTTGCCTCACAAGACCCAAAGGCTCCATGTCGTACGCCCTCGACGCGCGCCTTCCACGCCTCGCGCTCCATGCGGAACTCGACTGCTCCAACGCCCCTCAGTCCATCACCGCCATCGCCCCCGTCGCGCCTGTCAACGTCACTGAAAAACGTGCGCTCCTGACCGTGCGAGGCGAAGCGATTGTCGATGGACGTCCCCTCAGTCTCGACGGGGGCCTCGCCGCCTACGACTACACCCACGGGATGCTCCATCGGCACACGTCCTGGCGCTGGGCGCTGGCTCTTGGAACCGCCACGACAGGGGAACGCGTTGGGTTGAACCTAGTTCACGGCTTCGTCGGCGAGCCCGAATGTGCCGTGTGGGTCGACAACGACGTGGTTGCAGTGTCCGAGGGACAGTTTTGTTTTGACCCAGCGAATCCCCTAGCCCCCTGGACGGTGCGCACGGGCGACGGGGCTGTCGACCTTCGCTTCGTTCCTGGGGCGATGCACTCCGAACGCACGAACCTAGGGATATTGGCGACGCGCTTTGTCCAACCTGTTGGCACGTACTCGGGGCGACTGCGCGTCGAGGGACATGGTGAGCTGACCTTGGATCAAGTGCTTGGCGTAGCGGAGGATCAGGAGGTGCGCTGGTAGTGCGTTTGCGGCGATTTTGCTTTGCAGTGCGGCGCAGTTTTACAGGGGGGTGACAGGCGACTGTTTTCTCCCCTGGGAAATTTGCGTGCGTCTCGCCGACGCGGCTTTTTGTTTGGGGCGGTGAGGCGATCAGTTCGCCGACACGGACTTTTGTTCGGCGTTGCGAGAGCCGCGCTTCACCGACATGGGTTTGTGCGCAAGGAAATTTTGCATGTGGGCCAAGCGCGGGTCCATTTTGTTTGGACATGGAGGTCGTGTGGGCCACGCTCCAGGGTTTTTGTCCTGACGCGACGAGGCTGCGTTCGACGCGCGGGGTCCACTTGTTTGGACAAGTGGGGCGTGTCGGCGAGCTCCCGCACGATCCTGCGTCAATGGTGAGGGGCGGGGGCAGGGGCGTGGGGCGTTTCGGCAGAAGGCGCGGACTTGGCAGGCGGGGCCGCAGAGGCGGACGGACGAGGGCCAGCGCGCGCCTCGAGCTCACGAAGGGCCGCGAAGACGCTGTTGCGAAGACGGTCCTCAGCGGCGATGGGAGCTCCTATGGCACGCTCGAAGGCGGCGAGTTTCGCGGGGTCGGAGTTGCCGTTGACATCGATGATGACGATGCGTGCGTAGCCGAGTCCAAAGTCATTGAGGAGGTCGAACACCGCCCCCACGACGGTGAGTTTCCCCTCTTGGACTTCGTCCTCGAACTTCTCGAGCCCGAAGTGGACCTGGTTTCGTATGTTGGCCACGACGGCCCGAAGCCAGTCTTTGGGATCGTCCTTTTTGCCTTTTGGCACATGGATCCCCTCGACCTCGTGGCGGATGGCAGGGGGCAACTGGGTTGTGTCGCCCATGGCGGCTTTGATCGCGCCGCATCCAGTGTGCCCCAGGATCAGAAGGATCGCGGTTTTGAGGTGATGGACACCGTATTCGATGGAACCTTCCGAATTGATGATCTGGTTTCCAATGTTGCGCACGTAAAACATGTCGTTTTCGGGCGTTGCGTCGATGGCAGTGGTCTGCACCCGCGAGTCGGCGCAGGCGATCACGGTAGCGCGGGGCTGCTGGCGTTCGGTGAGTTTGAGGAAGTAAGCGCGCTCGTGAAAGTGCCGATAGGTGGTGTTGTCGGTGAGCACGTTGTTGAGGAAGCCGCGCACGCGTGACAGTGGGTCCTCTTGGACTGTGTCGCCCACGAAAGGGATATCGAAGTGCGGAGCCGAACCGGCGGCGCGCGGGTGTGACGGCGGGGCCGCGTGAGGCTCGTGGACAGCGGACGCAGACGCAGATGCCGACGGACTTGAGGCGTCGGACGACGCAGAAGCCGAGGCTACCGGGGGGGCATGCTCGGTTTTGGCGTGGGCGGAGCTGTCAGGCTTGCCCTCGGAATGCGCCGATGAGCGGCACCCCAAGAAGACCGCGAGCACGAGGACTAAAGTTCGCTTCATGGGTCCACGCGTAGGGGTCCTTACCACGGTTGCTTCATTTTCGCTGTTACCCGCGCGAGTGTCCAAGATGCGGTAGGTTGCGTCCATGCTCGAGTCTCTTAGGCCCCCTGACGAGTCCCCGCGTCCGCGCCTTCCCGACCACCTCGGTCTTCCCTGCGATGGCGATCCTCCTGTGCAAAACTTCACTCAAATTCCGCAGGCGGCGCTCCTGTCCGAGACCCTTCGGCCGGTGCTCGATCGGCTTCATCCAGATGGCCACTACCTTCTTGGAGCAGACAACGCCCTTTACTGGCGCCACACCGTTGCACCGAAGCGAGGACGCATTGTTCCGGACTGGTTTTACGTGCCTGGTGTTCCGCCGCTCCTCGACGGCATACCGCGGCGTTCGTATGTGCTGTGGCAGGAGCGTGTCCCGCCGCGGGTGGTGTTCGAGTTCGTGTCACGCAATGGGAAAGAGGAGAGGGATCGAACGCCGCTCAAGGGGAAGTACTGGAGTTACGAGAAGGTTTTGCATGTGCCGTATTACGGGATCTTCGACCCTTTCAAGGAAACGGTGACGCTTCTTCAGTTTCTCGGGGGGCACTACGAGCCGATGGCGGCCGGCGCCGACGGGCTCGTGTTGATCGAGCCCTTGGGGGTGAAGGCAGGGGTGTGGCATGGGACCTACGCGGGGATGGAAACGTGCTGGCTGCGGTTTTTTACGCTTGACGGCGCGATGCTTCCATCGCTCGAGGACACGGCAGAATACGAGAGGCAGCAAGCGACCGTAGAGCGGCGGCGGGCGGAAGCGGAGCGGCGGCGGGCCGACGGCGCAGATGCACGGGCGGAAGCGGAGCGGCAGCGGGCTGAGCGCCTCGCGGAGAAACTTCGTGCCCTGGGCATCAGCCTCGAGTGAGCTTGTGGAGCGGCATGCCTCGCCGTCACCTGCGCGACGCGACCACCAGCCATGCGCCTACGAGGATCAAAACCCCTCCGAACACGCCCCTAGCGCCAAGCGTTTCGCCCAGTACGGCCGCTCCCAAGACCACCGCAACAAGCGGCTCGAGCAGGGTCAACGTCGACGCGTGGCTTGCTGGGAGTTTCCTCAGTCCTCCGACAAAGATCAAGCCCGCCAACGCCCCGGGACCAAGCGCTCCGCAAAGCACAATCCCCACACCACGAGCATTCAGGCTCCCCCACGTTTCGTGGGGAACCGCAAGTAGCAAGAGCGGAACCGCCACCACATTGTGAAAAAACAACAGCTCACTGGCAGAAAATACCCCCGCGATGCGCTTGCTCACGAGGATGTTTGACGCGTAAAACCCTGCGCTGGCTGCGCCAAAGAGCGCCCCGGTCAGATCGTTCGCCCCGAGTCGAGCCGACCAAGGACCAAGCAGCAGCAGTAGTCCGGCGAGTCCCACCCCGACGGCAAGCCAGCTACGCGGTCGAGCCCTCTCGCTAAGCACCAGAGGAGCCACCACTGCCACGAAGAGCGGAGCCAGGTAATGAGTGAGAACGGCGATGGCGACCGTGGTCCGCTGGTAAGCGGCAAAAAACAAGACGCAATTGAGGGCATCGGAGACGCCAATCCAGGCGATGGCAAGCCAGGCGCGACGGGAGGCGTGAACCGGCACTCGATCGCGTCCCATGGCGATGCCGGTGACCACAAGCTGCACGGCCAGCACCAAGCCCGACTGAAGCGCCGCCGGCATGGGAGCGTCGCGCTGGGCCGCCCGAAGGATGAGAGGCCAGGTTCCCCACGACGCGGCGGCAAGGGCCACCAAGCCATAGGAAAGAGGCGAGGGATGCCCGCTTGGAACGACGGAAAAGCGATCACGATGCACCGGAGCACGCTCGGTCGGGGACCGCTCGGCTGCAAGGTTCTCGTGGATCACCCCTGGACATTGGCGCTAGTCGACGCTAAGCACGGCGCCGTCACCGTCCCCATCGTCTAGTGGCCCAGGACCGCGGCTTTTCACGTCGCTAACGGGGGTTCAAATCCCCCTGGGGACGCCACTTCGACTTGATACCTCCCGCCGAGGCCTCACTGGCCCGCCTGCACTTAGCCGCACCAGACCTTCAGCCCAGTTACCTCTCACTCGCTCGGGAGACGCGTGCGGGTAAGTTCTGCGCGGACGACGCGCTTGCGACCACGAAGCGCGACTGGGGTCTCCATGCGGTTTTGAATGCCCACGTTTTCAGGTCTGCACTGCGCGGACTCGGGCTGACTCCACGCCTTGGGACTTTCGGCTCATTTTTGAGACGCACCGCCTGGTATGCCCCGTGCAAAACGTCCTATCAGCGGCGCCTGAGACCTTCCCCCTCCCCCCCGGGTCTCGGCGTCGCTTTTTTTTGTCTGTTAAACCAAACCCATCTTGAAAACCGCAGGTTCCGAGCCGCGGACCTCACCCCCCCAGCCCCCCTCTCCCTCGACATCTTCCTTGCCCATGCGGGCAAGTAAAATCGTCTTCGAGCGAGGGGGGAGGAGAGCCTCGTGCACC
>CAITRH010000680.1 GCA_903894755.1 uncultured delta proteobacterium
CCCCCTCGCTCGAAGACGATTTTACTTGCCCGCATGGGCAAGGAAAATGTCGAGGGAGAGGGGGGCTGGGGGGGTGAGGTCCGCGGCTCGGAACCTGCGGTTTTCAAGATGGGTTTGGTTTAACTTGGCCCCGGAACACGACTTCGACGCTGCCGCTTCTACCAAACGCCGATCCAACACAGGAAGCGCGGAAGTGACCGGTGACGCCGCCCTGTCCTGCAGGACGCGACGACGCCATCGAAATCGACGCGTCCTGCCCTGCAGGGGGACGTCGACTGTGACCGTTTTGCTCTCCTGACCTGACAGGGTGAGGCATCCTGTCACCGATCCGCCCCCCCTGGCCTCACAGGGTGACGCCTCCCGTCACCGACTACCCTCCCCTGACGGCACCGGACTCCAAGAAACCGTGACGGCGGGCCTCCCTTGTCAGACCGGGGAGCAACAATTCTCACGTGTGGGGTCCCCCCGTTGGTGCAGGTCGACGGGATCTGTGACAGATGCGCACGGCATGACCGCACCGGGGAGGTCGGCTGCTCGCGGCGGAGCCCCCCTTCCCTTGCGGCCTGCTTCTCTATTTTTGTTATCGAAACGCGTTCTTCGCACCACGCACCGCTGCAAGGGCCGTAGCTCGGTCGGCACCAGGCGCAATCCCTAGCGCCTGTCTGATTTCCAGAGCGTCGAGGCGCAAAAACGGATTGGTGCGAAGCTCCTGTTCAATGGTTCCCGGCACCGTCGGGACCTGTCGCCGTGCTTGCTCGATCGCTTTGGCTACGTCGACGTTCGACCGCTCCACATGCGCGGAGAAGCGCAGGTTCGCCTCGGTGTACTCGTGACCGCAGTAAACCCGAGTCTGGGGCGACAGCGCCGCGAGCCGTCCCAACGAAACCTCCATCTGCGACGCGGTCCCTTCGAACAGCCGTCCCGCGCCCCCCAGAAAAAGCGTGTCGCCGGTAAACACGGCGTCGTCCAAAACGTACGCAATCGCCCCCGTCGTGTGGCCCGGCACATGGAGCACGCGCGCGGTCAGCGATCCCACGGACACCTCGCTGCCGTCCTCGACGCCTCTTGTTTGCCCAGGAATTCTCCCGCGGTCCGACACGTGCCCCATCACCTCGACGTCAAAGCGCGAGGTCAGCTCCTCTACGCCGCCGACGTGATCGCCGTGGTGGTGGGTGCACCAGATGGCGCGAAGGCGTGTCCCCGACTTTTCGACCGCTCGAAACACCGGCGCGGCCTCCGAGGGATCCACGACTGCAGACTCGCCGGTTTGCTCGCAAACAATGAGGTAAGCGTAATTGTCCTGGAGACACGGGATCACGTCGATGCGCATGGAGGCTATTTCTTCCGGGTCTTGTAGGCGTTGTTGAGGCACCCGACGCCACACCGACTTGGAGCCACTTCTTTGAGGCTCTTGGCGTGAGCGCGGTAGGCGTCGACGAGCTCTTTGTAGGTGTCGCCTCGAGTGATGGGACGTTCTTCGCCCGGGTCGGACGCGAGGTCGAACAGCTTGCAGTGCTGGTCGGAGTAGCAAATGAGCTTGCTATTGCCGCGAATGAGCGCGCGGTGCTTGTCGTTGTCGCTGGTGGCGGGAAGGTCGACGTAGACGTCGCGTGGCGTGGGTTTGTCTCCGTAGACCTCGCGCACAAGGGACGTTCCCACGAAGCTAGGTTCGGGGGGGACTCCAAGAAACTCGAGGATGGTGGGGGCGAGGTCGAGGGCACTTCGGGGCTCGTCGATGTGCTTTGGAGCGGCGCCAGGCACGACGAAGAAGAGCGGGACATGGACCAGATTGTCCCAGACGGCGAACCCGTGGCGGGTCTGGCCGTGCTCGCCGAACGCTTCGCCGTGGTCGCTGGTGATGACGATCGCTGTGCGGGAAGCCCAGGGTTTGGTGGCCACGAAGTCGAGGAGCTTGCCGACGTAGTGGTCGGTGAAGGCGATCTCACCGTCGTACTTGTCGCGTTCGGAGCGACCGAAGGAATACCCTTCGTGGGGCATGTACACGTCGTGGGGGTCGAGGAAATGGACCCACGCGAAGAACGGTCCGGTGTCGTTTGCGGGGTCGGAGAGCACCTTCTCCATGAGGGCTTCGGATTCCGGGGCGGTGACGTTGCGGTCGGTGGTGTTGTCGACTTTGAGGTTGGGGACGATCTCCCAGTTATCGAAGCCCTGCTCGAAGCCGGCGGCCTTGAAGTAGAAGTGGGCCTGGACCCCCATGGTGTGGACCTTGGCCTTCTGCAGAAGCTTCGGAAAAAAGAGGTTGTCTTTGCTGTACTCCCCGAAGAAGTAGCCACTTCGACCGAGCTCGGACGGGAGCCGACCGGCGAGGAAACCGCCGATGCTCATCGAGGTGTACGACGAGACGGCGTACGAGCGTGTGTAGCTGACGGCTTTTTTTTCGAGGGCTGTGAGGCGAGGGGCGATGGGACGGGGGTAGCCGTTCCAGGGCATGTCGGTGCGCATGCTGTCGATGGAAATGACGAGGACATTGAGGTTCTTGGGCGGCCCCGGCGGGGTCTCGACCTTTGGAGCGGCGCTCGAGGCTACCGGCGCGACAGACGCGGCTTGGGGCGGCGGAGAAGGCGAGGGGACAGCCGTTGGTTCGACCGGGGCTGGGGCGGGACTCTTGGAGCAGGCGAGCAGAAGAGCGAGAGGAAAGAAACGTCGCATGCGGTCCCTTCGCCCGGGTTGGGGGGGGAAGGCAAGCGTTAAGGAAGGAATGTGCCCTCTCAACGGAGGGGTTGACGAACGATCCCTTATCCCAGGATAAGGGGCCATGCTTGGTTCCCAGACGCTCCTGATCACCGGAGGGACCGGTTCCTTCGGCAACGCCGTACTGCGTCGATTTCTCCATACCGACATCAAGGAGCTGCGGGTGTTCAGCCGCGACGAACAGAAGCAGGAGGACATGCGGATCCAGCTTCAGAGCTCCAAGGTCAAGTTCTACATTGGCGACGTACGCAACTACGACAGTCTACATTCCGCAATGACCGGAGTGGATTACGTGTTTCATGCTGCGGCACTCAAGCAGGTCCCCTCGTGCGAGTTCTACCCAATGGAGGCGCTGCGGACCAACTCCCTTGGAGCGGAGAATGTCCTCAATGCTGCGCTCGCCAGCGGGGTCAAGAAGGTGATTTGCCTGAGCACGGACAAGGCGGTCTATCCGATCAATGCGATGGGGCTCTCCAAGGCGATGATGGAGAAGCTGATGGTGGCCAAGTCCCGTACGAGCGATACGAAGACCACGGTCCTTTGTGCCACCCGTTACGGCAACGTGATTGCGTCGCGAGGTTCGGTGATCCCGCTCTTCATCAAGCAGCTTCGGAACGGGGAGCCACTGAGCGTCACGGACCCGAACATGACACGGTTTTTGATGTCCCTCGACGACGCTGTGGATCTTGTCCTCTATGCGTTTTCCCATGCGCGTCCAGGAGACATCTTTGTGCAGAAGGCGCCGGCATGCACGATCTTGGATCTTGCCATTGCGTTGAAGAAGCTGTTTCAGGTGGACAATCCCATTCGTGTCATTGGCACCCGCCACGGCGAGAAACTCTACGAGACGCTGCTAACCCGGGAAGAACTGGTGAGGGCCGAAGACCTTGGCGCCTACTACAGAGTGGCGTCCGACGATCGCGATCTCAACTACAACAAGTACTTTACCGAGGGGGTGGAGCAGATCGCGCTGACCGACGACTACAACTCGCACAACACGCGGCGGCTCGACGTAGCTGAGATCCAGGAGTTGTTACTTCGGCTCCCCTATATCCAAGGCGAGATGAAGAAGTCATGAAGGTCCTCGTTAATCGGATTGCTGGCACCGCTTTCGTGCTCACGGGATGGGCCGACAACTACCTTTCGAGCGATCGAATTGGGACGTCAAGCGGAGCCATGAACGGCGACGCCGCATATGCCGCTTGCCGCGAGCAAGGCACTGGGGTACAGCCTCGGCCAGGGAGGTCACCTATGTTTAAAGAAGAGCGGACAGCGTCTCAGTTCAACTGGAGCATGCTCGGCAATCTCGCCGAGGGACGACCAAATCTTGGCGACTCGATGAATGTTGCGGTCTATCGCCTCATGCAGTTCACGCTGCGCGACGTGCTCATTCAGAAAGTCGGCGTCGCCGAGGCCGACGGTGTTTTCTACGACGCCGGCAAACGCGCCGGCGAGGAGTTCTATCATAACGTCATCACCAAGAAGGGAAGCTTTCAGGAGTTCGTAGGCGATCTTCAAGCCAGCCTCAGACACCTAAACATTGGCATCCTGCGTCTCGAGTCCGCGGATCTGGAGAAGCTAAACTTCACCATGACTGTGGCAGAAGACCTGGACTGCTCGGGCCTTGCAGTCTGCGGCGAGCAGGTATGCACCTACGACGAAGGGTTTATCCACGGCCTGCTCGCCTCGCACACGGGACGTAACTTCAAGGTGCGCGAGGTCGATTGCTGGGCCTCCGGCGACCGCGTCTGTCGCTTCGTGGCGCAGGCGGTGTGACCTACCCGAGGAGGGGCGGATCATGGAAGTCGCTGAGGAGTACATCGATCGCCTGACGGAAACGCTGTCCAGACTCCTGAAGGGGGAAAAACCGCCGCCAGTGGAGTTGCCATCGGAGTACCCGGACAACGAGTTGCGCCAGTTGGTGGGATACTTCAACCGCCTAGTGGCCGAGTACAACGAGCTCGCAGACTTTATGTACTCCATGGCACGCGGCGAGCTCGACTACCTTCCTCCAAAGAGCAGACTGCGTGCGGTGCAGTCTTTCAAGAGCCTTCAGGCCAACTTGCGTCACCTGACTTGGAAAACGCAGCAGATTGCGAGCGGCGATCTGTCGCAGCAGGTCGACTTCATGGGCGACTTCTCCACCGCGTTCAACAAGATGACGCGGCAGTTGAAGCAGGCCTTCGAAGACCTTCACCGGGAGAAAGAGCGCTCTGAGCAACTCCTGAAAAGCACCACCGAGAGCATCCAATACGCGCAACGGATCCAGGAAGCGTTGCTGCCAGAGTCCGGGAGTCTGCGTCACCACCTTATAGACAGCTTTTGCCTGTGGCTCCCAAGGAACATCGTGGGGGGCGACGCCTATTGCCTCGAGGAGTGCCGCGAAGGCGCGATCGTCGCGCTGCTCGACTGTACCGGCCATGGAGTACCGGGCGCGCTCATGACTATGCTGGCGGTCACCGCACTACGACGGCTAGTTCATGACGACGGTTGCTGCGATCCAGCACTGCTCCTGCAGGGGCTCAATCGGCTGATCAAGGCGACACTACGTCAGCAAAGCCGAGCAGCGCCCTCGGACGACGGGCTGGATGCTGCCATCTGCCTCGTTACCGCAGACAGGCAGCGGGTTGTCTTTGCCGGCGCCCGCATGCCGCTCTTCTACGTGTTGGACGGGGAGCTGCAGCAACTCTCGGGCGACCGCTCGAGCCTTGGCTACAAGCGGTCGAAGCCCGACTTCGCGTTCACGAAACACGAGATCCCTGTGCGTCCAGGTATGGCCTTCTACTTGGTTACCGATGGCCTGCTCGATCAGCCGGGAGGCGACGAGAAGCTCCCCTTCGGCATCCGGTTCCCGCAGTTTCTGACGGCGCATGCACAGGAGCCCTTCGAGCAGCAGAAGGAGGCACTCATGGCAGCCTTCGCAACCCATGTGGGATCAGAGGAACGTCGCGACGATGTTACCGCGGTGGGGTGGCAGCTCGACGCAGTAGAGACTACGCGAGATACAACGGGAGTGACATGCAAAGCATCGACCTTTTCAAGCTGAGAACAGACTTCGCGCGCCACGAGGTACTCACCTGCTTCAACGGCCCCTTCTCCCACGGCTTCATCGAGGAGATCGGCGTTGCGGTACGACAGCACCTCGAACAACAGAAGGTCGAGAGCTCCGCAGTGTTCGACGTGTTTGCGGTCTACATCGAGCTTGCGCAGAACGTCAAAAACTACGTAGCTCGCAAGGGCTTTGTCCCAGGCATGGCAGAAAACCCGGACCGTGCCATCATTACAATCCTATGGGACGGCGACCGCTACGCTGTGGCTGCAGGCAACGCTGTGGCCCAGGACGACGGTGCGGCTCTCGAACGGCGCATCGTGGAGCTCAATGGCCTCGACAAGACCTCACTGCGCAAGCGCTACAAAGAGCAACTCCGCGCACCCCACGCTCCGGAAAACGTCGGCGCGGGCCTTGGACTCCTCGACATTGCGCGGCGTGCCTCCGGTCCCCTTCTCCACTCACGCTCGCCTCTCGATGCGGCTCTGGAGTTCTTCAGCATTTTGGTGCGCATCTGATGGTTCCTCCCCTGCAACCCCTCGACATCGCCCAAACCAGGACCACTCCCCGTGTTGTCTTCGCCCAGGAGACGCGCACGCTGATCATGCAGGGCGAGTCCTATCCCGAGAATTCCTTCCAGTTCTTCGGTCGCATCCTCGCCTGGACCGAAGACTACCTCACACGGGCCGACGGCATCACGCTGTCGGTGGATATCCCCTATATGAACAGCAGCAGTACCAAGTGCATGTTGGATCTGCTCGACCGTCTTGCAGATGCACATGTGCGTGGTATCCCAGTACGCGTGGTCTGGACCTACGACCCTAAGAACCCGCGAGCCCTCGACCTGGCCAAGGACTTCGAGGAGGAGGTAACCCTCCCATTCGACATTGTACCGTCCCGAGGATGACATGGCAGATCCCCGCGAACCAGGCTCTGGCGACCCGAGCTTCCCGGTCACTGAGGAGGCTATTGCCACACGCGCCGCGGAGCTGCGTCAGGCTGTCGAGGCGGGTACCGATGTAGACTGGGCGCGGGAGTACTGGATCCTCCTCGAGAAGCACGAGTGGCTTGCTGGACGTCTTGCCAAGATAGTCGCCATCTCGGACCGCTATCAGGCGTCGTACCGAGAGCTCGTGGAGCGCCTCGAGGACACCAACGCGCGTTTTCGGCAGCTGCGGGAGCTCGGGTTGCCAGTCTGTACGGGCTGCCGCAAAGCGCAGACGGATGGACGGTACTGGGCAAGGCTCGAGGAGTTCCTCCAGCGCAACACCGACTTGGTCTTCGCCAAACCCCTTTGTCAAGACTGTCTCGAGCAGCGCTACGGGACAGCTACCTCACTGCCAGCGTCTACGCCAAGGGGGGACCCGCCCTCGGTGCAATTGCCTGCGGTCGAGGACGAGGCACTGCGCAGCGCTCGCACGGCGCTTTCGATCCCATCTCCCCGCGACCTGATGGCCCCCTTCACCCAGCTCGCAAACCGTTACGAGAAGCTCCTGCGCCGGCTAAACAAAGTGGTCCGCATCAGTGATCGGGTCCAGGCAGACCTGCGGGAGGTCAACCTGCTCCTCGAACACACCTCACGAACCGACCCTCTTACGAGCTTGGCCAACCGCCGCGCCATGCGCGAGCTGCTCGCTGCCGAGGTGAGCCGAGCAAGGCGCCACGGCTCGCCCCTGGTGGTGGTGTCGCTCGACCTCGACCACTTCAAGGCGATCAACGACACCTACGGTCACGACGCGGGGGATGCGGTACTGGTGCAGGTCGCCGCTGTGATGGAACGTAACCTGCGCCGAGAGGATTCGTGTGGACGGTGGGGAGGAGAGGAGTTCCTCATGGTGCTTCCCGAGTGCGGGCTGGAAGCGTCGACCAAGGTGGCAGAGAAGCTGCGAGGGCGCATTGAGCAAGCCACGGTGATCCTGGGGGGGCGGACCCTCCGGGTTACGGCGAGCATCGGCGTGGCAACGTTCAGCGTGGACGACTCTGTGGAGGACCTGCTGCGTCGGGCCGACGATGCCATGTACGCAGCGAAGCGCGGCGGCCGCAATCGCGTTGTGCGGCTTTGATGTCCCTAGGAGCTGTTACGTCAGCTTCCCTATATCCAAGGCGAGATGAAAAAGTCATGAAGGTCCTCGTTACTGGCGGAGCGGGTTTTATTGGCTCAAACTTGGTCAAGCGGCTGGTGGAAGACCGGCACGAGGTGGTTGTCTTGGACAACTTCCTGTCAGGCCACCGCAAGAACCTTGCGCCGTTTCCCCAGGTACGGCTGGTGGAGGGGGATACGAGGAACGCCGAGGATGTGGACCGGTCAATGGAGGGGGCCGAGGTAGTGTTTCATCTTGCAGCGTCTGTGGGCAACAAGCGCTCGATCGACGAGCCTAGACTGGATGCTGACATCAACGTGATGGGGACCGTGACTGTGCTCGAAGCTGCGCGCAAGTTCAGGGTGCGCAAGCTTGTTGCGTCATCGTCCGCGGGGATTTTTGGGGAGCTAAGGACTTTTCCTATTCGCGAAGACCATCCAGTGGAGCCGGACACGCCGTATGGGAGCAGCAAGTTGTGCATGGAGAAGCACTGTTTGGCGTATGCGAAGCTCTACGACCTTGAAGCTGTGTGCCTACGCTATTTCAATGTCTACGGACCCAACCAGCGGTTTGACGCCTACGGCAACGTGATCCCTATCTTTGTCTTCAAGATGCTGCGAGGCGAGCCTATCACCATTTTTGGCGATGGCGACCAGACCCGTGACTTCGTGAATGTTCGCGACGTGGTGCAGGCCAACTTGAGAGCCGCGAGCACGAACGGTGTTTCGGGAGCTTTCAACCTGGGAAGCGGCACGAGGGTGAGCATCAACGCATTGGTAAAGCTGCTCAAGGGGCGTACAGGGATGAAGGACGCAGCCGTCGTATATGGGCCTCCAAGACCCGGAGACGTACGCGACAGCTTGGCAGACATTACAGCGTCCCAGCGAGCCTTTGGGTATGAGCCATCCATGTCGTTGGAGCAGGGGCTGACCGAGTATGTACAGTGGGCAAGGCAAGAGGTGGAAGCTCGATGAAACGCAAGAAGGTATTGATCCTTGGTGGGACTGGGATGCTGGGGCATGTGCTGTTTCGCTATCTGGCACGCGAGTCCGACTACGACGTTGTTGCAACGACGCGCACTCCGAGCGAGTTACGCAAGTACTTTGCACCGGACCTTTGCAGCAGGTTTCGCCAGGACTCGGTGGATGCCACCAATTTCGACTCAGTGATTCGAGCGTTGGCTTCGGTACAACCGGACTTCGTGATCAACTGCATAGGCATCATCAAGCAGCTTCCCATAGCGGCCGATCCACTGACGGCGATCACAGTCAACGCGCAGCTTCCTCACCGCATCTCCCTGGTGAGTCGAGCGGCCGACGCTCGCATGGTCCACATCAGCACCGACTGCGTGTTCGATGGCAAACAGGGAATGTACACGGAGACGGACACTGCGACTGCGGACGATCTGTATGGACGGACCAAGTTCCTTGGGGAGGTGACTTATCCGCATTGTGTAACCCTGCGTACGTCGATCATTGGCCACGAGTTGAAGGGGAAGCATGGACTGGTGGAGTGGTTTTTGGGTCAGACAGGCAAGGTGAGGGGGTATCGAAAGGCACTGTATTCGGGGTTTTCGACCATCGAGCTTGCGAGGGTGATCTGCAATTATGTGCTTCCCAACCCCGATCTAAGCGGCACCTACCATGTGTCGTCGTCGCCCATCTCAAAGTTCGACCTCATCACCATGATTGCCGAGACCTATGAGAAGAAGGTGGATATCGAGCCATACGATGACTTCGTGATGGACCGGTCGCTCAATTCCGATCGATTTCGGACCATGACCGGCTACATGCCACCGGAGTGGCGCGAGCTCGTATCGAGCATGCACTCAGATTTCCAAGCGCATAGGATACCCTAGGTGGCAGCAATGAAGGTCGTTACAGTGGTGGGAACGCGCCCCGAGGTGATCAAACTGAGTCGGGTGATCCACGAGCTGGATCAGCACACGCGGCAGGTTCTGGTGCATTCTGGGCAAAATTACGACTACCAGCTCAACGAGGTCTTTTTCCAACAACTTGGGATCCGCAGGCCAGACCACTTTCTCAAGGCAGCGGGGGGCTCGACGGCGCAGACCATTGGACTGGTGATCAGCCGAAGCGACGAGGTGTTTGCACTCGAGAAGCCTGACGCGCTCTTGCTTCTGGGCGACACGAACAGTTGCCTGTGCGCTATTTCTGCCAAGCGTCGCAAGATCCCGATCTTTCACATGGAGGCGGGCAACCGCTGCTTTGACGATCGGGTGCCTGAGGAGATCAACCGCAGGATAGTGGACCACATCAGCGACATCAACCTGACCTACACCGAACATGCCCGTCGGTACCTTCTTGCCGAGGGGTTGAGACCGGAGCGGATTGTCAAGACTGGCTCACCGATGAAGGAGGTGCTCGAGTTTCATGCAGCTCGAATCGAGGCATCTGCAGTGTTGTCCGAGCTAGGGCTCGAAGCGGGCCAATTCTTTGTGGCGAGCGCCCACCGCGAAGAGAACGTGGACAGCGAGGTCAACTTTGGCCATCTTCTCGCAACGCTGTCAGCGGTCGCAGAGCGTTTTGAGCTGCCCATTGTGGTTTCGACGCATCCACGCACACGAAAGAGGCTTGAGGAGACGAACCAAGCAGCACTGGACCCACGGATACGATTTCTCGAGCCCCTTGGGTTCTTTGAGTATGTGAAGCTTCAGAAGACGGCAAAGTGTGTGCTGTCGGACAGCGGCACGCTCACCGAGGAGTCGTCCATCTTGGATTTTCCTGCGGTCACACTTCGCCAGGCGCATGAACGTCCTGAGGGGATGGATGAAGGGACCCTCATCATGTCCGGACTGGAGGCACCACAGGTGTTGAAGGCTATCGAGGTGGTGATGGCGCATCATGTGGAGGCTCCAAGGCGGACGTTTTCCGTGGTGGCGGACTACGATACGGACACGGTCTCGAAGAAGGTACTGCGGATCATGTTGAGCTACACCGATTACGTGAATCGGGTGGTGTGGTCCAAGGGGCATTGATGCGTATTCTATTGCTAACGCAGTGGTTCGATCCTGAGCCAACGTTCAAAGGGCTCGCGTTTGCAAGGGAGCTCACGCGGCGTGGACACGAAGTGGAAGTGCTCACGGGGTTTCCGAATTATCCTGGAGGGAAACTGTATCCTGGATATGTCATTCGGGGGGTCCAGCGGGAGCGGATGGAGGGGATCTCGGTGATCAGGGTACCGTTGTACCCGAGTCACGATCGTTCGGCACTGCGAAGGGTTGCCAACTACGCGAGTTTTGCAGTGTCTGCGGCGTTCTTTGGCGCGCTCTTGGTGAGACCTGCGGACGTGATGTACGTGTACCATCCGCCGCCGACGATCGCCTTGGCTGCAGTGGTGCTGAAGGCTCTACGTGGGATCCCGTTTGTGTACGACGTACAGGACTTGTGGCCAGACACACTGGAAGCGACTGGGATGGTTCAGCACAAGGCGCTCTTGAAGTGCGTGGACCTATGGTGTCGAGCCACCTATGCGTTGTCGGATCGCGTCGTGGTGTTGTCTCAGGGGTTCAAGCGCAAGTTGCAGGAGCGCGGGGTTGGCAACAAGATCGACGTCATTTTGAACTGGGCTGACGAGACGCTGTTGGGGGTGATGGATCAAGAGAGCGCGAGGGCGAAGGAGCCGCAGATGGCGGGGCGGTTCAATGTGGTGTTTGCGGGGACCATGGGCAAGGCGCAGGCTCTCGAGGCAATGCTTGACGCAGCAGCGTTGGTGGCGCCGATGATGCCACGGGTGCAGTTCGTGTTGGTGGGGGGAGGCATCGAGGTGGAGCACCTGAGGGCCAAGAAGGAGGCCATGGGGCTAACAAATGTGTTGTTTATTCCGCGCCGTCCCATGTCCGAGGTGGGAAGTGTTCTAGCGGCGGCGGATGTACTCTTGGTGCATCTTCGGGACGAGCCACTGTTTTCGATCACCGTGCCATCGAAGACGCAGGCGTACTTGGCTGTGGGCCGTCCTGTCTTGATCGCGGTGCGGGGAGAGGCTGCGGAGCTTGTGGAGACGGCTGGAGCTGGGGTTTCGTGTTTGCCTGAGAATCCGCAGAGTCTTGCTGCGGCGGTCCTTGCGATGGCGCAGATGGCCCCTGAGGAACGGGAGGCGATGGGACAAAGAGGAAGGGCGTATTACGAGCGGGAGCTTTCTCTGCGGGTTGGGGTGGGACGGTTCGAGGAAGTGTTCGAGGCGACTGCGAAACGCATCTTCCGAACAGGGGCACAGCGACCTGAAGTGCGTCGGTAGCCGTCGACCTGCGTCCCTAGGAATGGACCGTGCGGCCCCTTAGAATCCTCCTGCTCGCTGCTCTACTGTGGACCCAAGGGACTGCTCATGCCGCAGTGCCCGTCCTGCTCGCCGAGCCGCAAGAGCACTTTGCTCTGGGGCGGCATCTGTCGCTCCTGGAGGACCGAGGCGGGCGATGGACGCTTGACGACGTGCGTGCTCCCGACCAGGAGCGCCGCTTCGTGGCAAGTCGGAGCGACGTGCCCAACTTGGGCTACACCGATTCCTACTACTGGGCCCGCTTCGAGCTGGCCAATCCTTTGTCCCACTCGCAAGAATTCTGGCTCGAGATGCAGCCGCCCTGGCTGCAGGTGATCGACCTCTACGTTGTCCACAACGACGGCACCGTGGAAAAGCAACAGGGCGGATTGCGTCAACCCTCCGCGCGCCAGCCTATCCCGAACCGGCACTTCCTTTTTCCCTTGACGTTGGCTCCCGAGGCTCGGCAGACCGTCTACGCACGCCTGAAGGCGCGCTCCATGCAGCTGAACTTCACACTGTGGCGTCCCCTGGTGTTCCTGCAGGCTGAGCGGCAGGCCCAGCTCTTCTACGGGGCTTATTTCGGCCTGATCGCGGTCATGGCCATCTACAACCTGTTTCTCTTCTTCGCCGTACGGTTGCGTGTGTATCTCTTCTGCGCTCTCTACATGCTGGGGGCTATGTTCCAGCAACTGACCTATCGGGGGTTCTCGACCGAATATTTCGGATCCAACCCCGCCGCCTGGAACTTGTACGGCAATCTGGCGTTCTCGGGCTTTACAGGCTTTTTTGCACTGCAGTTCGGCAAGACCTTCCTGCAACTGCGCAGTCACGCGCCGATCTTGAACCGGCTGATGACGTTCCTTCAGGCGTGGGCAATCAGCACGATGGTGCTGCCGTTCTTCATCACGAGGGCGTTCATGAGCGCCTACACTGCGGCCATGGGGAGCGCCATGGCAACCTTGTCGCTCGTGGCCGGGGCTTGGGTGTATCGACTGGGCAACAAGCCCGCCAGGTACTACTTGCTGGGCTGGGGCGTCTTGCAGAGTAGCGTGGTGGTGCATGTGCTGGGCCAATTCGCAGTGCTTCCTTTGGAATCGATCGTTGTCCGCCACGCACTGGTGATCGGATCCGCGCTGGATGTCCTTTTGCTGTCCTTGGCCTTGGCCGACCAGATCAACGTGATGCGCCAGGAGAAGGAGCACGCCCAATCGATAGCGCTGGATGCACAACGCGCTCACACCGACACTCTGGAGCACAAGGTGCAAGAGCGCACAGCTGCCCTCGAGCGCTCCATGCAGGTCATGAGGAACTTCTACAACTTCATTGCCCACGAGCTCCGCACCCCCTTGACCGCCATCAAAGCGTACCTCCGGTTCCTCGACCAGGGGATGCGCTGCGAGCAACCCACTCCCGCGCAGCGAGAGCACCTCGAGGTCCTCGTCCGCAACTCGCAACGCATGCTCCATCTGACCCATCAATTGCTTGACCTCGCCCGGGCCGAGTCAGGGATGCGCCCTCCAACGCTCGCGGCGGTCCCTGTAAAGCCCATCGTGGACCGTTGTCTAAAGCAACTTCTCGGACTGTTCGCCCCTGAAGTCAGCATCTCCCTGAACATCGACGCGACCACTGAGGTGCTCGCGGACGAAGAACACTTGGATACGATTTTTCTGAACCTCCTGAGCAACGCCGCAAAGTATACTCGGTCCGGTAATGTACAAATCCAGGCAACGACAGAGGGGCACCAGGTGACCGTTGCAGTGGTCGACAGCGGCATTGGGATTGCGTCGAGCGAGGTTCCCGAACTGTTCAAGCCCTTTGCTCGTCTGCGCGGCGCCACGCGCATCGAGGGGACCGGGCTTGGGCTCTACATCTGCCTGCAATTGCTCCTCCAGATGGGCGGAGGCCTCGAGGTCGACTCGAAGGAAGGGGTGGGAACCACGGTGAGCGTGCGCTTGCCCATGGCATTGGCGCAATGAGGAGGCCTCATGTCAAATGAGAGCGTGTGCGTTTTGATTGTGGAAGACGAGTCGGACCTTCGCAATGCGCTGGCGATCGACCTCGAAACAGGCGGGTATCGGTGCCTCGAAGCGACGGAACGAGTGGAGGCGTTAGCGGTCCTCAAGAGCGCAGAACGGATCCCGGAGGTTGCACTGGTCGACTTGAGGATGCCTAGCGGTCCTTTGGCTGGACTGAGCCTGATAGGGGACATCAAACGGGACCCTAGCTGGCAGCGCATTCGGGTCATCGTGCTTTCGGCGCGTTCAGAGGCCGAAACGATCCTGGAGGCGCTGCGCTTGGGCGCCATCGATTACCTGGTGAAGCCGTACGAGCCCAGTGACCTGCTCGCACGGATTGAGCGGGCTGCAGCACTCGAGATAGCGCAGTCCGATAGCGTCGAGCTGCCCAACGAGACACAACGTGTGCGCGGACTGCACGTGGAAGTGATGCAGGTCGCCGTCTTCGCTTGGGAGGTCGTTTGTGGCAAGAGCAAGGTCGACCTCGCAGAAAAGATCGGTCTGTGGAGCTGGTACATCGATGCCAAGGGGACAGCCCGAACCAAGACATTGGACCGCTACCTGCACGAACCCACCCTTCCTGCAATGCCTCGCACGGTCCACGTGCTGGGCACGGCGCGCTTCGTGCTCAAGCACTGTCCAGAGAGTGACCCCTGTCATCGGCGCCTTCGGGAAGCCATGGACGCGTTGGAGCGCCTGCCTCGGTAGCTCGATCGGGCCGCCAAGCACAGTGCGTACCAGTTCCTGACCGTTCGGGCGCCTTGGGACGACTTCGGGCGCCTTGGGACGCCATCCCACTGTACCGCGTGCCTCCGTCGATCTACCGCTTCGTGCCATGCGGAAGGGGAACACCTGCGTATTGGTCGTGAGAGACGACATCTGTCTCCGCGAATCCTTGGTAAGCGACCTTGAAAGGGGCGGGTTCCGGTGCCTCGAGGCTGCGAGCCGACGTGAGGTCGCGGGGCTTCTCCATCACACCGTCCCCTTGCCAGAGGTGGCGCTCCTCGACCTGACGAGCCCTTCGGCAGGGCTCGGGGTGCTTGAGGAGCTGAAGAAGAATGTTCGCTGGCGGCGTATCCGAGTCATTGTCCTTTCGGCACGTTCAGAAGAACGCACGATCCTGGAAGCTTTGCGTTGGGGGGCCATCGACTACCTCGTGAAACCCTATGACCCGTGCAATCTGCTCGCACGTGTCGAACGGGCCGTGAGAATGGCTTTGGTTTAAACCAAACCCATTTTGGAAAACGCAGATCTTCCTTGACTCAGCGTGTGGAGGCGTGGGATGGACAGGCATAGTTCGAGTTGACACCAGCCGTTGGTAATTGATTAGCGTCCAGTCCGAAGTGTTGTCGACCTGAGCGGAGGGACACGCAGAAAAAAAAAGACCGGAGCGTGAACCTTTTTTGCGTTGGCAGCGTCTAATC
>CAITRH010000681.1 GCA_903894755.1 uncultured delta proteobacterium
GCATCCGAAGGAAACCAGGCGGCATTCGAAGGAAACCAGGCGGCATCCGAAGGAAACCAGGCGGCATCCGAAGGAAACCAGGAGGCAACGCAGTGCCTCCTGGCGGAATTCGAAGGAAACCAGGCGGCATCCGAAGGAAGCCAGGCGGCATTCGAAGGAAGCCAGGCGGCATTCGAAGGAAGCCAGGCGGCATTCGAAGGCCGACTAATTACAGCACCACGCGAGCGGTGTGGGCTCGATCGAGCTCACCGCGTTCGAGGGCGACGTGCTCGCGGAGACGGAAGTTCAACAAGCGCAGCTGGCGGACCACTTGGCGGGCCAAGTGCGAAACAACCTTGCGCGCCACCGGATGGCCGCGGTCGAAGTGATCGAGCAGGTTCTCCCGACCGAGGGTGAAGATCTCCGCATCGGTCTCCATGATGGCCCACGGGATGGAGGCTCGGATCGAAGGCTGTCCATGCCGCAAGGTCTTCTCCCGCACCGACGGGGTGCCCGAGGCGCACGTCCCCAGGTCCCATCGCCAAGGACCCACGCAATGCCGAGCGCATATTCCTTGCAATGGCTACGACGGACCGCGATCTCCGCCGTTTGCGCACAGCCGCGAGGGCTATGTCTGCGCGTCCGCATCGTCTCAGTCGGCGTCCTGCCTCACATGTCAAGCGATAAATTCATTGCCCCCGCCGTCGGTTCCTCTGATCGGCTCCTAACCTATTGAATTAATATGGAAGCTCCGCGTTCTACGCGCCTTCGCGCCCGAAATCGTGCAAACCATCGACGCCGCGCTGGACGGGCGTATCCCGCTTCGGTCCGAGGAGTTTCGTGGTCTATGAGCATGAGGAGACGGGCCTGCGTCCAAGCGCACGGGCAACCGCACGTCGCACTGCGGGCTCCTCGTCGGACAATGCAACACGTGCAGCCTCCAGAACCGCGGGCGGCTGATCCTGGAGCCCTCCGAAGGCGTCCCAAGCCGCCTCCCGCACGCCTGAATCCGGATCCCTCACCGCCTGGAGCAACAAGGACAAGGTTGGATCGAGCTGGGCCTCTTCTCCTGCCAGGGTCTTGTGTTCCTCTTGGACCTTGGGATCGTTCTCCCCTCGGGTTGCTGCTTGGAGGCGTCGCACTTCGAACACCGCGTCTTCTGCTGCCCGCGTGGCCTCCGCCTCGGCAGTTCGGGCCTGGGCCTCCGCCTGGACCAAAGCGGTCCTGCGTTCCGCGTCGAGCAGCAACTGTTCGCGCCGTGTCCTCCTTCAACCTTATCTCCCGCTGCCGGACCCGCTCGATTTCCGCCAGGATGTCGCCGAGCGCATGAAGCGCGTCCATTCGAGCGTACTCCAGCTGGATGTCCGCTCCTCGCGGCAGAGGCGACTCGGCAATGACCGTGAGGATCCGTACGGCAGGGGCAGCGGCAGCTCCCAGTTTGCGTACGGTACTACACGCCGCCCTCACGATGATCGGCGAAGGACTGGCGAGCGCCCTCAGCAGTCGCGGAAGCACCTCCTCATCGTACGCCGTGCTGACCCCTTCGGCGTCAAAAGGCGCCGAAGCAGGTTCGGAGCGGAGCCACATCACGAGCCGATCCCAGATGGAAGACACCCGCCGAACCTAACACGACCGAGTCCCGTCTCGCGACGGCGATGGAGTCCTGGAGGTAGCGAAGGCTCAACGATGAACACTGAGCACGGTCACGCGTATGGTGCCGTGAGGATGGTTTCGACTCCGTCTTGCAAGACGAAGCGTTCCCTTGTAGGCCTTGATGGCCACTGAGGATGCTGGTCGAAGAAGAGACTCACGGTCTCCGTTGCTGCCGATAAAAGAGTCATATCGTCCTTGGTGAGAGGCTTACGCGACAGGTCACCTTCGACGAACATGATGTGTGGGTAGTGCTGCGCATCGAGCACCTTCCAACCATGTCGCATGGCCTCACGTCTCATGGTGCCGGGGAGCTGACTCGCGGCCATGAAAGCGAACCCGAACATCCGTCCGGGCAAGCGGGTTGGCCTCGTGGATCGAGTCGAACGAACGAGGCGGTCATAGGTCTCATAGTCGTCGAAGAGAGCGAGTCCGAGTTCCTGCCCCATCTGCCCCATCACGGACAAAAAGAGCCCCTCTCGCTTCCACGTCGGAATGTCCAGGCGGAGGCTCCCATAACCCGGCACAATGGTCCATGGTGCAACAGTGCCAAAGTGGGCCGCGGCTTCAAAGAAGCCCGCAACCACCGGAGCTGGTATCCATCCGCCTTCAAGATAGCTTTCCTCCCGGCGAGGATCCCCGTTCAGCCCCTGTTCCATCCGATGCGCGAGGGCCGAAAGCTCGTGTGTTGGCGACACGCGGATTCGCATGGACGGAAAACGGGGACGCAGCGTATCGGCAACGGCCTGGGTCGCCACCCGGATGGACGAAGGTTGGCGAGGGAGACCCACGGCAGGATGCACGATACATCGTTCGAGCAGGTCCGCGAGCCGGTCCTCTGATTCCTGTGGTTTGAGGACATCAAGGCCGAGAATGCTCGACTCTTGATCGATCCAGATAACCACTTCTGGGCGATAAGGGGTTTCACCGTCACGAACATACCAATGTAGGCGAAATCGACCTCCAATCCATTCATCGCCAGAGCTTTTGGAGGTCTTCTTCCTTGAAGAGGAAACAAACATGGGGAGCCTTATACAATTCAACAGCCCGAACTGTCGCGGGCAATGCTTCTTGCCAGCGTTCTGGGCCAGCGTCCGTTAGGATAGGAGCTTCGGCGAGTGCGATCGGTTCGAAGCGAACGTGCTATCCTCGCACCATGTTTCCGTGGAGTGTGGTTCTTTCAGCCGGATGCGGTCTTTTCGAATGTGCTGACGGCTCCGTGTCGGGTCGAGGAGCTCGGCGGGCATCGCGCGGTGTTCGGAAAGGCACGCGCCGAGCTGTGGTGTTCGAAGGGCCCGGTGTCAACCGCTACGAAGCGCTCGCTGAGGCCTATCTCGAACATTCGCGCACATGGTCCCGCGAGTGACCAACGGATCCGCACGGCTCGGCGCTAGAGAGGAGCAAACGTACCCATGGATATGGATGAATCCGTTCGGCAGATTTTCATAAGCTACTCTCGAAAGGACGAGAAGTGGCAGGACATGATCGAGGATTTCTTCGCCCCTCTTGTCCGTCAGCGCGTGGTTCGCATCTGGCACGACAAGCTCATCAACACGGGCGGACGTTTCGAAGAGCAGATTTTCCGCGAGCTCGAGGCGTCGCACTTGGCCATCCTCCTGGTGTCACCGGCCTTCCTCGCGTCGGACTTCATCTCGACGAAGGAGCTTCCGAAGATCCTGGAGCGATGGCAACGCGGGGAGTTGCTCATCGCTCCCATTTTACTGAGTGATTGCCTTTGGCGTTACACGGATCTGGCCAACGTGCAGTTTGCGCACGACGTGTCCATTCCACTTCTCTACCTGACGGAGAAGGACCTGAACCACGAGCTCGCCAAGATCGTGGGCGGCATCATCAACTTGCTAGGGGTGTCCCGCCCAAAGTTTCAAGTGTCCCCACCGACTTCCTCCTCCAGGCCAACGTCGTAGCGAGCGAGGCCGTAGTCTGTGGAATACCCTACAACGTGGAGAGTCGCTGACTGAACTGCCTGAGACCCTCTTCGCCGGATTGAACTCATTGGAGCGGAATTCACGTCGCTCTCATAATAGACGTGTCCGTGGCTTTGGCCAACCGAGGTGATGATCACCTCGGTTGGCTCGCCGCCGAGCACCTGTCCGGGACACCCCTTCGAATGGCTAGAACACCCTTGGTATGCGCGATTTGCCCCGAAACACGCCCTCTCTTCGTGGCACGGAGTTCTCTTTGGGAAGGCCGGTATGCTTGCACGCGCCTACGAGCCTCGCCGCCCTGAACAGAC
>CAITRH010000682.1 GCA_903894755.1 uncultured delta proteobacterium
CCTGGGTCGCGGGTGTCGTGAGTAGTGTCCAAGGACTTCCGCCGCGAGCTACTAGATCAGCCTGCCTCTCCACGCTTGCCGCCCGCGCCAGGTCTTAGAAGGTCCGGCGCAGCCCTCGAGACGTGAAGTGCTTTGTGAGACCGAATCTCTCGAGACACCGAGCCCGCCCGCCGCGGTGCCGGCGACGGCAGGGCAACCGGCTACGACAGTGGCGCTGCGCCCGGTGCGTGGGCTCCTGCGGAATCTGGATCGGCTCCCTCCGACGACACGATCGACGACGCGCTGAGCGAAATATGGGCCGGGTTTCCGCGCGACGACTTGTCTCCGCCGTCTCCATCATCGAGATCATCTACCTGGAAGAGAAGCGCAAACCTCGTCGAGGCCCCGATTGCTCGGACACTGTTATGCTCATGGTCAGCGAAACGACAGAAGTGGGCCATCCGCGGGCTCGACAATATGAAGCACCTCGACGCGCTCGCCACGCTCGGGGACCCCTGGCCGAACCTCGGAGCAGTCCAGCACGATATTGCCTTTCGGGGGCCGAACACGGCAACGATGAGTGCGCTGGATCTGCTCGACTTCGTGCAAAGGATGGGGGGGATCTGCGCTACGGCCCGCATGCTCGAACTCTGACTCGGTATCTTTCAGGCGGCCGAGCCATCCCCGACGCGGTGTCGTCCAAGCTTCACGCGCATCGTGGTGAGGATCACTCAGCGGAATAGGGCCCTCGGATGGGCTGATGGGACCGAAACCTCTATTAAGAGAATCCCCGCGTCACGTAAAAAATGTCCCGATCGAACTCGATGACTTACGGAACGGTGTGTGCTGGGAGTCGACGTAGTGAGACAATTTCAGTGGGACACGGGGAATATCTTTAAATAGAGGTTTCGGTCCCAGACGCGGTGCGTCATCGGACCGCGTAGACTGGGACCACTTCGGATAAAATACATGATTTCAAAGTTTTGTGCGATGACGCGTTCTCGAGGCGGGCCCCCTCCCATGTTTCTGGGCAACCGTGGGGGCCGGGCTCTTCGCGTGGGATAGGGTCCTGCCCAGCGGAAGTTGCTGGAAAAATGGGAAGGTGAAGATTCTGGAGAACCGTGGAGGGCGACCGCCGAACGCAGGGACGTCACGGACACCACTTTGTGCTCGTCGAGGAGCTCCTTTGAGTGTCCAAGGACTTCAGCCGCGAGCTACTTCTTGGGCAATGGCGCCGAAGATCGTTCCGAAATCAAACACCATAATGCGATGCGCATGGCTTTGCGCCACTTGAAGCTCCTCATCATAAAATGGAATGCCGTCAAAGGCCGTGTGCGTTCGTGGGACCAGCTCACGGCGGATAGGTTCCTGCGTCTCGGCCATCACTTGACTCGCCCCCTAGACCTTGACGTGGGCGATGCCACGCGCATTGGCCGCCAGGTGGCCCGGGAGGTTAGGGACTCCCTAGGAAATACTTGTTCTAAGCACCGCGACCGTTCGCCGTCCTCCCCAAATAGCATAGATCTTCGCGTACCTTTGCCAGTCGCTCCGGGGAGTTCCGGGGGAGTTCCGGGAGTCCACGGCGCACCGGTAGCCCGTAAGGGGAAAACCGAAGACACGACCCCTGGCGATCATCGCCGGGACACAAGCGCCTTGACCGCCTCTGCTGTGATGGGCCTGAGTTCCTCCAACAGAAGCAACAGCGCAGCCTCCACATCCGCCTCCATTGTGCTTGCCGCGTGGTGCAAGATACGCAGGTACTCAAGGTCGCCATTGGTTGCGCGGTGCGGCGTGTGAATCGCGTCGTAGGCCTTGCGGAACACAACCG
>CAITRH010000683.1 GCA_903894755.1 uncultured delta proteobacterium
AAACCTCAAGTTTACAGATAGATTGCGCAACGTACGCTTTCGGCTCGCCGAACGGCCCAGTCGAGAGAAGCTCCAAGAGATGATGTCAAGCAAAAAGTGAATGCGACGGTGACCTGCGCCACGTCGTCGACCGTCAAGATCGCGCTGGATCGTGTCAGGAGGTCAGAGGTTGTGCGTGTCCCTATCGAGATCTGGTGGAGACACCGGGAGAAAAAAAGCAAACGCACTGCTGCTTCCTCTTCCCCAGCAAACGACGATGCCATCATCCAGCAGGCGATCGCCGCTGCTGGCTATAGGACTGCACCGTAGGGTGGTCTCACCCCAAGTTTTTCCTTGCGGAGGCAGCTTTGAAAGGGGATCGTAGGGGTTGATGATGGGCGTTTCAGCCCTATGTTTCAAAAAAGCGCCCGTGGTCGTTGGCTGCGGCCACGGGCTTGACCGGAAAGGATCGATTTCCGATGCGCCAGAAGATAGTCCCGCCTTCATCTTTTGCCAAGCCCCGGTGTGGGCGTTCTCCCACCGGCGCCGTTGAATTCACTTCGGGCCCTACGGTCTCTGAATATGCTGTAAAATGGCTTGAATCCCTTCAAGAAGGGCCGACCAGAGACCGCTACGAGATAAACTGGCGTGTCAATGTAGCTCCGGAGCTTGGAGCTAAACAATTCGGCGCCATTACGGCGAAGGAGCTCCGTGCCTTCGTCGAACATCTGGACCGGCGGGTATTGCAAGGGGGACTGGCCCACTCAACTGCTCGAGGGGTTTGGGTCATCGTCCGACTCATCTTCAAGAATACGGTCAGCTCTAAAATTGAGGCTTTCAGAATTCGCTCCAACAACCCTACCGATGGGGTGAAGGGCCCAGAGCCCTCGAAGATTTGCCAGGATAAACAGTGGCTTTATCCCAGTGAATTTTCCCAGGGAATAGCATGCGAGGATATCTCCCTGAAGATCCGCGTTGCTATTGTTTTCCTCGCACTGACAGGCTTGCGGATAAATGAAGCGCGAGGTCTTCGGTTGCGTGATGTGGACATCACGCGTGGTGTCATCCATGTGACCAAGCAATTTGATCCCAAGACTGGTGGGACCCGACCGACCAAAGGAAGGAGAACCCGACACATTCCCATCGAAGAAAGCTTGCCCCCACTGCTTGCTGCCAGGGCTGCTGAAGGTAAACCGGAGGACCTTGTGTTTGCCATTCCTTTGGAAATATCCCGAAGATTGCGGGATGCGCTAAAGACAGCTGGAATTACTCGACCGGAGTTGTTCGAAACTACCGCCACGAATTTGCAAGCCCGTGGGCATGACTTGAGGGCAAGCTACGGAACATGGCTGGCACTCCGTGGTGATCCTCCCCTGGTAATACAGCGTCGCCTGGGACATGCCAATTTCGCGGAAACAGAAGGGTACTTGAGGACGGCAGAACTGTTCGTCGGATCTAGTGAGACCCCCTTCCCAGCCCTTCCGTCCTCGATTGTCCCAATGGTCCCAGGGATGGTCCCAGGGACCAAACCAACCGTCATGGAACCCCTTGAAAATGGCTCTAATGTTGGGCACCGTGAGAACAGCCCGTTCCTCGCATCCAACGAACGGTTCCGGCCCCCCTTCCCGAGCTCGCGGAGGCCGCATAATTCCACGCATGCAGCGGAACTGCACCCGAACGGACCTCGTGGGAGACGGGTTCCCGACCGACGGGACATTCGAGTGACTGTCAAAGAGGTCTCGGGAGCAGGAACGATCAAGGACGGCCGACTGCAAGCTCCAGTGGGGGATGCGTGGACTGAGGTCTTCTTTGCGCTTCAGGGCCCAGCCGACGAACGGGTGCGAGTCGAAATCCATCACGCGGACAACATCGAGGCCAAAACGGAGTATTGCGGGAATGGCGGGTTTCGAGATGGGCGCGGTTTAGTTACGAAGAACCTCGACGCGCTCGAAGCGGCCGAAGTTACGGCCCGCACGAAGGCCAAGGGGGCAGCCGCAGCGCGCGATACGGTGCTTGCCATTGTCCACAGTGACTTGGATGGCCTCCGTCATTACGTTCAGACGCTGTTCACAACCCCTGCTGTCTATCTTGCGCTCGACCGCCGGACTCGTCGCCCTGGATGGCGCGGGTGAGCTCCTTGAATGCGCAGTCAACGGGGCTTCTTGTCGTCGGCGTGAGCCATGCGCAGCACGTTTTTCATCTGGCCAAGCCGCGACACGACGTCTTGAGGGCTACCGCGCCCCTCGCGCGCGTCCCGATACCATTGGGTAACGAGACATAGCTCGTACAGTCGGACATCCGAGGCCTTCAGTGCTGTTCCCCCCTTGGCTTTATACGTCTCGACCAATCGCACCAGTTCAATTGGCTCGCGCCGTCCGCGGGTAACGATCGCAAGGTCGTAAGCGGGATCGCCATAAAAAGCGTGCTCCCAGTCAAGCACTGCGGGCTTGTCACCTGGGTCGAGCAGAATGTTCTGCCCGAGGAGGTCGCCATGTACAAGCGTCGAGGAGGTTTCTGGAGGAAGCTGGTCAACCTGTCCACTGCGCGAACTCGGCGAGTTCTGGTAGGTCCCGAAACACTGTCATCACAGCCTCCGCGTGAGCGCGTCGCGTGGGGTAGCTTTTTGACAGCTCAAAATCGGAAACGTCTATCGCGTGAACGGCAGCCGCAACCTCAGCGACAACGTTTGGGGGGCGCACCCCCGGTTGGGTGCCCGAGCGGAAATTGAGTGGTATTCCACGTAAGTAGGGGCGGACTATTGCGTCGCCCCTTTGTGTCGGGACTACCGCGAAGATCTTTGGAACGCGAATCCCGATCGTCTGACGGGAGATGTGATCGAGCAGGAGGCGTTCGCGAGCGCACCGCTCACATCGTTGAGGGTCCGCATCCCGCGACGGCAGACAGACCGCATAGGTCTCCGATTGGCGTTCCTGATGGACGGTCCATTCGACGTTGCCGGCGAATACCTCGTGCGATAGCCCTTCGCCAATCTTGATCACTCGACCGATGTCGACATCGGGTCTGTCGCTGAAAACGTCTCGAAGCAACTGCTTTGCTTCGGCCCAACCGGCATTCCGACGTCTTGCTTCTCGCTCGTCCATTTCCCGCATCTCCGATACCCGAACTCCGATAGGGAAACCGGCCCCAGTGAAATCAACGGCCCAGTAGAGTTCGCCACAGCACTCTACGATCTCCTCGTGGTCTTCGGGGTCGTAAGTTGGCTCGCTTTCCCATTGGAATGGTGCGGTCTTGACGCGCTTTCTGGGACTCCGGATTGTCTTCGGAGTGCGTTTCCTATGCTTTGCCATGGCTCGGATAATGCTCCGCGGATCAACCGTTTCCTCAGACCTCGCTCGACGCTTTTACCACGACCTCCGGCCAAAAAGCGTGGCATTGCAACGAGCCAAATGAAAACACGCGTTCAACTGGCCCTCGTCGTCGCATGCCTCGCAGCTAACTCGGGATGTTCCAAGATGCTGTCCCGTCCCACTGCCACACCGGACCCTCCGATCGGTCACGTTGCCCTCGAAGAAAACCGTAGCTACCTCATCGACGCCCGAACCGAAAGCTGCATCCTCGAGGACCTCCACTGGGCCCTCCACGTAGACTGCGCGAAACTCAAGGAGAACGTCCCCGAGGCCGCAAAGTTCATCACCTGGGAGCTCAAACCCGTTCCGCCCGTGCCGCCCACGCCGTAACAAACCCGCCTGACAGTTTGGCACGCGTCGCACTCCGGCTCCGTCGCCGGCGCCAACGTGACGCACTCCTGACTCGGGTTCCCCGCGAAACCCGCCATCGCCCGCTGTGGTACGACGCTCGCAAACGCTACGACGGAACTCAATTCCATGGCACCCGATCAACTCCTTCGTCGCAACTTCTGGGCGGTCACGCTGGTTCTGGTGGGAAGCGTGGCCTTGCTCAACGCACAGGGCATCACCCAGGTCGTGGGGGCCGGACTCGGCGCCGACGAGAAGCAGCTCGCCGCCGCTCCGCCCGTCACGCGGTCCGTCGCCTCGGCCGAGTCCTCGGTCCCCTCGCGCACCGTGAGCGCTGAATCGATTATCGTACGCAATCCCTTCGACTCGGTCACCGGCGCCTTGAACAAGCCGCCTCCCGCGCCCGAGCCGTCCGCTTCCGCCCCCCCCGTGCCAACTATCGTCGACCCGTACGCAGCCCCGCCATGCGATGGCGTCAAGCTGCTTGTGATCACCGCATCGACCGATCCCGATTGGTCCTTTGCGGCGTTCTCCACGGGAGCTGACGGCAAGTCGCTCCTTCGTCGACGGGGCGGCGAGGTGGGCAATAAGCAGGTCAAGTACATCGCCTGGGACCGCGTCTGGATGACCAGTGGAACTGCGCTCTGTCAGACCACCATGTTTCGTCCGCCCGGCACCCCGTCGGCACCTCCCCCGCCGCCGCCGCCGCCCCAGCTTCCCTCGGCTCCTGCTGGGGGAGCGTCGCCCGTGCCTCCGGAAATCTCCAAAGGGGTGGTCCGTGTGAGCGGCACGGAGTTCAACATCGACCGGAGCGTGGTGGACCGCATTCTCGACAACCAGGCCGATCTAATGCGGCAAGCGCGCATTGTCCCAGAGCAGGAGAACGGCAAAGTGGTGGGAATTCGCCTCTTCGGAGTCCGTCCGGATACGCTGCTTGGCGTGCTCGGCATGGAGAACGGAGACCGTCTCGAGAAAATCAACGGCTTCGAGATGGCGAGCCCCGAAAAGGCGCTCGAGGCCTATGCGAGACTGCGAACGGCAGACCACCTCACGGTGCAGGTCAACCGCCGCGGCCAGGCAGTCAATCTCGACTTCAACATCAAGTGAGAGCCATGCTTGTTCAAACCGAGCCTTCCCTTCTTAAACGTACCCTCGTGACGGTCGCAGCTATGGTGGGCGCCTCCGTAATCCTCGTAGGAACCCTAACTGTCGTCGCCTCCGTGGTGGTCGATCGCGCGGTCCGTCCACCCAGCGCAACTGCCGTTGACACCGCGTCAAGTCTCAAGCCCCCGCCGACTCTCCCCAAACGCGATCGAAGCTGATGCACCCCTTCAAACCGCTTCTTGTCTGTCTCCTGTCGACCGCCGCGATTGTCGCCCTCGGTGGCGAGCCGCTCGCTCAAACGAAAAGGCGTGGGTCTCCCCGAGGGCGAGTAGCCGCGGCCCCGTCCGTAGCTGCTTCCGCCTCCGCAGCCCCGTCCGCATCAGCGTCTGCTGCTCCCGGCGCTCCCGCGGGTCCTGGTGCTCCTGCTCCTGGCGCGAAGCCTGGAAAAAAGCGTGTTCAGGCCGACACGACGGACCTCAAGCAGTTTGAGGGCGGGGTCGAGTACGAACCTCGAAACCCCAACTACCGCGTAGCGTTCTCTCTTGAAGACGCCGACCTGGCCGAGCTCGTTCGGGTCGTTGGGCAGCTCACCGGAAAGCGCTTCATCTTCGGCGGCAAGATCCGCAACATCAAAGCCACGGTCTTTTCACCGCAAAAAATATCCGTGGCCGAAGCCTATCAAGCGTTCCTGTCGATCCTCGAGACCAACGGTCTGACCGTGATCCCTCACGGACGGTTTCTAAAAATCGTCGAGACCCCAGGTGTCGCAACACAAAACACTCCCATCTACAGTCCGGGGCAGACCACCCCTACGGAAAGCCGTTTCGTCACCCGCCTTCACCGCCTCTCCCATGTGACCGCCGAAGAGATCGCCACCGTGCTTGGCAAGTTCAAGTCCAAGGACGCCGACATCACTGTGTATGGGCCTGGAAATCTCCTGATCATCACGGACACAGGCACCAACATTCGCCGCCTCATGCAGCTCGTACATGACATCGACGTGGGGGGGGCCGGCGATCAAATCTGGCTCGAGCCGGTCCACTACATGGCCGCCACCGACATCGCGGCCAGGCTCAACGACGTGTTCGAGCTCAAGGGGGCCGCCAAGGCGGGAAGCATCGGGAGCGACCTGCATATCGCCAAAATTATCGCAGATGACCGCACCAATTCCCTGATCATCATCGCTACCGAGCGCGCCTACCTGAGAATCCTGGAATTCGTCAAACGCATCGACGTTCCCCACACGGGCGAGGGGGAGATCCATGTACTACCGCTTCAACACGCCGAGGCCATCGACCTAGCCAAGACCCTCAACGACATCATCTCGGGCGCCACTCAAGTCGGGCAGACCGCAGCCAAACCCGGAGGGGCCGTTGCCCTTGGAAGCATTTTCGAGTCTGGCATCAAGGTGAGCGCCGACAAGGCCACCAACTCTCTGGTGATCACCTCGTCACTGCGCGATTACGGTGCTCTGCGGGCAGTCATCGACCGTCTCGACCAGCCTCGGCGTCAGGTGTTCATCGAAGCGGTGATCATGGACCTCTCCATCACCCGTCAAGACCAGCTCGGCGTTGCCTTTCACGCCGGGGATGTGCAGACCAGTCCGGTCGGTACGGGGCAATCGATCCTGTACGGCGGTCTCAATCCGTTTCGCTCTATTGGAGTCCCGACCCCTGCCGACACGACCCTCAGCGCCTTCGCCCTCGGCGTGCGTGGTCCGGGGCTCCCCGGCTCGGAGAACCTCCTGGGGACCGGGTTTTCGATTCCCGCCTTTGGTATCCTCATCAACGCGCTTGCCGGAAGCAGCGACGCCGACGTACTTGCGACGCCGCATATCCTAGCGACCGACAACGAGGATGCCGAGATCAGCGTGGGCCAGAACATCCCACTCCAGCAAAACTCCACATCGTTTGCGATGCCTCAGACCGGCACTACAGGCGCGGCCTCCGCTCTTGGAGCTCTCGGCGGCCTCGGTACCCTCGGTATGGGCTCGGTCCCCCGCCAGGACATCGGAACGAAGATCAAGATCAAGCCCCATCTAAACGACTCCGACGAAGTCCGTCTCGACGTAAGCGAAGAAATTTCCGATGTCCTCGGCGAGCAGGCTCAGGGAAGCCTCGGGGTAGTCCCTTATGCAAAGCGCACGGCCAACACGAAGCTCGTAGTAAAGGATCAGCAGACCGTGGTCATCGGCGGCCTGGTCCGAAACCGAGTGGTAAGAGGTCAAACCAAGATACCGCTCCTCGGCGATATCCCCGTGCTCGGCGCGCTGTTCCGAAGCAGCTCGAGCAAGATGGAAAAGACCAACCTTATCCTCATGCTCACCCCCTACATCATCCGGGACCAAAACGATCTCCGCACCGTTTTCGAACGCAAGATGCAGGAGCGCCAGGAGTTCCTCGACCACTACTTCGTCTTTTCTGACAACCCCGAGTACCAGCCGCCCAAAGACTACTCGCGCACCTCGGGACTCGTCGACGAGATAAGGCGTGCGTACCTTGCCGTCGAAGAACGACGCCATCTCGATGTGTTGTCTGTCCCCCGGACTCTTCGCACCCACGAACCGGGCCAACCCATCGAATTGCCCGCCGCAGTGCGAGGGGGCGTACCTGGCGCTCCTGCCTCACCTGCTTCCCCCGCCTCACCTGGCGTGGCCCCGTCGAATCCGTCGCCTCCTCCTATTCACGTGACCCCGCCGGCTCGAAACATCGAACGCATCGAGCGTTGAGCCGTGGCGCACAGTCCACCCATGGTTTCGTCATGAGCTCGGAGCGCTTCCTAGGAGAAATCTTCGTACGACGTGCCGGTGTTGCCGCCGATCGCATCGACGCGCTCCTAGCCATTCAAAAGGAAAAGGGCGGCAACTTCGTCGACCTCGTGATCAACTCCGGCGCATCCGACGAAGCCGCGCTCACCCGCGCCCTTTCCGAGGAATCAGGGGTCCCACTCGCGTCAACTCTCGATCCAGCGGCTATCGCAACGCCTATTGCGACCAAGGTCCCCATCTCCTTTTCAAAGGTCCATCGGCTCTTGGTGGTGGATGAGGACGATGCCTTCGTCCACGTAGTTTGTTCCGACCCCTTCGATACGGAGGCCTTCGACGACCTGCGGCTTCTCTTTGGCAAACCGGTCCAGGTTTCCCTTGCCGGCGCTGAGTCCATCGTGGACACGATCAACCGGGTCTACGAACGCAGTGCAGGAGGCCAAGAGCTCGAACGCGAGGAGGGCGACGCTCCCGAAGACGAGGCTGCTGGAGATATTCTCGATTCCGACGATGAGGCTCCTGTCATCCGCTGGGTCAACTCGCTCTTTTTGCAGGCCATGAAGGAGCGCGCCAGCGATATCCATATCGAGCCAGAGGAGAAGGAAGCGGTAGTGCGCTACCGCATTGACGGTGAGCTTTACGTTGCCCGTCGTGCTCCACGCGCCTTCATGAACAGCATTGTCTCGCGCATCAAGATCGAGAGCTCGCTCAACATTGCAGAGAAACGACTTCCCCAGGACGGCCGCATCACCAAAAAGATTGCTGGCAAGGGCTTTGATATCCGGGTCAGCACGATCCCTACCAGCCGCGGCTACGAGCGGATTGTCATGCGTCTCCTCAACAAGGCGAGTGTGCTGCTCGATCTTCCTGACCTCGGGTTCAGTCCGCGCGACTACGCGCTCATGGACACGCTCATTCGCCGTCCAGATGGCATCATTCTGGTGACGGGTCCCACAGGTTCGGGAAAAACCACTACACTCTACGCCTGCATCAACCGGATCAACCACTCGAACATCAACATTCTGACTGCAGAAGACCCGGTCGAATACGAGATCCCAGGTATTCATCAGGTGCATGTGCAGACCAAGATTGGTCTCAGCTTTGCGAGCGCGCTGCGAGCGTTTCTTCGTCAGGACCCCGATGTGGTCATGGTGGGGGAAATCCGCGACAAGGAAACGGTGGAAATTGCCATCAACGCGTCGCTCACGGGGCACTTGGTTCTTTCGACTATCCACACCAACGACTCTGCGGGGGCGATCACACGTATGATCGACATGGGGGTCGAGGCGTTCTTGATTCGCTCGAGCCTTATTGGCATCTTGGCTCAAAGGCTTGTTCGAGTTCTCTGTATTCACTGCAAGGTCCCGTACGTCATCGAGAGCCTGGAGCTTGAAGAGCTAGGGCTGCACGAGGAACGGATTCAAGCGCGCACCAAACGTCGCGAGCTCGGTACGAGCCGCTATTTCCCACGAAGCGTAGTCGAGCCTGATGTCCTCGAGCTGACGCATGGGAGGCCCACTGTATACCGCGCCAAGGGTTGCGACAAGTGCACCAACACAGGGTTTTCGGGACGGCTAGGCATTTACGAGTTGATGCTCATCGATGACGCTGTAGGGCCTCTTATTTTGCGTAGCGCCGATGCGCAGTCCATCAAGCGGGCCGCCATCGACCAGGGCATGGACACACTTCGCGACGACGGTGCGCGCAAGGTATTGACTGGGTTGACCAGTGTCGAAGAGGTCCTTGCTGCAACCCAGGAGGATATCGACATCGCTGCTGAGCGCGCGATCCCTTCTGTTGGCAACCTGCGAGCTGCGAAGTAAGCCATGGCGGTCTTTGTCTACCGCGGTCTTGTTGCCGCCACGGGAAAACAGGTCCGCGGGGTTCGTGACGCAGACAATCCCAAGGTTTTGCGGACCCTGCTCAAACGCGAGGGGGTACTGCTCACGCGCGCGGTTGCAGACGAGAAGGCCGCCAAAGGAACGACCTCTCGTAGCCTCGACATTGGCTCCATGTTTCGCCGCATTGGGGCCGCGGACGTCGCCATGATGACCCGTCAGCTTGCAACGCTCGTGATGGCGGGGATTCCTCTGGTCGAGGCCGTGAGCGCCATTGTGGAGCAGAGCGAGAAACTCGAGCTTCAGCGTGTGCTCACTCAGGTGCGCGATGCGCTCAACGAGGGAAGCTCCCTTGCGAAGGCCTTCGAGGCCCATCCTAAGGTTTTCACGAACTTGTACGTGAACATGGTGGCGGCTGGGGAGGCCTCGGGCACACTCGAGTTGGTCCTCGAACGTCTTGCCGACTTCTTTGAAAACCAGTCCAAACTCAAGGGGAAGGTCGTTGCGGCACTGGCGTATCCGGCGCTCATGTCGGTGATTGGGGTGCTGCTCATTGGGATGATGATGGTGGTGGTGGTCCCCAAGGTGACCAGCATTTTCGAGAGTCTCGACCGCGCACTTCCTTGGTACACGTCGCTGCTCATCGCCGTTTCCAACGGCATTGCGTCCAACCAGGCGCTCGGATTTGCCCTATCGCTGGTGACCCTCAACACGGTACTACGAGCCAAGCGTGCTAGAAAGGGGACAGGAAAGACTCGCAGCATCGAGGAGATTGTTTGGCTCGTGGTAGCTCTTGTGGCAGTGACGTGTTTCCTGCTGGGGGGCGTGATGGTCGAGTCGCTCCTTGCCTACCTGTTGGGGGGGATCTTTGGTGGCCTTGCGGGCTTTGGGATTGGGAAATTCTTCACGTTCCTGGCGACTCCCAAGGGACGTCTCTGGAAAGACGGGCGTTTGCTTAGGCTTCCGGTGTTTGGATCCCTCTTCAGCATGCTTGCCGTTGCAAGGTTTTCGCGGACTTTGGCGACACTTCTCAAGAGCGGCGTGCCGCTGCTCAAGGCGATGGACATTGTCAAGAATGTCCTCGACAACGCGAAGCTGGAAAAGGTGATCGAAGAGGCGACCGGATCCATTCGTGAGGGCGAGTCGATCGCCGGACCTCTGAAGCGGAGCAAGGATTTCCCAAAGATCGTGACGCACATGATCGCAGTGGGCGAGAAGAGCGGTCAGCTCGAGGCCATGCTCGAAAACGTCGCGCGGGCCTACGACGCGCAGGTCGAAACGCGGGTGCAAGCCATGACCAGTCTCCTCGAGCCCGCGATGATCCTGGTGATGGGAGGCGCAGTGGCTTTCATTGCCTTCGCAATCCTGATGCCGCTCATTCAGATGAACGACTTTGTGCAGTAGGTTGCCATGCTAGGTCGTTCAAAAGAACTGAGAGTCTTTTTCCCTTGGGAGCGCAAGCGCGGCTTCTTGGGAACCCTCGGACGCACCAGAGCGCGTCAGGTCCTTTTCGCTGTCGCTGTCGTTGGCCTCGTCTGGATCACCAGGGGTCGCGAAGAACACGCCGCAGCGGTGCGTCAGACCCGCGCAACCCTGACCACAGCGTACTTTGCCATTGCAGCCTACCGAGCGGATCACGGGGGCGCTTGTCCCAAAAGCCTAGGCGAGTTGGTTTCTGGAGCCTATGCGCGACACCTTCCCAAGGACGCCTGGGGCAAACCTCTCAGGCTCGTGTGTCCTGGGCGACGGGACACAGCTGGCTTCGATCTTTCTAGTGATGGCCCCGATGGGATCGCTTTTGGTCTCGATCGGGTCGAGTGAAGGGATGGAACCGTCGCCCTCATACGTTGCTCCTCGTGGGGCACCTCGGCATGATGTTTCTCGTTACAACGATTTCCAAGGAGAAGAATAGCAACCATGAAAGACTCCCGTCGCCCCCTACGTCTGCACGCTCGAGGCCTAACCCTCGTCGAGCTCATTATTGTCATCAGCATCATTGGCTCGCTCATGGGGATCATTGCCTTTGCGATCTTCCAACGCAAGGCGACAGCCGACAAAGAGCTTGCCAAGACCGCCTGCTCGCAGTTCCGCTCGGCAATTCTGTTGTACCGCACGACCCACCCGGACGGCGACTGTCCAAGCCCACAACAGCTCAAAGCCGAGAAAGAGATCGACTCCACCACCAATATCAAGGACGCCTGGGGGATCCAGTTCAAAATTACCTGCGACGAAGAAATCGTCTGCACCAGCGCCGGTCCGGACCGCAAGGAGGGGACAGACGACGACATTCGGGTCCCCCCACTGGAAAAGAGGTAGCGGCAATGAGCAGGCGCAGCACACGATTGGGAAACGCCCAGCGGGGTCTCACGTTGGTGGAGGTCCTCATCGTGTGTGCGCTCATGGCCATGCTCACCGTTGGCGTGGTGTCGGGGACTCAGCAAACCCCCTCGGCGCGTCTCAAGAAAAGTGCAGCCATGGTGAATGCTGCGGTCAAGGTGGCCTACACCCGAGCGACAGCCACGTCGAAGCACCTTCGTTTGGTCTTCGACTTCGAGGGGCAGACCGTCTGGCTCGAGGAATCGGAATCTCCCATGTTGGTCCAGTCTAAGGACCTCAGTGGAGCGGCCGGTGCCGATCCCGTGACCGAGGTGGAGCGTCAAGCGATCGTGGAGGGGGAGCGCATTTTAAAGGGACCGCCTGTCCCCAAGCCCAAGTTTCGTCCCGTTGAAGCGCTCGGGTTTGGCGACGCGGATACCGGACGTGGCGGCAAGCCGCTGTCCCGTGGCATTCGTTTTCGCGAAATTCAGACTGGGCACGATGTGGAGCCAAAGACCCAAGGCAGGGGATACCTGTACTTCTGGCCTGGAGGACTGACAGAGCGCGCGTCAATTCAGCTTGCCATCGGGCAAAGCAAAGAGGCCAACTCTCAGCTCACAATCTTGATCTCCCCTCTCACGGGCAAGGTCACGCTGCGCCAGGGGGCTGTCCGGCTCGAACGGATTGGGGATGAACGGGATCTGTCCGAGCGCGAAGACCCAGGAGCCTTCTGATGAAGCAAGTCACATGTGGGGGGAGCGCGGCCGCTCCACCCCACCCCCCCCAGCCGAAGACAGCGGTTTCGGATTTGCACCCGAGGTGCAATGTGACCTTGGTCACATGTGGGGGGAGCGCGGCCGCTCCACCCCACTCCCCCCAGCCGAAGACAGCGGTTTCGGATTTGCACCCGAGGTGCAATGTGACCATGGCCGGCTTTTCTCTCCTCGAGGTGATGGTGGCGCTAGCCATCTTTGGCCTTGTGATCACGGTCATTCTGTCCAATCAGGCAGGCCTTTCGGCAAGCAACCGGAGTGCTGCCAACATGGGGTCGGCGGCCCAAATTGCCCGCTGTCGCATGACCGAGCTCGAAGAGAAGCTTCTCAAGTTCGGATATCCCGAAATCGAAGAGATCGACTCGTCAGTGTCGTGCTGTGACGACAAGGAACAAGAGCCATTTCGCTGCCAGTGGCGCGTAGAAAAGGTACTCCTCCCCAAGCTTCCGGATAGCTCCGGGGCTGACGGTGGCTTTTCTCCCGTGGCAGGGTTTGGCGACGGCAAGCTCCCTCCCGAGATGACGAACCCCATCGGGGGCGCAGCACTCAACTTGGACGCGGGGTTGCAGGGGCTTGGCCAACAGATGGGGCCGCTTGGCATGGGAAGCATGGGAAGCAGCATGGGGGCTGGAGGTGCATCGGGGCTTCTGTCAATGGTCTTCTCCATTGTGTACCCGGCGCTCAAGGTGCTGTTCGAGAATTCGATTCGACGGATAACAGTGACCTTGAAGTGGCATGAGGGGTTCAAAGAGCGGGAACTAACCGTGGTGCAGTACGTGACCAATCCCTCCCGAGGCGGGTTTGCTTCCGGGTACTTGGGGGCGGCGGACGGGGGCCTCCCGGTGCGTCCATGAAGCGCCGGGCGCGGGGGATGACCCTGCTCGAGATTCTGGTTTCTATCACTGTGCTTGCCATGGTGGCGGTCCTGATGTACGGCGCTTTTGACTCGCTCAGTCGGGCGAAGAAAGGGGAGGCGCAACGTATCGACAGGGCACATCAGGGACGCGAAGCCATGGAACGTATGGTGCGGGAGCTTCAGACAGCGTATCTGTCGGCCCACAATCCACAGATCCTGTCGCTGCTGACCCGCACCA